>JABWBH010000016.1 GCA_013360585.1 Phycisphaerae bacterium | reverse complement strand
CGGGCGGCCCGACGCGTCCGCCGGGAGGGGACGCCGGGTCGAGCGCGGAGGGCGACGTTCGCGGGGGAATTCCGCGCGGCGGACCGCCGACGGAAGGCGAAGGTTCGCGTCGCGGGGGCGCGGGTCGTGGGGGTGAAGGTCGCGGGGGCGACGGCGGGGGTTCGTCGCGAGACGACTTCGATGACGATGATTTTGACGACGACGAGCTTTCGGCGAGCGGGAAACCGTCGCGCGTGATGCTGGCGAAGTTCTCTCCGCAGGACCGTGGCGGAAGCGGGGCCGGGGCTTCGCAGCCGCCGCCGGATGATGATGATGATGCCGACGAGGATGACGGGGACGTCGGCGACCCCGGCGACACGGGCGGTCGCGGCCGGCTGGATGAGGGTGATGAGGAGGATGACGAAGAAGGCGAAGGCGGGGGCGGCGGGGGCGGCGGTGGTGGCGGAGAGACGCGTCCGGTGACGACGCCGGCGCAGCTTCTGGGCAAGGGTGACGAGGGGGGTGGATCGCGGAGTCCGTTTACGGTGGAGGATCTGCCGCAGTTGATGGATCGGCTGACGGCGGAGGAGGAGATGGAGATCCGCGGGCTGATCAACATCAACACGGCGCCGGAGCTGGTGCTGCGATGTGTGCCTGGTTTGGCGGAGGAAGAAGTGGCGGCTATCGTGGCGCGTCGCGCGGAGCTGGACGCGTTGACGAAATCGACGACAGCGTGGCTGGTGACGGAGGGCGTGATCGGCGTGGAGAAGTACGTGGAGATTGCGCCGAAGATCTGCGCGCGGGGGACGCAATTCACGGTGGAGGCGCTGGGCTACGCCGATCACGTGGGGATGGTGACGCGTATTCAGGTGATCTACGACATGCGGGGTCCGCTGGCGCAGACGATGTACTACCGGGATCTGACGCAACTGGGCGGGAGCTTCCCGATCCGCGAAGAAGACGAGGAGAGCTTCCGTGTACCTTGAGACGAGAAAGCGCGGATCGAAGCGGCGGATCGTCTGCCTGGAGTGGGACGGGCGGATGCTGCGCGTCGTGGAGGCGCTGGTCAGCAAGAAGGGCGTGCGTCTGCTGAAGGTGGAGTCATTGCTGATACCGGCGGAGGTGGATGCGAATGATGCGTCGTCGCTGGGGAAGTGGATCCGCCGGGCGCTGGATGAGCAGGGGGTGTCGGCGAAGCTGGCGGTGGTGGATGTGCCGCGGAACCAGGCGATCCTGACGACGCTGAACCTTCCGGTGGCGGTGGCGGGCGAACTGCCGGGGATGGTGGAGTTTCAGATATCGAAGGAGCTGCCGTTTCCGCTGTCGGAGGCGGTGGTGGACTTCGCCGTGCCGCGCGACGTGAAAGGGGAGACGGCGCCGGTGCTTGTCGCGGCGGTGCGGAACGAGGTGGTGGAGCACCTGACGTCGGTGGTGGCGGCGGCGGGGCTGAAGCTGGAGCGCGTCGGGCTGCGTCCCTTTGCGAGCCGCACGGCGGTGATGCGGGCGCTGGGCGACGGGATGGCGGACCGGGTGTTGTTCGTGGACGTGGGTCCGACGATGACGGAGATCGACGTTCTCGCGCCGGACAGCCTGCCTTTCTCGCGCGCGGCGGACGTGTTCGTTCCGGGCGGGCTTGCGGAGCCGCGGACGTTCAGACTGGGGGGGGCGGCGGGTTCGGAAGCGGCGTCCGGGATTGAGGGCGTTTCCCCGTTGTACTCGCTGGAGTCGGTGACGGAATCGCTGGTGCTGGAGGTGACGCGTTCGGTGGAGGCTTACCGGGCGCGGGAGCGCGGTCAGCGGATCGGTCACGCGGTGATCGCGGGAAGCATGGGCGTCGAGGGGGCGTTGTGCGAGGCGCTTCAGCAGCGATTTGATTTCACGGTCGAGTTGTACAACCCGGCGGCGACGTTCGGGTGGAGCGCCGAGCAGGGCGAGCAGGCGACGGGGTTTGCGTCGGTGCTGGGACTGGTGCTGGCGCACGACGTCGACCCCTCGCAGCATTTTGATTTTCTGCACCCGAAGCGAACGGTGACGCAGGCGCAAGTGCAGCTTCGTCGTGCGCCGAAGCTGGTGGGCTGGGCGGCGGCGGTGGCGGCGACGGGGGTGCTGGTGTACTGGTCCTCGGTGAGCGACGACCTCAAGGTGAAGAAGCAACTGGAACAGTCGATCGCGGAACTCGAGGAGGACAAGAGCGAGAAAGAGCAGTTCATCAAGCTGGTCAAGCAGCTTCAGGATTACGATGGTCGTCAGCCGCGGTGGTTGGACGAGTTCGTTCAACTGGCGTCGCTGCTTCCGGACAACCGGGACTGGGTTCTGGGTGACGTCCGGATGGACGGGCGGGAGAAGAAGATTCTGCTGGATGCGCGGTTCCGAGACGAAGGGGGGAAGGGATATCGGCTTCCGTTTTCGGTGGCGGAGGATCTTGAGTCGTTTCGACGTTCCGGGGCGACGCGGGCGCGGTACGACGTCGACCTTCAGGTGCTTCAGCGGAACCTGACGAACCCGAAGTATGCGTTGAAGCAGCAGGTAGCGGTGTATCTGCGCGAGGACGGGGCGTCACTGGCGGCGGGCGCGAAACCTCAGTCCGACAACGAGGACAAGCCGAATACCGCCGTTACTGAACCGCGAGACGCGTCCTCGACGTTGAAACCGGTGGCGAAACCGGATGCAGACGCTCCGCCCATCCCTGAGACCGGGGGGACAGAGGTTCAGCCCGGCGACGGGGCGGCGAAGACGGGGCCTGATGAAGCGAAGGAAGCGGGCGGTCGCCCGACGGCGTCGCCTCCGGGGCGCGTTCCGACGACAGGTCGGCCGCCGGTTTCGACGCGCGGAACGCCTCCGCCGAGAACTTCGTCGTCCGGCGGAGCGGAAAAGAAACCGGCGTCGGGTGTTCGGACGGATGCAACGGGGAAACCGATCTCTGCTCCGGATTCCGGTGCGGGTTCGACGGACGAGGCGCGAGATCCGGGTGCGGAGACGCCGGCGGAAGGCAAGGATTCCGGCAAGAAAAGCGACGAGGGGGATGCGGCGGGGTCCGGAAGGTGACCGAGTGTGCGTTGGGTCGCGTGCGGGGCGGTGATCGGAATTGAGATGGACAAACGAACGAAAATTCTGGGGATCACCTTCGCGGTCCTGATAGCGGTCTGGGTGGGATACAAGACCGTCTACGCGTGGTGGGTGGTCCCGCTGGTCCGCATCGAGCAGGACATCGAGAAACTGCGTGCTCAGGAGAGCGAGGCGGCGGAGTTCAACGCTCAGTATGAATTCGCGCGGAAGGATTATGAGAAACTGGTCAGCCGGGTGGGCACGCTGGAGCTGGGGGAGCTGAAGGACGACCTGCACCACCGGATTGAGGATCTGGCGCATGAGTATGCGCTGGAGGATCTGAAGGTGACGCCGAAGCGCGAGCAGCGTTACGGCAAGACGGACGCGCTGGAGCTGGGGTTTTCGGTCAGCGGTCAGCAGAAGCTGGAGAGCGTCCTGGGTTTCCTGCGCGAGGTGTACGAGTTGCCTCACGTGCTGCGGGTCGTGGATCCGAAGCTGTCGCCGATCCTGCCGCCGCGCGGGGAGAAGGCGAAGGATCTGATCAAGCTGACCCTCGACATTCAGGCGCTTCTGCTGCCGGCGCGTCCGCGTGCGGCGCTGGCGTACACGGTGGATCCGAAGAAGCTGCCGCCGCAACCGAAAACGTTCGTGCGACACGGTGAGCCCGACATCATCAAGCTGGCGAGCGCCAAGCCGTTTCTGGAATACGAACCCGAGAAGCCGACGGGAACGAAGCCGCCGATCGACACGGGATCGAAGACGCCGAAGCCGCCCGATCCGCTGGTGTGCAAACCGTGGTCGGGGCGTTGGCGGGTGGTGGCGATCTCGATGATGCATGACCCGGAGGGGGCGAGCGTGCTCGTGCAGGACACGGCGCGGGCGACGAACCGGAAGCGGATCCACATCGGGCAGGAATTCGACGGCGGCATGCTGGAGGCGGCCAGTACGCGCGGGGCGCTCGTGCGCTATCACGACAAGAGCTACGTTTATCCTCTGGGGGAGGAGTTCAGTCGCCGAGTGGAGGCGGGGGCGGCGGACGCTTTCCCGGACCTGAAGGAGAAGTCGGCGGGGATTGCGCCGTTGACGGAGAACGAGATTCGGGCGTTGGCGGGGCTTGCGGGTGAGACGGTGGCGGCGCTGTCGTCCTCATCGGGATCGGGTTCTGCGCCTTCGCCGGGATCAACGTCGAGTCGGCCTGGGACGCCGCCGCGACCGCCGGTCAGCACGGGCGCGAACGCCCCGACTTCGCGGACGACGCCGCGGCCGGGCAGCCTGAGTACGTCAACGCGGATCGGCGGGTCGAATGTCGGCAACGGCGCCTCCAACCGGACGACCGGGGAAAGTCTTCCGGCTCGCCCGACGGATCAGCCGGAAGGACCGCTGGAAGAGAATTCCGAGGACGGTGCGCAGACTCCGCCCGCCCCAGGCGAAGAAAACCCTCAACCGGCGGGTCCACCGGACAACCGGTGAGGACGCAATGAGGGCGAGCGGGCGCCGTGAGATGTGTGAGATAACGACGAAGCTTTAGTGAGGTGGGTTGTAGGTTGTTGCGCTTGAAGGAGAGCGAGGAGTTCTGGCGGGCCCGTGCGGACCGGAGGTCTGCGATCCGTATTGATGCAACGAACCTGTAACTGAGGACACCAGACAGAGAACAACTAGAAGCGGTTGCGGCATGCGCCGGTGCGGACTGGAATAAGGCCGCGAGCGTCGTCAGGGAAGGCGCAGCGACGAAGGATTGCTCATCAGGAGATCGTGCATCATGACGGTCGGATATTCTCAGAACTGGCTTAGGATCATCATTCCGGCATTGATGCTGGCGCTGGCGGCGGGACCGGTCCTTGCGCAGGAGGGCGGCGCGCCTGCGCAGCCTCCGGCAGAGAAGAAGACGGACAAGAACGCCGGCGGCGAGAAGGACAAGTCCGGCGGGAAGAAGAAAAAGAAGAAGGATAAGAAGGCCGCGAAGAAGGCGGACAACTCCGACGAGAGCGCGACGGGCGGCGAAAAGGGTAAACCTGCTGGCAAGGGCGATTCCGGGGCTGAACCGAAGGGCGCGGGCAAACCCGCGGACGTGAACGCAAAACCTGGGGACAAGTCCGGCGCGATGAAGCCCGGGGATGCGAAGCCCGGCGAGTCAAAACTGTCGACGCCCGGTGGCGCCTCCGCTGGGAAGGTCTCGTTGCCCGGCAGACCGGCGGACACTTCGAGCGAGAAGACGGGGACCGGAGCTCCTCAGGCTGAACGCGTGCAGCCGGGGCGGTTGACGCCGCCGTCGGGAGGCGCGCCTTCGGGTGATTCCACCGTCAAAGCTCCGGGGGGGGAGACGGACAAGTCGAAGTCGCCCGAGCTTCCCGGGGTCGACCCGATGAAGCCGGAGATCCAGCCTGAAGTGAAGTCGGGTTCGGGCGGATCCGCGCCGCCGGTGAAGAAGCCGACATCCGGATCCCGGCCGCAAGGCCCGATTACGACGGTGGATGATCCTCCGCTGCCGTCCGGGGGCGACGCCGTCAGCAAGTCCAGCACGCAGTCCCGTCCGGTCCCTCCGGCTGACCCCGAGGAGCCTGGCGTTAGTGAGAAGGCGCCGGTCCTGAAAGGTGAGAACAATGCGCCGCAGGCTGGTCCTGACGGTGAGACGGGTGCGCGAACGCCGACTGCGTCCAGCTCGCGCACCGGATCCGCGCGGTCTGACCCGGGTCGGGATCGGGTGGACGCCGCGGACAGAACCTACGGCGTGATCAGCGTGCAGGGGACGTACGAAGATCTGCTGATTGAGTTCGGCCGTCAGTCGGGTCTGACGCCGACGGGAGAGATTCCGAAGGGGAACGCGTACTACGCCGCGCCGGCTGACAAGGAGATGACGTGGGAAGAGGCGTTCCGGCGCGTGAAGACGGCGATCTGGCAGGCGGACGTTCTGAACCGTCGGACGATCGTGCGAGACGGCGAGTATCTCGTCGTGCTGAGCGTCAACGATTACTGGCGTCAGATGCCGGAAGAGCACATGTTCACGAGCGTGGCGGAGTTCCGCGCTGCGCGTCCGCACGACGACGAGCTGGTGTACGTTCAGTACGAGCTTCCGGCCGGGTCTGCGGCGAACCTCGATCTGCTGCGCAGCTTCGTGCCGGATTATGCGCGCATTGCGCCGGTGCAGGAGGGATCGAACGTCATCGGGATTTACGCCAAGGTCAGCGACATCAACAAGTACCTGACGATGGCGGAGCGGTTTCTGATCGACATCAAGGACCGGCGGGAGTTCCAGCGGATCGCCTGTCAGCACATTTTGCCGTCGCAGGCGGTGGAGACGATCGAGCGGTTCATGCAGAAGCCGGGCGGGAAGTCCGCACCGCGGACGCCGACGCCTCCGGCGCGGCCGACGGGCGGGGCGGCGAACGCGCCGTCGCGCTCGGGCGGCGACGGACTGAGCATCGCGGTGGGGGACGAGCCGGAGTCGATCTTCATTCCCAACGATGAGCGGAAGGAAGTTCAGGCGTACGCACTTCCGATCCGGATCGAGGAATTCCGCAGGTTTCTGTCGGATCTCGACGTTGAGGCGGAGGAGTCGAAGCGTGTTCCGGTCGTGATTCCGGTTGAGCACGCGAACGCGGACGATCTGGCGCAGACGATCGAGAGCATTCTGGACGCGGAGTCGGGCAAGGCCGCCGAGGCTGCTCCGCCGCGTCCGACGCCGGGTCGTCCGTCGCAGACGCGGTCGAGCGCGGGGTCATCACACGGGGTGGTGATTCTTCCGATGACGGACTGGAATCAGCTCGTCGTGGTGGGCAGCGAGGAGGGCGTGGCGCGGGTGAGGGAGCTGGCGGCGATGTTCGACCAGCCGACGCCCGGGGACGCGACGCTGCACATCGCGGAGATTCGGCACAAGACGCCGTCGTGGATCGTGGCGTTGCTTCAGACGTATGACTCGTCCGAGGGCGCGGCGGCGCCGCGTCCGACCGGGGGCAATCCACCGCGCGGCGGCGCGCGTCCGTCGGCGGGGAAATTCACGCCGGACGACGAGAACGGTCGGCTTTATGTGCTTTGTTCGGATCGGGAGTGGGAGCGATATGCGGCGCTGATCGAGCAGCTTGACGTGGACGACGGGGCGAACTCGTTCACGCGGATCGCGCTGTCGCATCTGGATCCGAACGAGGCGATCGAGCGCATCAACGGGTTCCTCGGCGGCGCGCCGACCGGTCCGCAGCGCGGGAACAACGCCTCGCCGTCGGGGTCTTCGCGCAAGCTGCTGGCGACCGACGGGGGCATCCTCGTGTTCGGAGCGGGCGCTGCGGAGTTGCAGCAGATCCGCGATCTGGTCGGCGTGCTGGATCAACCGTCGGACCAGATCGAGCGGACGTTCACGCTTCAGTATGCGGATCCGCAGACGATCATCAGCATTGTGGAAGCGATGGTGCTTCAGGGATCGTCCGGCGCGATGAACATGGGAGGCGAGGGGCCTCAGCGGAGCCCCCGCCCGACGGGTCGGCCGGGGGCGCAAGCCTCGGCCGGCGCGACGCTCTTTCCGCTGGACAAGCGTCTGCTGGTGAAGGCGTCGGCGGTGGTGATGACGAAGATCGAGGAGGTCGTGCATCAGTTCGACGTTCCGCCCGAGGAGGGGACGGAGACGCGGGTGTACACGTACCCGACGGGGACGGACGTGACGGCGATGGCGGAGCAGCTCGGTCAGGTGATGCCGTCGCTCGTCGGGTTGGAATCGACGGGACCGTCCTCGTCGCGCGGCGGGCGTCCGCCGGCTCCGGGTGGGGCCAGGGCGATCGGTCCGCAGTTCATTCCGCAGGCGGCGACGAGCAAGCTGATCGTCATCGCGGATCGGGCGCATTTCCCGAAGATCGAGGAGATGATCGAGCATCTCAAGGGGGCTGAGGCGTCGGTACGGGCGATGCGCCACGTGGCATTGAAAAAAGCCCAGCCGGAGCAAATTGCGACCGCGATTTCGGCGATGATCCGCAATGAGCAGGGTGGGGGCGGCGGTCCGGGTCCGCGTCCCGGTCGGGGTGGCGGCGGGTCGCCGGGCGGCGCGGGGCAGTTTTACATCGCCGAAGCGCCGGGCGGACACGCGGTGGTCATGCACGGGACGGTGGCGGAACTCGATCAGGCGCAGAAGTGGATCGAGGATCTGGACAAGCAGGCGCTGGTCGGGCAGCAGGTCAAGCTCTATCACATCAACGAGGCCGAGCCGAAGCAACTCGTCGATCTGATCATCAACGTGATCGACGCGCCGCAGGCGAGTGGCGCACAGCCGCGCGGCGGACGCTCGCAGGCTCCGGCGCCGCAGCCGAAACCCTCCAGCAAGAAGAGCGACGAGGACAGCTTGGACGCGCTCTTCGGGCCGTCGTCGGAACCGGAGTGGGAGAGCACGCGGACGTATCAGGGGCGCGACCTGTATCTTCAGGCGGACTACTACGCGAGGACGATCCTGATCGTGACCTCGGCGGCGAAGCTGGAGGAGATCGACAGTCTGCTGGCGAAGCTCGACCCCGCCCCGGGCGAAGGCGACAGTCCGCTGACCAAACCGCTCGAGCCTTACACGTTGATTTATGAGCTTTCGTACGCGGACGCCTGGGATGCGTATCTTGCGCTCGACACCTACGTGACGGGGATGTGGGAGGACGACCCGGCGATCAGCTACGACGAGGATCTGAACACGCTGACGGTGAAGCATCCGCGGCTGTCGGTGTTGCAGGAGATTCAGAAGATCGTTTTCGCGGTGGTGGACAAGCCGGGGGAGAAGGATGTTCCGACGCGGCGGGTCATCCCGGTGCCGATCAACGTTCCGGTGGAGTCGGTTGCGGAGCGGATCAACATCGACGGGCGCGAGATCACGAAGAAGCTCGCGCCGCAGGCGAATCAGGACGTGCTGGACGATTACGGTGTGGAGAAGGTTCAGCCGCGCCGGAGCGGGGGCACGAACGGCGCGGGCGGCGCGTCTTCGACGAACGAGGCGGGGAAGACCGGTGGGGGGTGCGTGCTGCCGTCGTCGTTGTCGGCGGGGCGGTCGGCGAGCTTGATCCTGACGGCGTTTACTCAAGAAGCCCCTCCGGAGTCCGGGGGCAAGAAGAACAAGAAGAAGAAAGAGGCCGAGCCGGCTGAGCCCGCGCCGAAGGAAAAAGCCGCGAAGAAAAGCGACAGCCGAGCAGAGAAGAAAGACGATCGCCGGTCTCGCGGAGAGGATGAGGGGGCGGCGGAATCCGTCGAGGACGCCGCGACCGTCGGGGAAGGCGGGATGACGTCGGAGGAGCCGCCGACGGACATCCGGGACGGAGACGTTCCGGTGGTGACGGGGGACGATCCGCTGCCGGGCATGCCCGCGCCGCGAGCTTCTGCGTCGCCTCCGCCGTCGGTTGAACCCGAAGGCGAGTCGCGGATTCTCTTTGTTCCGCGGCAGACGGGCGTGGGCCGTGAGACGGGCGAAGGCGAACTCGAGAAAGTCTCGCTGATCTGGGATCCGATCACGAACACGCTGGTGGTCGAAGGCTCGTACGAGGATGTGACGGCCGTCGAGGAGATGGTGACGGAGCTGGCGAAGGAGCAGCCTTCGACGAAGCCGGACATCCGCGTTTACCGGGTGAAGTACATTGACCCGGTGCTGGCGAAGGACATCATCGAGGAGATGTTCGGGGCGGGGTCGCGAAACATGCAGAACCTGATGCGCCAGCAGCAGCAGCAGATGCAGCAGATGGCGCAGCGTCAGGCGCAGCAGGCGGCGGCGGCTCGGGCCGCGGCGGCGGGAGGCGGCAATCGCTCGGGGCGTGGGGAGGAGGAGGACGCAGGACGGACGGCGCCGGGGCTGCCGGGCGGCGTGTCAGGTCAACCGGGGCGCCCGGGCCAGCCGGGACAGGGCGACGATGGACAGCAGCAGAACCCGAACCAGCAGATGCTGGCGCAGATGCAGGCGCAGCAATCCACGCAGATCACGGTTTACGCGAATCCGCGTGACCGGACGCTGGTGTTCCGCGCGCCGACGGGGATGTACCCGGCGATCCTGGAGCTGCTTGCGACGATCGACCGGCCTCAGGAGGTGGAGAGCGAGTTCCGCATCTTTGCGTTGAAGAAGCTTCAGGCGGAGGACGTGGAGAAGAAGCTGCGGGACTTCCTGCGGCTGGATGAGAAACCGAAATCGCAGGAGGAGCGTCTGCGCGACGCGGAGTCGGACGGCGGCGTGATGCCGAAGCCGATCATCGATCCGGTCTCGGGGACGGAGATCATTCCGGCGCAGATCCGGATCAGCAGCAATCCGATGGCGAACACGATCATTGCGCTGGCGCCCGAGCCGGCGCTGAATTTCATCGGGACGCTGATTGCGGACTGGGAGAGTTTTGAGCTGCCGGAGCGGAAGGTGGAGTGGGTTCCGCTGATCAACTCGCTGGCGACGGACGTGGCGGGCATGCTGGATCAACACTTCGCCGACACGGCGCGCGGCGCCTCCGGGGGCGACGCGCGGGGCGGGAAGGCGTCGGGACAAAGTCCGATCGCTCCGCCGACGTTCCTTCCGTATCCGCGGCTGAACGTGGTGGTGGTGCGGGCGACCGAGGAGCAGATGACCGAGGTGAAGGAGGTCATCGCGCGGCTGGACGTGGCGCCGGAGGGGACGCAGTACGAGTTCATTGAGCTTCACTGCGCAGAAGGCGGCGAGCTGGCGACGCAACTGGGGCAGATGTTCAGCGATGCGGGCTCGGGGGGGAAGGGTCGTGGCGGCGCCCCGGCGGAGGGGGCGAAGTTCTACGCGACCGGCGACGGGCGGATCCTCTTTTACAGCGTGCCGAACGCGATCAAGCCGGAAGTGCTGGCGACGATCGAGCGGATCGACCAGCAGACCTGCATGCAGCAGGAGGTGCGGATCATCGACGTGAAGTTCGGCGTTCCCAGCGAGATTGCGGATGCGGTGAACCTCGCTTACGGCGGGGGCAGCCGGGGGTCTTCCGCACGCGGGGGCGGTCGGGGCGGGTCGACGGCTGCGGGACGGATCACGGTGGCGGCGTCGGACGCGACGCGGAAGTTGTTCGTGTCCGCGCCGAATGAGGAGGCGTTCAAGCAGGTCGAGTCGCTGGTCGGGAAGCTGGACATTGTGACGGACCTTCAGTTCCGGGTGTTCAAGCTTCAGTACCTCAACGCCCGCGCCGTGCTCGAGATGATGAAGGGCATGATGGCGCAGTATCAGAGCGGGTCGGGCAGCCGCGGAAGCAGCGAGAAGTTCGCGGTGGACGCGGATGATGCGACGAATGCGCTGATTGTGCTGGGCGGTCCGCAGACGCACGCGTTCATCCAGATGGCGCTGACCGACCTGGACACGCCGGACAAGGCGGTCGGGAAAGTCGTGACGGCGATGTATCAGCTTGTCCGGGCGAACGCGGAGGAGGTGGCGAAGAACATCAACTCCACCTACGGCGACCGAAAGGACAAGGGCGTCGAGGTCAAGGCCGAGGCGAACAAGGCGATGAACGTCGTGATCGTCCGGGCGTCGGAGAAGATGCAGGAGGAGATCAAGAACAACTTCATCAATCCGCTGGAGGAGATGCAGCCGCCGCAGCTTCAGTACAAGGTGATCGATCTGAAGCACGTTCATCCGGACCTGATGGCGGACAAGATCCGGGCGCTGGTCAGCGAGCGCGTGGAGGGGTTCAAGGCGGTCGGGGCGAAGGGCGACGCGATGAGCACGACGGTGGTCATCAGTTCGGACCCGGACATGCGTCAGCTTCTCGTGCTGGCGGACGAGGACAACCTCAAGTTCATCGAGGAGCGCGTCGGGATGCTGGACACGGAGGAGACGTCGCTGAAGGAGGGGCTTCTGACGAAGAAGTATCCGGTGCAGTGGGCGGATCCGAACGTGCTCAAGAGCGTCATCGATGAGTGGACGGCAACGCGCACGGGCAAGGGCCGGACGGCGAAGCAGACGACGGTGCAGACGTCGGCGCGGGATCTCGTGCTGGCGTTCGTCGATCCGGCGACGTCGTCGCTGATCGTGACGGCAAGCGAGAATAATCACGAGCGGATCCAGCAGCTTCTCGCGGAGCTGGACGTGGACACGGGGCTGGGGGCGCAGCGGGAGGTCATCTTCCTCAAGCAGGCGAACGCAGAGGAACTCGCCCAGGTGATTACGCAGGGGCTGGGCAAGAGCGGAGCGGTGCAGAAGCGGCAGCCGGGGCAGCAGCTTACGGTGACGCCGGTTCCGGCGCTGAACGCGATCCTGATCAGCGGGGCGCCGAAGGACATCGAGGAAGCGAAGGCGCTGGTTTCGCAGCTTGATCTTCCGGCGAACGAGGATGCGGGGATCGTCATCCGCGTCTACCCGCTGGAGTATCTGGACCCGCAGTACGTGGTGACGATGGTCAATCAGGCGTTTGCGCAGACCCGCGGCGGGAAGCAGCGCCCGGAGGACACGATCAAGGCCGCGTGGACGCCGCCGAGCAACCTGATCATCGGGGCGTCGAAGGAGAACCACGACAAGATCGCGATGCTGCTGACGCAGCTTGACGTGGCGTCGTCGGCGCAGCGGACGGTGCAGACGATCAAGCTGACGTACGCAAACGCGCAGGACGTGGCGCAGAACCTCAGCCAGCTCATCCAGAACACGCAGGCGAAGAAGAAGACCGAGGTGCAGCCGATGTACGTGGCGCCCGATCTGGGGACGAACAGCCTGATCGTCTTCGCCAACGAGGTGGAGATGAACTGGGTGAAGGAGCTGCTGACGAAGCTGGACGTGGAGGAGGTGACGACGGGGCGGACGATCACGTCGATCAAGCTCAGCTACGCCGACCCTCAAGCGGTTTCGCAGGCGATCTCGAACGTCTTCGGACAAGGGGGGCAATCCTCCGGCGGGCGCAAGAACCCGCAGGACACGGTCATTGCGTTTCCCGAGATGGGTTCGCGTTCGGTCATCATCGCATCCTCGCCGAGGATGTTGAAGGATGTGCAGTCGCTGGTTGCGCAACTGGACAAGGAGGAGGGGGCGGACCGGCCGATCCGCGTGGTCGAGATCAAGAACGTTGATCCGGAAGGCGTGCAGTCGGTGCTTCAGGATTTGTTCTCCGGCGGGGCGGATCCCTTCGGGGGCGGGCGCGGCCGGCGCGGCGGGGGGTTCTTCTTCTGGGATCAGACGGATTCGGGCGGCGGGATGGTGGTGGCGCTGGTTCCGGGCACGAACAATCTGGTGATCCGGGCGAACGACGAGGAATTCAAGAAGATCAGCGAAATCATTGAGAAGATCGACGTGGATCTTGCGAAGAAGCAGGACATCCGCGTGTTCATGCTCAAGCACATCGCGGTGGACGAGGCGCAGGCGGCGCTTCAGAGTTACCTGCAACGTCCGGGTTCTTCTTCGGGGTCATCGAACCGCAACCCGTTCTTTTTCAGCCCGAGCCGCGGCGGATCGAGCGAGGCGCTGTCGGGCGGGGCGCGAATCAGCGCGCTGACCTCGGCGAACGCCCTGGTGGTGGTGGCGGAGCCGGAGGTGATGGAGACGATCGCGGGGGTCATCGCGCAGCTCGACTCGGAGCTGTATCAGGAGGGGACGTTCGAGATCATCGGCGTGGAGCAGGGATACAACGTGAGTCTGCTGGCGCAGCAGGTTTCGGACGCGATCAACAAGGGGATTCAGGGATCGGGGCAGGGGCGCAGCGGCGGAACGTCGCGCGGGAGCGTGACGATCACGCCGGATGCGCGGACGCGGTCGCTGATTGTGACGGGCGCGCCTTCGCTGTTTCCGCAGGTGCGGGAGATGGTGGCGCAGTTGACCAGCCGGGGGCCCGCGGGGGGCGAGGAGACGCGGCTGGTCCCGATCAAAAAGCTCAGCGCGGATGACGTGCAGGCGATCATCGACATGCTGCGACAGCAGGATGAGGGCACGAGCAGTTCGAGCGGTTCGGGGAGGCGGCGGTAGGCGCGGCGAGTCCGCAGGGGGTCGTCGGGGTATAAGCGTCAGGGCCGTCGGTGCGGGAGGCGGGGCGCTTCCGAAGGGGCGCGGTGGGGACCGGACGAGCAAGAGAGCTTCCTGACCTTTGCATCGCTGCGCAACGTGAAGGGCAGCGGGGCGGGGTTCGATCCAGGCGCGGGGCGGTGAGGGCGCGGGGCAGTGAGGGCGCGGGGCGGTGAGGGCGAGGGGTCGGGTTGCGTTCGATCCCGGGGATATACGACGAGCAGGACTCATGAACTCAAGACGAATGAACCGGGCGGCAATCACATTGACACTTCGCGTAGCGGCGGCCGCCGGGCTGGCGACGGGTGTGTGCGGACCGTGGCGGGTTTCAACGAACGCCGCGCTTCAGCCGGCGCAGGAGGCGCCTTCGGCTTCGACGGAGACGAAGCCGGGGAAGAAGCAGCCGCCCGCCGAGGGAGACGCCGAGAAGGGCGGAAAGAAGGACAAAAAGAAGGGCGACGCGAAGGCGGATAAGCAGGCCGGCAAGAAGGGCGACGCCAGGACGGGAAAAAAGGCAGACGCCGGCGCTGGGGAAGGCGGAGCGGCGCAGCCTCCGGCGACGGGCGAGGCGCCGACGACCGGTGAAAAAGCGGCTGAGGGCAAGAAGGGGAAGAACAAGGCTGCCGGCGCGGCGCCGAAGACGGGGAAACCGAAGGGCAAGGCGGACAGCGCAGCGATCAAAGAGCAGGCCAGGGCGGCCGTTTCAGAGATGACGGGGCAGGAGCAGGCGGCGGAGGCGGCGGTGGAGCAGGCTGCTGCGGATCGCAACGTTGCCGCAGAGGGGCAGGCGCCTCCTGAGCGGGAAGTTCCCGCGGAGGGTCAGACGCCGGCGATGCGGGCGCGGCAACTCGACGTGCCCTTCAAGAATCTCTCCGGGGATCAGCTTCTGGGCTACATCAACTCGATGGATCTCGGGTTGTCGGGCGCGGACCTGAAGGTCGAGGTGGTCGGCGGGAACATCGTGCTGCGCGGCAATCCGGAGGATGTGCAGAAGCTCGAAGCCCTGATCCTCATGCTCGATGCGTTTCAGAAAACGAAGGTGATCGAACCGGTCGTGCTCGAAAACAAGGGTTCGGACGAAGTTTCTCGGATCGTGACGGAAGCGTTGCGGGACGTGTTTCCCGCGCCGACGGGGCGGACGCAGGATCAGTTCAAGATCACGCCGGCGGGGGACAACGTGGTGATCGTCGCGGCGCTGCCGGAGCACATTGAGACGATCCTGATGCTCATCGACAAGATCGACGCCCTGCCGCCGAGCATTCCGGGAAAGTGGCTGGAGTTCGAGATCAGGAACCGCAAGGCGAGCGACGTTCTGCGCGAGGTGCAGGACATGCTGAGCAAGATCCGCACGCAGCTCGGGGCGAAGAGCGGGGAGCTGGCGATCAAGGCGATCGACGCGACGAACACGATCCAGGTGTTCGCGCCGGAATCGGAGCGGGAGAAGATTCAGGCGATCATCGACGCGGTGGACGTTGCGCCGAAGGAGGACTGGGGCGAGCTGAAGCTGGTGATGTTCCCGCTGCTGCACTCGAACGCGGAGGAGTTCCGGACGGTGCTGGAGACGCTGCTGCGTTCGCCGGAGGATGCGGAGGCGGCGAATGAGGCGATCTTGCGGTTGAGCCTGTCGATCGTCGATCCGAAGGACGGGACGATCAACGTGATCAAGCCGATCGACGTGTCGCGGACGGTGAAGCTGATCGCGGACGCGGGGACCAACAGCATCCTCGTGGCGACGGTGGAGAAGAACATTCCGGGCTTCGCGGAGCTGATCCGGCTGCTGGACAGCGTTCCGCTGGCGGAGGATGTGGACGTCGAGATCATCCCGCTGATGTACGCGGATGCGAACGACCTGGAGGAGCGGCTGGCGAGCATTTTCGACGACGGACCGGGAATTCTGCCGGATCCGGGCGAGCCGAATCCGGAGGGCGTGCCGCGGAAGCCTGAGGCGAAGGCGCTGGCGTATGCGTTTTCGGTGACGGGGGATCAGCGGTCGAACACGCTGGTGATCGCGGGCCGTCCGGAGCAGGTAGCGCTGGCGAAGCGGATCGTGGAGGGGCTGGATAAGCCGTACCGGTACAAGTATCCGATCCGGCTGGTTCGTCTTCAGAACGGGGACGCGATCCGGATCGGCAAGGTGCTGACGGACATGCTGGAGCAGCGGCTGGAAGCTTACAGCCAGACCGTCGGATCCATTCCGTCAGAGGCGGAGCGTGTGTTCCTGACGATTGACGTGAACAACAACGCGCTGATTCTGTCGGCGAGCGAGGAGAACCTGGGAGAGATCACGGAGCTGGTGAAGTCGCTGGACGTGCCGGCGAGCCGGAACCTGACGCAACTGGGGATCATCAAGTGCAAGCACCTGTCGGCGGAGACGATGGCGGAAAAGATCGTCGAGCTGTGGCAGCGGAAGATTGCGATCCTTCAGGAAGCGGAGCAGTTTCCGGATGAGCCGGTGATCGTGGCGGACACGCGAAGCAACTCGCTGATCGTGGCGGCAGGTCCGGAGGACTTCGCCCAGATCAAGCAGCTTGTCGAGAGCCTGGAGCAGGAGTCGGCCGTGGACAGCATCCGCATCTTCGGGCTGAAGTTCGCGGATGCGATGCAGATGAAGACGAAGTTCGAGGAGTTGTTCGACGGGCTGACGCAGTTGATGGGCGAGGAGAACCAACCGACGTTCATTTCGGACGAGCGGAGCAACTCGCTGATCGTGGCGGCGACGCAGGACGCGATGGAGCGGGTGGAGACGCTGATCACGAAGCTGGACGTGGAGTCGGGCCCGACGACGGCGGTGCTGGAGGCGTATGCGCTGATCCACGCGAACGCGGTGACGCTTGCGGCGAAGATGACGCGGTTGTTCGAGGACCGCGCGCAGGGGGGCGGGGACAGCGCGGAGCGCACGCCGGTGGTGATCGTGCCGTTTGAGGGGGCGAACAGCCTGGTGATCAGCGCATCGCGCGATGATCACAAGGTGGTGTCGGACCTGCTGAAGCTGCTGGATCAGAAGTCGTCGCTGGCGAAGCAGGTGGAGATTTTCCCGCTTCAGTACGCGCGGGCGGAAGACGTGGCGGAGGGGCTGGACCAGTTGTTCGCGGAGTCAGGCGGCGACGCGGACTCCGGGCGTCCGGACGCGGTGGCGGTGGTTCCGGATGTTCGGAGCAACGCGCTGATCGTCTGGGCATCGTCGTCGCAGCTTGAGGACGTGGCGGTGATGATCGAGAAGCTGGACACGACGCTGCCGGTGCGGAACCAGGGCGTGCGGGTGGTGAAGCTCAAGCAGGCGCTGGCGGAGAACTTCGCGCAGGTGCTTCAGGAGGCGATCTTCGGGGAGAACGAGGACGAGCAGTCGGCGGTGATGGTGACGTTCCGCGAGGAGCGGGACGACGGGACGTTCGTGGAGCACAAACTGCTTCGGCAGGACGTTCGGTTCACGCCGGATCCGCGGACGAACTCGATCTTCGTGTATGCGCCGGAGAAGAGCATCGACGCCCTGGAGTCGATGATCCGCAGCATCGACCAGATCCGCCCGACGGTGAACGAGATCCGGATGTTCGAGCTGTGGAACAGCAACGCGGAGACGGTCGTGGAGATGCTCCGCGAACTTTATGAGGAAGGCAGCGCGACCGGGGATCAGGAGGAGCAGAACATCCGCAGCACGTTCGAGTTGATGGGCTTCCCGTCGCAGGGGATTCCGGCGCTGGCGGGGCAGACGCTGCGCTTCGTGGCGGACGTGCGGACGAACACGGTGGTGGCGGCGGGGGCGCCGATCGACCTTCAGATGGTGGAGGGGCTGGTGCGGATTCTGGATGCGCGGGATGTGCAGGAGCGGCTGGCCGACGTGTACCGGCCGAACACGCTTCAGCCCGAGCAGTTGTCGCAGGCGCTTCAGGACTGGTTGCAGCAGGAGGAGGAAGTGTACCAGGACACGGAGGAATCGACCTCGTCATATCAGCGAAGCGAGAAGAAAGTGTCGCTGGTGAGCATTGGGGGGACGGATGAGGAGGATCGCGGGGCGGGGCTGGTGATCGGGGCGAGTCCGCGGAAGCTGCCGCAGATTCTGGAGCTGGTGCAGCAGCTTGACCGGCCTGAGCCGCAGGTGCGGATCAGCGTGATGGTGGCGGAGGTGATTCTGGACGATCGTCTCGAGCTGGGCATCGAGTTCGCGGGTCAGGATCTGGAGTTCTCCCAGACGGCGGTGCTGGGGCCGAACGGGACGGTGATCGGAGACAACGACGCATTCGATAGCGTGATCGGGACGGACATCGGGGCCATCGGATCGGGGACGGGATTCTCGTTCACGATCACGGGGGAGGATTTCGGGTTCCTGGTGCATGCGCTGCAGACGGAAAGCCGGTTGGAAGTGTTGTCGCGGCCGACGGTGGTGGTGGAGAACAACCGGGTGGGCAACATCCGGATCGGCGACCGCATTCCGATCCCGACGACGTCGAACGTGGGAGACACGAGCGCCCGGACGCAGACGTCGTTCGACTACGAGGATGTAGGCATCGAGCTGGACGTGACGCCGCACATTACGCCGGACAACTACGTCCGGATGGATATTCTGGCGGAGATTTCGCAGCTTTCGAATCAGACGATCACGCTGACGGAGGGTTTGCGGGCGCCGGTGATCAACGAGCGGCGGCTGGAATCGAGCGTGACGGTGAAGGACGGGGAGACGGTGGTGCTCGGAGGGTTGATCACGTCGAGCCAGGAGTACGGCGAGACGAAGGTTCCGATTTTCGGAGATCTTCCGCTTTTCGGTCCGCTGTTCCGATCCGCGACGGACGTGAGCCGGCGGACGGAGCTGATGGTGGTGCTGACGGTGGAGGTGCTCCGGACGCCGCAGGACGCGCGGCAGATGTCGGGGCGCGAGCGGGACATGGGCGAGGCGTCGGACTGGGTGAAGACGCACCGTTTCATGGAGGGGCTGCGGATTACGCCGGACGCGGCGCTGATGGGTCCGCAGGATCCCAACGCCCCGTCGGCGGGACCGAGCAACGGGAACGGTGCGACGCCTGCGAACCGGGAGCTTTACGGGCCGAAACCGCGGCGTTACGGACCGGACCTTTCGAAGCCGATCACGAAGTACGGTCCGAAGCCGCCGCCGGATAAGCCGGCCGAGGAATCGCCGCCGGTGAAGAAGGACGCAGAGAAGACAGAGATCGCGCGGGCCGAGGGCGGTGGCTCGTCATGATGGTGCGGCGGTCGGTTCCGGCGGGGTTGGTATTGCTGGTTTTCTGCACGGCGGGATGCGAGTCCGGGGGGCGGAATTACCGGGGTCCGCGGATTCAGACGGTCTCGATCCTGCGCAGCGCGAATCCGTGGCTGAACATGGATGCGGTGCGCGATGAGAAGCCGGAGGGGATCCAGTTCCGGATATTTCTGATTCCTCAGAACGAGCACCGCGGCGTCCTCGTGCCGGGGACGTTCATCGTGGACATGTATTACCGCGGGCGCGACGCGCAGGGCGAAGTGTCGCGGGAGAAAATCACGACGTTCAGCGCCCCGACCCGGACGCTGCCGCACAAGCGGCACCCGACGACGCTCGGGCAGTATTACGTGATGCGTCTGTCGTGGGCGCCGCACGACGTGCTGGAGCGGGAAGTGGAGTTCATCGTGTCGTACGAGGATCCCGCCGGGCGCAAGACGTTCGGTCAACCGATCCGGATCATCGTTCCGAAGGAAGTGTTCTGATGCGTGTCGTCGGCATCCTCACCTTCAGCCGCCTCAGGGGCCGTTGCGGTCGATCAGGGGCAGAAGTTCCGCGAGCCGGCGGATGACGTGATCCGCCGCGGAAGCGAAAGACGGTGTCGGGCCGTCGCCGATCATCAGAATGGTGCGCGTCCCCGCGAGCCTTCCGGATTGCAGGTCAAAAAGATAATCCCCCACGACCCAGCTTGCGGTCGGATCGGCTTTGAGTTGGCGGCAGAGATCCAGCACCGGTTCCGCGGCCGGCTTGATTGCCCCATCTTCTCGTGTGCGAACGGCGTCCACCTCAAGCCGGTGTTTTGACACAACGACATCAACCCAGCGCCGGGCATTGCGCGTCAGGATGGCCGTGGGATAACCGCGGCGTCGCAGTGCCAGCAGCACTTCGCGCGCCCCTTCCTGCAACGTGGAGTGGGTGGCCGCGTGGGCTTCGTGATGATTGAGAATGTCTTCGGCGCGCCTGCGATCCTCCTGTCCCATGCGCTCCAGGGCTTCAAGGATCGGTCCAGAGGGAATGCCTATGTCTCGCCGGATCAGGTCGAAATCAAGTATCGGCTTTGTCAGCGTGCCGTCAAGGTCGAAAATCACGGCGGTGGTGGACATGATACCCCGGATTACATCTGAAACGGGCGTCGGTGTCGACGTCCGCCAACGGTTTCATTTGTAGATCGGACCAATCGGACGGACTAAGTGTAGCCCATTTTCCTAAACCCTTTCATTTCGACTTCTGTCGTCTCGTACGGCAGGTTTTTTATGAATCCGGGGCTAAAAACAATCGGAAAGGGGTTCGACGTGCCAACCCGTCCGCCGGAAAGGCGGACGGGCGCAGGCAGGTTCACGTTACCCCAAGCGGTGGAATCGCTCGCTTCGGCGTTCAGGACATCTTTTTCCCGTCCGACGTTCCAGAAGGGTCGGGGGTTCTGATTCTCGGAGCGAGCTGTCGCCGCAACGGCGAAGGGTCACGGCCATGCTGGCGACGGTCGTGCTGAGAAACAGTCATGAAAAGGTCGCTGATTCACGCGGAGATATCAGAACTCCCCAGGCGCATCCGGCTCACGCGGCTCGACCAACAAGGCCGAGCGATTGAGCTTCCTTCCAAACGGCAGAGTCGAGCTTAAGGGCAGTTGCTCTCGGCGACCGCCGATTCGCATTCCACGACACCGATCAGGTGGGAGCCGGAGGTCTCGCCGCAGAACCTGCCCACGGCCTTGCCGCGGTCATTCACCACGGCCCTGTCGAATACACGCCCGTCCCTCGTGAACGTCACGGGCGATCCAGGCAAAGCCCTGGAGAGTTTCGCCTTGAACGTGCTTCCGCAGGCTCTTTGGCGACACGCCGTGACCTTGAGATCTTCGGCTCCGGTACAGGGGGGTGCTTCCGACAACTCGAACACACCGGAAGCGTGCCAAGTGATCATTTGACCTGGTGGAACAAGAATATGCTCTCCGCTGAACGGGCCGAAGTACGGAACCGAAACCAGCGGGATCGAATTGGGAGGGTAGTTAATGAAGTGGGTGTACTCCTGACCCTCGAGGTTGAAGCCGTATTCTCCGCTGAAGACCGTCTCGTGCTCGGGGGGCGTGGGTTCGATCGCTACCGCCAGCGCCATCGGGCTGTTCAGGCCGCAGTGCCCGGTTCCTTCACAGGACTGGCCTTCGATGATGGTGGCGGTGGAAATCTTCGCGTCGTCGTCGAGCAGCAAATCGAAATAGCCGCCCGGCGGCAATGGTCCGGGATTGCCGATGTCGGTGCCGACGTGAAGCGTCCTGGTTTTCTCTGTATCCGCGGTTGAGACGGCCTTGCCTTTATTGGGACAGTCCCCTTCGCGGACCCACTTGATTGAGGATACGATCGAGAGTTCATCATCATTGGAGTGAAGCAACTTGATCGTGTCGCAGGTTGAGAGCGTCTCACCTTGCGCCAGACGCCTGTAATTCCGCTCGCCGGCCTTCTTGACGGACACGATTCCCTTTGTTTCGAGGATGGTGATGGTGACGTCCGCTGAAACGATCCCCGGACCGATACCTATCAAGGCGCTCAGGCACCTGATCGCCCATCCTCGCTCCTTGTTTCGCTTGTACATGACATCAGTCTCCTTGAGGAAAAAGGTGAGGGAGTGCGCTCGAATCGAACGTCGAAAAGAAGCTGCCGCTCCCGGAAGTGGATCCGAGGTATCCATCAGGATTCTTACACTTAGACGTGTTTCGAGCCGAACCGTCATGCTGCATCTGGATCCTCAGGCCGCGTGAAGCCCGACGAGGGCATCATGACGGCCAGTGCAATCGCAATGTTGCAATGAGGTTAGCTCGACGTTGCCCCCTTTTTTGAAGGAAGGAGACTCCCTGGATTATCAAGGTCAGGAATTGCATAAGGGCGGCTTGAGGTTCTGATTCCCCTGGGATTTCGGGGGCGTGAGACGAATCCTTGACTCCTGCGTCTTTTGTCGTGATTCACGGAACCCGCCCCCAGGAAAACGGCCAAAACCAAGGTCATGGCGCTTGCCCCAAAGGCATGTGGGCGATCTCGACACGTGGCGGAATAGCAGTACAATTCCGTTGCCTGCGGGCCGGGGGCGGGAAACCCCTGCGCCGCGCGTCCGCTGGCGTTGAGCAGGACTCAGGATGGGCCGCCCGTGGAACGGCGGCGACGGTCCTTCTTGTAAGGAGCAAGGATGGAGCTACCGCGCCGACATCGCGGGGATGAGCTGCTGCGGCCCGGCGCGTTGACGGAGTTGCGACAGCGCCTTCGGCGGATGGCGCCGGCGCACGACCTGACGACGGTCGTGGCGTGTGCGTTCGATCACCGGACGCGCATGCTGCCTTTCATATACGCGGACATGCGGATGGCGCCGGCGGGGGTTCGGGCGGTGGGCGCGGCGCTGGCGGACGCGGGGTTTGCGCGGACGCGGATCGTCCTTCAGCAGTGGAACCGCCGGTTCCGCCCTTCCCGGATGCGCCTGGACGGGCGTGTGCCCGATCTTTTCCTCGTGTCGAGCATGCAGATACACACGGAGGCGTGCAAAGCGCTGATCCGTGACGCGTGCCGGATCGACGCGGCGCATCGTCCGCTGATCATCGCGGGCGGGGCGAAAACGATCTACGAGCCGTGGGACGTGTTCAGTTCGGATCCGAGGAACCCGTCGGGGGCGGACGTAGCGGTGACGGGCGAGGAATACGTTCTGCTGAGCCTGCTGGAGACGGTGCTTTCGATCCGCGATCCGCATTCGTCGCTGCGAGAGGCGTTTCTGCGAGCGCGGAACAGCGGGTTGCTGGACGCGATTCCCGGGCTGGTGTACGCGCGGACGGGATCTGAAGGCGCTGCGGAAGAACTGGTGGACACGGGCGTGCAGCGGCTGGTGAGTGATCTGGACGAGCTTCCGCATCCGGTGCCGGGGTACCGCCTGCTGGAGCCGCCGGGGAAGGGGGAGGAGCTGTCGCCACGGCCGCTTTCGGATTCCGAGGTGCGAAAGTATTCGCCGATCGCCTCGCTGGTGTTGACGTTCGGGTGCAAGTTCAACTGCCCGTATTGCCCGATTCCTGCGTACAACCAGCGCCAGCACCGGTTGAAAAGCCCCGAGCGGATCGTTGAGGAGTTCACGTCGCTGCACCGGGAGTTCGGGTTGCGCTACTTTTTCGGCTCGGACGACAATTTCTTCAACGATCACGACCGGACGACGCGGATCATCGAGGCGCTGGCGCGGACGAGGATCGGCGGAGAGCCGTTCCGCAAGCGCATCCGGTGGGGGACCGAGGTGACGGTGCATGACACGCTGGCGATGCGCGACCAGTTGCAGGAGGTGCGGCGGGCGGGCGTGCGGGCGCTGTGGCTGGGCGTGGAGGACATGACCGCGACCCTGGTGCGGAAGGGCCAGAGCGTGGACAAGACGACGGAGGCGTTTCATCTCCTGCGGAAACACGGCATCTGTCCGATGCCGATGATGATGCACCACGACACGCAGCCGCTGGCGACGCGCGGGCGGGATTACGGACTGCTCAACCAGGTGCGTCTGCTTCGGCGTGCGGGGGCGATCAGTCTTCAGGTGCTGATGATGACGCCCGCGACGGGTTCGAAATTGTACGAGGAGGCGTTCACGACCGGGCTGGTGTACGAAAGCGCGGGCGGGCGGAAAGTCGAGCCTCACATGCTGGATGCGAATTACGTGGTGGCGTCGAACCATCCTCAGCCGTGGCGGAAGCAATTGAACATTCTTGCGGCCTACCTGTACTTTTATAATCCGTTTCGTTTCGTGTCGGCGCTGATGAAGCCGAAAAGCCGGTTGTATCTTGCGGACGCCGGGATGCAGGCGCTGGGGATGTGGGGGCTGGTTCAGACGTTCCGGCGGACGATCGGCTGGGCGGTGCGGCTGATGCGAGGGGGGATTCAGCGCAAGCCGGGCGTTCCCGCCAGTCCGATTCCGATGCGTGAGGCGTCGGGGGGTGCGGCGAGTCATGCGTTGCCGGGGACGCCGCTGGCGGGACTGGTGACGTTGCAGTTGCGGGGTGAACCGGTCCGAACCGAACTGAAGCGGGTGGCGGGATAGCAGGCGTTTCTTAGGGGGACTTACCCAGTCCGCAGGAAGAGAGGTACCTTTCAGCCCTGCAAGGGGTGTTGTATCACTCTCCGCAGCGTCAGAGGGTGTTCATATATATTTTTGAGGGGGGCTTGCTAAGGTCCGATTACGAGCATAAGATCGTAGACTGGTTGGATCAGACGATCGGGTCTTAAGCTGCGAACTCCTTCAGGCGGCGCACGTTTTTGCTCATCTGTACTCTCCTTCCTCCAGGCCGAGCGGTCGGCCTCTTTCAACGTGATCCTGAAAGTAAACGTTGGGTCATAAGCCCTTAAGACAGGAGTGAACTGCGTGGGCAAGAAATTGTATGTTGGGAATCTGGGGTATTCGGTCACGGACGCCGATCTGATGTCGTTGTTTTCGGCGCACGGGACGGTGGAGTCGGCGCAGGTGATCAATGACCGCGACACCGGTCGCAGCAAGGGCTTCGGATTCGTCGAGATGAGTTCGGCAAGCGAGGCGCAGGCGGCGATCGAGGCGCTGAACGGCAAGCAGCACGAAGGTCGTGCGCTGACCGTCAATGAGGCGAAGCCGAAGGAGAACCGCAGCTCCGGCGGCGGTTACGGCGGAGGCGGCGGCGGCGGGGGTCGTGGCGGTCGTGGCGGTTACGGCGGCGGCGGTGGCGGCGGCGGATCGCGCCGCTACTAGAAGACAGGACACAGTCAAGCGCCCGGCGGGTTGACACGGTCGATCCGCCGGGATTTTCATGCGCGGGGGTTTTGCTCATCGCGCCTCACGGAATCTGAAGATGACCCGTGACCTGGAGATTCGAATGTCCGGGCGGTCCGTAGCGACTCGCATTGTGGTGGGTTGCGGAGAGGTGGATCGCGCGGGGACGTGGGTGACGTCGCTTTCACCCTCCGCCTGTGTTGTGGTCAGTGAGCAGAACGTGCTTGCGATCCTCGGCGACCGGGTGGCGCGATCGCTGCGCAGCGCGGATTTGCCGTGCGAGACGTTCACGTTTGCGGAAGGTGAGGCATCGAAGTCAGGGGCGACGGTTGCGGCGCTGCACGAGTTTTTTTCGCGCGTCGGGCTGGATCGGCGAGGCGTGGTGATCGCCTTCGGCGGCGGCGTCGTCAGCGACGTGGCGGGGTTCGCTGCGGCGACGTGGATGCGCGGCGTCCGGCACGTCAATGTCCCGACGACGCTGGAGGGAATGATCGACGCGTCGATCGGCGGAAAGACGGGGATCAATCTGCCCGCGGGAAAGAACCTTGTCGGGGCATTTCATCACCCGGTCCTGGTGGTGATGGATCCGCAATGCCTCGGGTCGCTTCCGCCGCGCGATTTTCGTGCGGGACTGGCGGAGTCCGTGAAACATGCGGTGGTGTTCGACGAGGCGTTCGTGACGTGGCATGAGGAGAACGCCGGAAAAATATTGGAGCTGGATCCGCCGGCGACGGAAGTGCTTCTGCGGCGGAACGCCGAGATCAAAAGCGGCGTAGTTTCGGCGGACCCTTATGAGGAGACCGGCGAGCGGGCGCTGCTGAACTTCGGGCACACGATCGGTCATGCGATCGAGAGCGCAAGCGGATACGGTTTGCGGCACGGGGAATGCGTGGCGCTGGGGATGGCGGCGGCATGCCGAATTTCGCAGCGGCGGTCCGGACTGTCGCCGGCGGAAGGGGGGCGGGTCGTGCGTCTGATCCGGTCGCTTGAGCTGCCGTCCACGCTGGGGGAGGCCGGAGCGAAGGTGGGTGGCGTGGACGTGGACGTCGTGATGGCGCGGCTAGCGTCGGACAAGAAGGCGGTTCAGGGCCGAGCGCGCTTCGTGCTGCTGGAGCAGATCGGCAAGGCATGCCTGGCGGAGGACGTTTCCGCATCGGATGTCCGCGAGGCGGTCGAGGGTGTGCTGGGCGTCTGAACGGCGCCGGCGTTTCAGGTTCTCCGGGCGGCGTCGGCGTCTTCGATCAGACGGGTGAGACGCGAGACGACGAGGCGTTTTACTTCCGGGAGGGGGCCTTCGACTCTTGCTCCAGCCGCGCGGCGATGTCCCCCTCCGCCGAAGCCGGCGGCGGCCGCGGCGACATCCATGTCCAGATCGCAGAGTCCGGACAGGGGGGCCTTGCTGCGAAAACTGACTCGGACGGGTCCGCTTTTCTGCTCCGCCAGCAGCACGCTGACGACGACGGACCGGACGCTGAGGGGATCGTTGATGAGGTTCTCGGTATCCGCGAGGGTGGCGCCGACGCGGGCGAGGGTCGCCTGATCGACGGAGAGGATGGCGAGCCGGTCCTGGGCGGCAAACTCGATTGTCGAAAGCGCCGCAGCGCGCAACCGCAGCCGCGCCGCGTCGTCCGTCTGATACAGGCGTTGGTACATTTCGTTGGGGGCGACGCCGAGAGCGGCGATCCTGGCGGCGGCGGCGAGGGCGTCCGGCGTCGTGTTCGAATGTGTGAACCAGCCGGTGTCGGTGGCGATGCCGATGAAGATCGCGGCTGCGGCGTCGGGCGACAGCGTCCACCCCTGGTGATCCGCCCAGTGATAAAGAATGAGGCAGGTGGCGGCGGCGGACTCGTCGAGGATGATCGCGTCCGCGGGGATGTCGCGCGTGACGTGATGATCGACGATGATCCTCGGAAGGGAGGAGGCGCGGAGCCAGGCTTCGAGAGGAAGAAGCTGGTTCCAGGCTCCTGTGTCGAGAAGGATCACGCCGTCGCAGCGGTCGAGGTCCGCAAGGGGGACATCGCGCCCGAGGACGTGGACAGGCTCGAAGCGGGCAAACACGGAGTACGTTCTCGGGAGCGGATCGAACGACACGGCGAGCGGGTCGGCACCGCGGGTGCGAAGGAGTTCGCGCGCGGCGACAAGTGAGCCGAAGGCGTCGCCGTCCGGTTTCGTATGCGACAAAAGGAGCGGTCTGCGCAGCGTGGCGGCACGGTTCGCGGCGTCGTCGTAGGCTTGCAAGAGCGGATTCATCAGGGATCGGGCGTCCTTCCGACGGCAGGAGGATCAGGCAGCGCGTTCTTCGGCGGCGCTGAAACCGGGAGGATCGCGGCGGCGGATTCTCCGTCATAAGGCGCTGCGGCGCGCACGAAGACGTCGGCGAGATTGTTTCGATCGCCGGGAACCAGGTCGGAAGCGAACCCGACGAAGGCGATCGCGGCGCCGTTGCCTGATATCATCGGGAAAGCGCAGCCGCCTTCCGCCGGCATGCCGACGGCGGTGAGCCCTGCGAGCGCAGTCGTTTTCGCGGCGACGTCGTAAATGTAGATTTTTGCGCCGGCCGACGGAGCAAAGCGCGGGTCCAGATTCGTCGCCTGGCTTACGTAGACCACGAACCTGCCGTCATCGCTGATATGCGCCCTCATGCTCGCGCCATCCGAGGGGCGCTGGTCGGCGCGGGAAATCAGCCTCAATGTGCCCGCGAGGGTGTCGCAGAGAAAGACATCGCGCTGGCGGTTCGTGTCGTCCGGGACGAGGTTGGTCCCGTCGCTTTCGAAGACGACCCAGCGTCCGTCGCCGCAGATCGCGGGAAACGCGCTGTTGCCGTCGGACTCCCCGCCGGCGGCGTTGACGGAAAGGCGGCGGGTGCGCCTCTCGGCGCGATCGAAGATGAAGATGTCATCCTTGCCGTTGTAGTCGTCAGGAACCAGGTTCGTGGCCTTGCTGTGATAGACGACCCAGCGTCCGCCGCTGGACACGTAGCAGTGTTCGCTCCAGTCATTTCCGACCGCGCCGTCGTTGTTGAGGCTGATGAGCTCGAGGTCGCCGGTGAGGATATCTTTGAGATACACGTCCCACTGTCCGTTGACGTCGCGTTCATCCCAACTGGCGGCGGCGTGAAACGCGACGTAGCGCCCGCAGGAGCTGAGACGGGGGTGAATGCTGGCGTTGTCCCCCTCTGTCCCGAGAACGTCTTCGCTTGCGCGCGTCGTGCTTCCGGTCAGGCGGTCGTGGACGAAGATGTCCGTGCAGCCGTTGAGATCATGAGAGACGAGATTCGAGGCGTTGCTTTGGAACGCGATGAAACGCCCGTCACCGCTGATGCGAGGGCGCTGGCTTCCGGCATTGCCCTCAAGGCCAGCCGAAGAGACGCTGACGCGCTCGGTGGTGTGCGTCAGCCGGTCAAAGACGAAGACATCGGATGCACAGTTGTTGTCATCGGGCACGAGGTTGCCGGCGCCAGACTCGAAGGCGACGAAGCGTCCGTCGGCGGAAATGTCGGGCATCATGCTCATGCCGTCCGCCTCGTCGCCGGATGTAGAGACGCTTACGCGCTCGGTGACGCCGCCCGGATCCGTCGGGCGCCGGTCTGGCGGAGCCTCGATCAACAACAAGGTGACCCACAAGGTCATGATCATCCCCGAACGGTCTCCGCATCCGGTTTGATGCACGCTCGGACGTCGTCAAGGTCGCGCATCACCTGCGTCTTCAGGGCGTCCGCTGAGGCGAACGTTCGCTGATTTCGCAGGAACTTCAGGAGTTCCAGCCGCAGGGAGGCATCATACAGGTCGCCGTTGAAATCCAGAAGGTGGGCCTCGATGCGCCGGTCGATGCCGCCGAAAGTCCTGGCTGCGCCGATGTTGACGGCGGCGGAGAAGCGACCCGAAGGCGCGTGAGCGCAAGCGGCGTAGACCCCGTCGGCGGGAACAAGCTGGTCGCCGCAGTCGAGGTTCGCGGTGGGAAAACCGAGGGTGCGCCCGCGGGCGTCTCCCGGTATGACGCGACCGATCAGCGCATAAGGACGTCCGAGGGCGGCGTTGGCGACGTCGAGGCGCCCGGCGACAAGACACTCCCGGACGAGGGAGCTTGAGATCGCGCGCTCCGCACCATCGACGGGGAGGTAAAGAGGAGGGATGACATGCGCGGTGAACCCGAAGCGGACGCCGAGGGTTGCAAGAAGTTCGTTCGTCCCGGTCCGATCGCGTCCGAACCCGAAGGTCGGCCCCTCGATCACGTGCCTCGGGTGAAAGCGCGAGACGAGGACATGCTCGACAAAATCCGCCGCCGTCATCGCCAGCAGGGTGGGTTCGCTGCGAGCGACGACGACGACGTCGGCGCCGCAGGCCTCGAACCATCGAAGTCGTTCGTCCGGCGGGGTCAGGCGTTGCGGCGCGCGGTGCGGCGCGATGATCGCTAGGGGGTGCGGTTCAAACGTCATGACCACCAGCGGCAGAGAGGCTCGGGCGAGGGTCTTTGCCTGTTTGAGCAGATGCTGGTGCGCGCGATGAACACCGTCGAAGTTGCCGACCGTCAGGACGCAACCGCCGGGAAGCGGCGCTGCGTGTTCAAGTCCGTCTATCTTTCGCAAGGAAAGCCTCGTTCGCTGACCGTCGCCGGGGGTCGGTGACGCAAGGGGAGGATACGGCAGGTCAGGCCGCCGGGCAATGACCGCGCTTGCGACGCCGTCGCCGCAGGGATAAACGTGGGGGGAGCGGCGGAGTTGGCGCCGTGCGGCAAGCGAGACGGCATCCGTGGACCTGCTTCGACTTCGATCACTTCCTTTGTCGGCGCGTCTGAATTTTCTTCACGAGTATCAGCATACGATCCTCTGGACGATGCTGGCCGGACTGGTCGAGGGGCGGTTCGGCAGCCTCGTTGTGTCAAAGAGCTTCTCGGGGAGCGCGGCGATGGTGGCGATCGCGACGGCGACTCCGACGGCGTCCTATCTTTTCAGCGTGTACTGGGGGATGCTCCTGGCGCGGGCGCCGAAACTTGCGGTGCAGGCGTTGTTCGTCGCCGGAACGGCGCTGTTTGCGGCTGCCGCGTCGCTGGCGTCGCCGACCCGCGGCGGGGCGGGAGCGTTCATCTTCTGTCTGGGCTTGTCTCAGGTTTTTTTGGCCGGCGTTCTGACGTTACGGCCGGCGATCTGGCAGGTGAATTATCCCGCGACCTCTCGTGGCCGGATCACGGCGCGGCTGCACGCAGCCAACCTTTTTGTGTCGACGTCTGCGGCGCTGATCGTGGCGCCGATCTGCGACCGAGATCCCCGGGCCTTCGGCATTGTCCTTCAGGTCTGTGCGGCGGCGGGGTTGCTGTCGCTGGTGTTTCTGCTTCGGATGCGTGTGCGGGGGGAGGGAAGAAGGCGCCGACAGCGAGAACAAGCGCTGCGTTCAGGGGACAAGCGGCTAACGACCCGGGAGAAGCTGTCCGAGTGGTCGCCGGGGCGGGTCTGGCGTCGGATGCACGAGGCGATCGCGGCGGATCCTGCGTACGCGCGTTATCTCAGCGCGCAGACGTTTCTCGGGCTTTCAAATTTGCTGGTGATGGCGGTGCTGACGGTTCTGGTGACGCGGGAGATCGACGGCTGGGGCGGAGACGTGTACTGGGTCGGGACGGTGCTTTTCACGGCGATGCCGCGCCTGCTGACGTTCGGAAGCCTGCGGCAGTGGGGGGGCTTGTTTGATCGCGTCGGCGTGCTTCGCTTCCGGGTGATCAACTGCTGGTTCTGGGGGGTGGCGGCGGTGCTGGGACTCGCCGGGGAGCTGGCGATGACTTACCGGGATGCGGTGGGTCCGATCTCACCGGTGATGATGATGTCGTGTTTTGCGCTTCAGGCGGTGGCTTACGGATTCGGGATGGGCGGCGGCAAAGTGGCGTGGAGCCTCGGGCACCTGCATTTCGCCAGCGGCGCCCGCGGAGACCTTTACATGGGCATCCACGTCACGTTGACGGGGGTGCGCGGGACGGTGGCGACGTTGCTCGGCGTGTACCTCTGGCAGTGGATCGGGTGGGGGATCTGGATCGTCGCGCTGGTGTTCATGATGATCGCGCACCGGATGTTCAAGCGGCTTGCCGATGAGGAGGGCTCCAGAACGGTGCAGGGAGAATCCGCAGGGAGACCAGGGGTGTAAAATCGCGTCGGGAACGGTCCGGGGCGTTGGGGGTTGCGAAGAAGGAAGGCGCCACGGCGCGGAGCGGGCGATCTTTCTGGAATGAAAGATTGTCTGAACCGTATAATGAGGGTGTCGCGGCCGATATCCTTGTATGAGGCGGCGGCGGCTGTCGAAGGCGGTTGAATGAGTCTGCGGAGGTGTTATGCGCGGACAAAGCGTGATCGTGGGGACGGTGCTGGCCGTGTCGAGTTGGGTTGGCATCGCCCAGAGCCGGGGGTTTGCCGCGTCGTCCGGAATACAAACCACCCCTCCCTCGCAACCGCTGGCGGTCAAGCAGGACATGATCCGCGACCGGGTCGAGCGGTTCCGGGACCGGATGTTCAGGCTGCAACAGGATCTGGCGGTCGAAGAGCCGGAGAGCGCGGAGCGGCTCGCTCGGGCGCTGACTCGGCTGGGGGAGTTGGGCGCTCCGGAGCGTCTCGCGGATCTGGTGGGCCGTCTGCAACGTGGGGAGGATCTGCGTTCGACGACCGCGCTTCAGGACGAGGCGGTGGCGGACCTTGAGACCGTGCTTGCGGTGCTGCTCCAGCGGGACAGCCGGAATGAGGATCGCGAGCGGGAGATCGCCGACCTTCAGGCGCAGATGAAGCGGCTCGAGGAACTTCTGGACCGTCAGCGCGGACTGCGCGAGGCGACGCGAGATCCGTCGGGGGAGGGATTGCAGCAGCGCGTCGAGGAGGCGTTGCGCGGCGCCGAGGAGATTCTGAACCGTCAGGCGGACTTGTCGGCGCAGACGTCGCAAGAGGCGGCGGCGCCTGGCGGGATGAATGCGGAGACGGCGCGACAACAGGCGCAGCAACAAGGGAAGCTGGCGGAAGCAGCGGCCGCGTTGGCGGAGGCCGTCGAGCAGGCTGCGGCGCAGGCGCGGTTGGGCCCTCCTGACCCGAACGAATCTGAAGAAGGCGAGCGTTCGGACGCCGCGCCGCAGGAGGAATCCGCTTCATCATTGCTCGATCAAGGCGCTGAAGCGATGAAGTCCGCCGCAGAAGAGATGGCGCAAGCGGCCGAGGCGTTGCAGGAGGCGGACGGTCCCCAGGCCAAGTCAGAGCAGAAAGAAGCCGAGGAAGCGCTGCGTCGCGCCGTGCATGCGTTGAAAGAGGCGGCGGACGAGCGGTCGCCCGCGTCCTCGCAGGAGGATCTGGCGCGTCAGCAGCGACGGCTTGCAGAGGAGGCGGATCAGCTCTCGCAGGATATGCGTCCGCCGCAAAGCGGGCCGTCGGGCGAGTCTGACCGGCAAATGCCGTCACCGAACCGCCAGCGCCCCGGATCGGAGGCTCAACCTCGCATTGAAGACGCCGAGCGAGAAATGCAGGATGCGGCCGAGGATCTCGAACACGAGGATCAGGAGGGGGCGCTGGAGCACCAGGAAAAGGCAGTCGAAGCGCTGGAGCAGGCAAAGCGCGAACTGGAGGACACGTTGCGTCAGAAGCGTCGTGAGGAGCGTGAGGAGATGCTCCGCGACCTTGAGGCGCGGTTTCATGACCTTTACGTCAAGCAGAAACGGATCAACGAGGAAACCGCGACCTTGGACGCGTCAGGGGTGTCCGCAGCGGATCGGGCATTCGAACTGGCGTTGGCGGGGCTGTCGGAGCGAGAACGATCGCTGGCGGGAATTGTCGACACGTGCCTGCACATTCTGGAGGAGGAGGGCACGACGATCGTCTTTCCGCGAATCCTTGAGCAGGCGTCCGAAGACATGCGCCTTGTGGCGGACCGACTCGCCCAGCGTCAGACTGGAGCGGTGACTCAGGCGGTGCAGGCGGAGATCCTCGACGCGCTCAGTCAGCTGCTGGAGGCGGTGCGCAAGATGCAGGAGGAGGAGCGGGAGCGCCAGCAGCAGGAGGATCAGGGCGCGCCGTCCGATCAGAACGCGCCGCTCCTGCCGACGTCGGCGGAGCTGAAGCTGCTGCGGGCGGCGCAGGGGCGGGTTCGCGATCGGACGGTGATGATCGAGAAGGCGCGGTCGGCGGATCCTGATGCGGACGTGACGCTGGAGCGCACGCTGTCGCAGACGGCGGATCGGCAGCAGGAGTGCTTTGAGATTGCACGTCAGTTGCGTAAGCGGCTGGAGGAGGAATGACCGGGTTCGGAGCGGATTGAGGATCAAGCATGAAGGCGTTCATTGCGGCATGCGGATTTTTCTGCGGGGCGGCGACGGCGATCGCGCAGGAGAAGCCCGCGCAGAAGTCACCGGCGGAGCGGTTCGTCGAGTCCCTTCAGGCGCAGACCGGGGGTGACACCGCGGTGCGTGACGAAATCCTCCGGAAGTGGGGGGCGACGCCGAGGCCGGATGAGGCGGAGTTTCTGACGGAGGCGCTTGCGTCGCTTCACGCCGAGTTTCGCGCCGCACTGGACGCGCGTGATCGCGATGATCATCGCGAATGCGCGGAGACGGCGGGACGGTTAAGCGAGGCGGAGGATCCGTATCTGGCGGCGGCGGCCACGGTGCTGCACGTCAAGGCGTTGCTGGACGCGGGGGACGCCGCGGCGGCCTTGAAGACGGTGGAGGCGTTGGCGGGCGATCGGCGGGAGCGGATCGGACAGTACAGTTACGGACTTGCCGAGTTCGACTTCTGTCACGCCGCGGCGCTGCTTGAGAACCTGCAATATGACGCGGCGTCGCGGAAGCTTGTGCAGTTTCTGACGGTGCATCCGGACGCACCGGTGCGTCTTACGCAGTCAGCGCGACAGATGCTCGCGGAGTTGGAAGCAAGGACACCTGGACAGATCGGTGAAGTCAGCGACCTGATGTCGTTCGCGGCGGGCCGCCTCAAGCACCGCGACACCGGAGAGCAGGTGCAGTCGCGTCAGCAGCGGGCGATCGACCTGCTCGACCAGATGATCGAGGAAGCGGAGGAGCGGGAGCGCAACCAGCAGAATCAACCGGACGACGGATCGCAAGGCGGGTCGCCGCGCCAGAATCCCTCGCAGCCGCAAAGCCCGATGCCGCAGTCGCAGCTCCCCCCTGACGGCGCGGTGCGCGAGCATCTGAGCGTCCGGGACATCAATCCCGGCGAGGCGTGGGGCGCGCTGCCGCCTGCGGAGCGGGAGAAGGTTCTTCAGGCGTTGCGCGACTCGTTTCCGCCGAGATACCGGAAGCTCGTCGAGCAGTATTACGAGCAGTTGGCGAGGGAACCGAAGTGAGCGTGTGAGCCGCGGCGACATCCACCTGCCCGGGGGTTCAAGACTTGTTGTTAATCTGTGCCAGCGTTCTGCTGATGTTGCCGGTGATGAGATCCGCAGAAGCGGAACTCCGCCTTGTTGACGGGCGGCGCGTGTCAGGAGCGTGGCGGGGGTGGACTGAGGCGGGTGCGGCGCTGCAGCAGAACGATGTAGATACGATCGTCCCCGCCGAGGATGTGCTGGAAATCACGTTCACTGGTGTGCCCCCCGCATCGCCTGTTGTGGGCGAGGGGAATGTGATCGTATACCTGGCTGGCGGCGGTCAAATCCAGGCGAGTCTGGGAGATGAGTCGTCAGGCGGGATCGCGATCAATACTCCTGACGGCGAGGCTCGGGTGCTGCCGCTGTCGGTCGTTGAGGCGGTCCGGCTCTCGGGAGAGGGAGCATGTCCGGACGGCGAGGCTGCGTTTACGACGGCGTTGCATGCCCGGCGGGCGGGTGAAGACGTCCTGATTGCATGCGCGGGCGGTGAAGTGCGGACGGTCGGCGGAGTGCTGGAGTCGCTCGGCGCAGAGACCGGGCGTTTCCGCGCGGGGAGCGAGTCCCGGACATTTCGGACGGCGCGCATGCACGGGGTCGTGCTGGCGGCGCCGCTGAATCCTCAGGATCCGCCCGGGTTCCGGGTTCACACCCGGCGCGGCTGGATTCTCCCCGGATCGTTGAGCGGCGGGGGCGAGATGCTTCACGTGCGCCTGACGGAAGGGGTCAGCGTCGCGGTTCCTTCCGCAGAAGTGACGCGGATCGAGCACCTGAATCCGCGGGTGGTGTACGTCTCCGACCTGCCGCGAGCGAAGGAGCAGGTCGAGGGCGTGCTGCTCGTTGCTCGTCCGGCGCGAAATGATGAGAACGCCGCGCGCGGTCCGCTCCGGCTCGACGGTCGCGACTTCCCGAAGGGCGTCGGCATGCACGCGCGCACCGCAGTGACTTATGCGCTCGGGGGTGATTACGAGTTCTTTTTCGCGGTGGTCGGCGTGGACGACGCCGCGGGCCCGGGAGGCAGCGTCGAATTCCGCGTGGAAGCGGACGGCAAGACCGTCTACGACAGCGGACGGCTGACGCCGAGTGACCGCGCCGTGGAGGTGTGCCTCTCGATCGTCGGGACGGATGCGCTCACGTTGATCTGCGACACGGCGGACGGCGTGGACATCGGGGATCTCGGCAACTGGGCTGACGCCCGCGTCATCAAACCTTCAGGCCTGAGGCGATGAACGTGACGTTCACGAAGCCGGGGCGTGCGCGACGCCGCTTGTTCCTGACGGACGCCGCTCCGGCGGGTCAGGCATTGATTCGGCGAGGTCAATCCGGGGGGGTCGGTCTGGCGCTCGTTCTTTTTTCGCTTGCATCGACCGTGACGGCGCGCGATCAGGACGCGGCGAGCCTCGAATCCGCGAGACGCCGGGTTCAGGAGGCGGAGGCGCGTCGGGTCGCGCTCGTCGAGCGGCTGGCGCCGGCGGTCGTGTGCATTTTTGATCCGCTGCAGCGCGGCGGGGGTTCGGGTGTTCTGATCGACGTGGACGGTCACGGGCTGACCAACTTTCACGTCGTGGCGGAAATGCTGGAGACGCGCCGCGGACTGGGCGGACTGTCCGACGGGCGTTTGTACGCCCTGCATGTGCTGGGCGTCGATCCGGGCGGCGACGTGGCGATGTTCCGTCTCGGCGAAGTCGAAGGCGAGTCAGATGGCGGGGCGACGTCGCGCGGAGAGGCTTACACGCGGGGTCGCTTTCCCTGCGTCAGTCTCGGCGACTCCGACGCCGTCCGCGTGGGGGATGAAGTGATCGCGATGGGCAACCCCTTTGTGCTCTCCGAAGATTTCACGCCGACCGTGACCTTCGGACATGTCAGCGGGGTTCACCGGTACCAGTACGGCGAGGGCGATCATCTCCTTTACTCCGATTGCATCCAGACCGATGCCGCGATCAACCCGGGAAACTCCGGCGGACCGCTTTTCAATCTTTCCGGGGCGATCATCGGCATCAACGGGCGCATCTCGATCAACTCCCGTGGCCGCCTGAACGTCGGCGTCGGCTACGCGATCTCCGCGAACCAGATCCGCCGCTTTCTTCCCGGACTGCGCGAGGGACGGCTGGTGCGGCACGGGAGTTTGCAGGCGACGGTGCGCGATGAGCCGGGTCGCGGCGTCATTTTCGACCGGATGCTCGAGAACGCGCCGGCGTACAACGCGGGGCTTCGTCCGGGCGATCGCCTGCTTTCGATCGACGGACATCGGATCACCTCCGCGAATCATTATGCCAGCCTGCTCGGAACCTACCCGGAGCACTGGCCGCTGGCGATCGAGTATGAGCGAAGCGGGCAGACGTCGCGCGCGGTTTGTCGCCTCGAACCTCTGCCGATCGAGCTTCCGGTGTCGTTTCCGCTGATGCCGACGCCTGAGGAGGACGCTGGTTCCGTTGTGGGGAATTCCGACCGGCATGAGGAGACCGTGGCGGGGTCGCTCCCGAATTCGTTTCCGACACAAGCCTCCACCCTTGTCGACGCCGCCCTGGACCGGACGGTCAAGTTGTACGGACTCGGCGCCGGGATGGAGGCCGGATACGGAAGCGGAGTGCTCGTGTCCGCCGAGGGCGACGTGGTGACCGTGTTGTCTCTGCTCATTGATGCCCGGCGGATCAAGGCGGTGATGCGCGACGGTTCGGCGTGGCAGGCCGAAGTGCGCCACCGGGACGCGGGTCGGCAGCTTGCGCTGCTTCGGATCTCAGGCGCCTTCACGACGGGACGCGAAATCGCTGCGACGGCTGCGCCGGTCGCGGAGGATTCGTCCAGCGAGGCGGCGTCCGTGCCGCGATCGTTCGCACACTTCGAGGTGACGGAAAATCCGGAGGCGTTTGCCGGGGCGTGGGTGTTGGCCGTGGGGAATCCTTTTCACATTGCGGAAGGGGCCGAAGCGCCTTCCGTGACGCAGGGGGTGTTGATGTCGCGGTTCCCGCTGGACGCCACGCGGCGATCGAAGGAATTCGCTTACCGTGGCGAAGTCTGGGCGATCGACGCCGTGACGAGCAGTCCGGGATTCCCCGGTGGTCCCGTCGTGGATGCATCCGGCGCGCTCGTCGGAGTCCTGGGGCGTGAGGTTCGCCTCACCCGCACCAACACGAACCTCAATTACGCGATCCCGGTCGAGGAGATCCGCGCGTTTCTGGCCGAGGCGCGTTCCGGCGGCGGGGATCGGGCGGCGACAGAGGCGGCGCAGCGTGATGCCGTCGCGCCCGTCGATCCCGGGGTCCGTCTCGTCAAAGCCGGATACCGGACGACGCTGCCTTATGTTGAGCGCGTCTTGAAGGACTCGCCGGCAGCGCGAGCCGGCGTCCGTCCGGATGATCTCATTCTGGCCGTCGGCACGCGCGAGACGCCGGACGCCGAAGCTTACGAGCGGGCGATCAAGGCGCTGGCGCCGGGTGAATCCGTCGAGTTCGTCCTTCGCCGCGGACGAGAGGTCATTACGGTGCGGGTTGAACTTCCTCCGCCGTCCTGAATTCGGCTCAACCGGACGGGGGGCGTCCCCGCCTCAGTGCAGACGGATAAACGCCGCCGTCGACGGGACGCGGTCGCGGTTCAGGATAAACAGCATGTAATACCCCGGCGGGGCGACGTTGCCGCCGGAAGGCGCCCAGACCTCCAGCGACCCGCCCCGCGACGCAAAGGTCACCGGCACGTAACGCTGCTCCATGTTGAAGGCATGCGTGACGCTCGAGGGACGGATGAGCACGACGGAGGAGATCTGATCCGCCTCGGCCGTCACCACGGAGAACGACGCGCCGTAGGTGACCTCCTCCGGCGCCGATGTGATAACCGGTCTTGCGCCTTTGAAGAGATAAGGCGGGCTGAAGATCTGCGCGTTTTTCTCATCGAGAGGATAGCCCTCGGCCACGGTCCCCCCCGCGGAGAGCACGCGCCCGTCGGGTAGCAGCACCGCCGTCGAGTGATACATGCGCGGGCGGCTCATGCTCGCCATCCGTTTCCAGCGCTGCCGCCGGGCAAAGGGATCCAGCCGCTCGGCGCGGTATACCGGCTGCGCCTGCGGGCCGCCGAAATCGAAGTCGCTGCGCCCGCCGACGGCGAGCACGCTGCCGTCGGGCAGGAGGACGGCGTTCAACTGCGTGCGCCCGGTGCGCATCGCAGGGCCGGGCCGCCACTGCGGCGAGCTGAGCGACAGGTCGATGATCTCCGTCGTGTTCGTTGCGAAGTCGCCGCAGCAGGCGCCGCCGATGACGAGCACCTGATCCGGACCCGCGGGGTAAAGCACGGACGTTCCGTAGCTGCGGTAAGGGTGGTCGAAAAAGTCCACGAAGGACCACGTTCCGTTGTTGGGGTTGAAGCGGTGGGAGTCACGTCCCGGGCCGGCGTAAAAGACGCGCCCGTTTGAGAGCAGGTGCATCCAGGGATAAAGCGGAAGGGCGCGCTGCGAGATGATCGACCACGTGCGCGTCGCGGGATTGTAACGCTCGACGTCCGTGTTCAGCGGACTGATCGGGAATCCGTTGTCGTCGCAGGATGCGCACTCGGTCAAACCGGAGAACGTCACGACCGAGCCGTCGCCGAGCATCGTATTCGTCGGATACCAGCGGCCCTGGTTCATGTCACCGGCGCGGACGTAGGTCGGGGAGGGGTCGAGGGGGTTGATCGTGTGCGAGTAATACGCACCGGCGAAGGCGTACCCGAGCGGGCAGTTCTGATCCTCGTGCATCAGGTCGCCGCCCGCCAGGAGTAACTGTCCGTCAGCCAGGACGCAGTGTCCGGAGCAGAACAGCGACGTCATTGCATCGGGTCGCCCGTCGCCGCACTCGCGCGCGGAATCGTCGGGGAAGAAGTCGATCAAGGTGAAAACTCCGGTTTCAGGGTTCCAGAGGTAGGACCACGTTGTTCCGTAATACCCGTGAGTGAAGACCTGACCGACGAGCGGACCCTGTCCACCGGGGCGCGTCACGACGACGCTGGCGTGGATCGGTGTCGTCAACCGTTCCGGAAGTCCCCAGTCAAAGACTGGTCCCCACGCCCCGCGCCGGTCATTCCCCTGTGCCGAGGCGGCAAGCACCGCTGCAAACCCCAGGACAACGGTCCACCGCAACACGAATCCGCGTGACGACATTGTTGATTCCTCCTTGCCTTCCCCTCGGGTGGTCGCAACAAAATCGTGAGATACTCGAGAGGACGCCGCCCCTTGCCGGGATTCCGATGCGCCTCCGAATTACTTGCAGGTCACATTTTTCCGCAAGCCGCACTCAAGAACCTCGACCGCGTGCTCTCCCGCCATCAGTCCGCTGAACTTCGCTGCTGCCTTGCCGCGGTTATTGACGTTCTGCACGTTGTCGGATTCGGGGCGGTCGTCGAGACGGAAGGTAAGCACCGCACCCGGAACGCCGCCGGAGATCTTCGCTTTCAGAAGGAATGCGCCGCGTTTCTCCCGGCATCTCGCCTTGAGCTTCTCCTCGCCCGAGCAATTCGATCCCGCGTCGCCTACGACGGCGCTGATCGTCGCCGGGGTTCCCGTCGTCCGCCCGTCCGAAGGCGTCACGAGGCACTCGACCACGGAGCCCGCCGGCGCCAGACCGCGCGGGATCGCATCCGCATGTCCCGCCGATGTGACGCGCCGGACCTCGTTCCCGTCGATCTGCCAGGTGTATTCGTAGCGCACGACGTCGTAGTCCAGGTCGTCCAGCACGAGGTCGGTGTCGATGCGGCAGAAGATCGCGTCCGCCTCCGTCGGCGCGGGCGGGTCGAACCGGAGCGAAATCGGCTCCGGCGGGCGGTTGAACTGCGGATCCCGCTCGGCGACGACCTCGATCGGCGCGTCGGTCATCAACGCGCCGTTGAAATACACCTGCACCCGCCACCGCCCGGTGATCGTGTGCATGTCCGGGATCCACCAGTAAAAGAAAAGCCCGCTGTGCCGAATGAAATAATCCCAGCCGAACTCCACGTCGCCGGAGTCGTACGCCGTCGTGCCGTCAGGCCGGATGAACACGTTGCGCCAGGTGCTGTCGGGGGGAAGGTTGGCGAAGATCATCCAGAAGAAGATGAAACCGTCGGAGGTGGCGATCTGCCCGGTGCGCGGCTGCTCATACGGAAGCGGATCGTGCTGGAACAGATCCTCGTAGGTGAACGCGAAGTCGACGAAATACGTGTTCAGGTTGAGCGGTTCCTGATCCGCCCAGCCGCTGTCGCCGGGACGGCAGTCACCCGCAAAAGGGTCGAACACGGTGTAATCGGGCAGATCGCGGCTTTCGAAGTGAAGATGAGGACCGAAGCTGTAACCGCTCGACGCGGTCAGTCCGATCTGTTGTCCGGCGACGACCGGCTGACCCGGCGTGACGATGACGCTGTTTTTCTTCAGATGCCAGTAATACCCGAGGCGGCCCTTGCCGTGGTCGATGATGACGAAGTTGGCGTTGTTGTTTTTTCCGCTGACGTTCATGTCGTCGAAGCCGTCCTGCGTGGCGACGACCGTCCCTTCCAGCACCGCGAACACCGGCACGCCGATCATCTGCTCGGCGAAGCTGCGCAGGCCGCAGTCGATCCCCGCGTGCGTGTTGTAGGTGAAGTCGCGGCAGGAGTAGTCGCGAAAGCCGGAGGAAGGATCCTGATCGACGAACAACCCGCTGAAAAGATCGCCGTAAACGTAGCCCGCCTGGGGCCAGAAGGGGTAAAGCAGGGACGACGACGCCGGTTCGGGCGCGGAAAGCGGCCCGTGCGCCGCCTCATAAGCGGCGAGCAGGTCGCGGACGTGGTCATGCTCCCGGGGAGTGATGCAGTTATGCGCCGGTCCGTCGAGCGGTTGACGCACGTAGCCACCGAAAGCCGAGTCCTGCGCCGTCGCGGCCGGATTGACGGCTGAGGCGATCAAAGCGGCAATCAGCCCGCCGCGCAGCGGTAAATGCAAAACGATCATCTTGTGTCCCTCTCCAGAAATCCGCGATGCCCGAACGCATTGCGGATGCGCATTGTACCGGAGTGAGGGGGGTATTTCGAGGGGATTTCAGGGCCGGATCGTCCGCCTTTGTCGCACGCGCTCGTCGCAGGGAGCGGCGTCCGTATTGCCCAGCCAGGCGTCCCACGCCCCGTGGTGCGTTGTGTCGACGCCCTCGTCGCGCGCCCGGGCGTGCAGGAAACCCTGCAATTCGATCAGAAAATGCGTGTCCATCAGGTCCGGGTGCTCCGCCAGGTGGGCGTGCAGAACGCGGTAGATGAGCTTCAGGTCTTCTACATCGTGTACGCCGACCACCGCCTCCCCGCGTGCCTCGAAGCTCATGATGACTCCTTCCGACCCCCGATGAACTAGACCTTTAACTCGGCTGATTCTAGGACGCGATCGCGGTTACGACCAGTTTCGGTTGAGGTTCGGTCCCGGTGCTCGGCGGAACGTCGGCAATGAAAAAGCCGGAGCGTCGTTTTCCCTCCGGAACCCACCTGCTTGCGTCCCGCGTGTCGCGCGGGTTACATCCCGCGTATCAGGGGCGAGGGCATGATCGGCATGAATACTGGCATCCGGATCTTAGCGATGCTCGCGTGGAGCCACGCCGCCGCGGCGCCGGTCGCTCGCCAGGAACCCGGCAGCGGCCGGACCGCGCAGGAAACCCCGGAAACCGGCGATGTCCAGGAAACCCGCAACGCCTCCGTGCGGGCCGGCGGACTTCAGGCCGTGCTCACCACGGCGCGCGGCGAGATCCGAATTCAGCTTCTCTCCGACGAGGCGCCGGTGGCGGTCGCCAGTTTCGTGAACCTCGTGCAGCGCGGGTTCTACGACGGGTTGACGTTCGATCGGGTCGTCGGGAAGACGGCCGTGGAGGGCGGCTGCCCGCTCGGAAAGGGCATCGGCTGGCCGGGATACAAGTTCGAGGACGAGTTCACGGAGGCGCTCCGGCATGATCGCCCCGGGCGCGTTTCCCTCCTCAATGCCGGACCGGACTCCAACGGCTGCCGCTTTACCATCACAATGCGGTCGATGCCGACGATGGACGGGCGCAACACGATCTTCGGACAGGTCCGCGGCGGGCTGGACGTGGTGCAGCGTCTTGAGCCTGGCGACGCGATCGAATCCGTGAAGATCGTCGGAGATCCCACCCCGCTGCTGACCCGGCTTGCCGAACGCGTCAAGAGCTGGAACCGCGCTCTTGACGCCCGCTACAGCCGTCTGCGACCGGCGGGGATCCGCCCCGACGTCCCGTTACCGGCGTCTCCCACGCCCGAGCCGGCCGCGCCGAAACCGGACTGAATCCGACCGCGCCCCCGAATTGCACCCTTGACGGCGTCCTCGGCCTTTTTGTCTGAGGGTGGCCGTCAGCGCACCGCCTGCTGCGAAGACGAACGATCGGGGGTCGGGAGGCGTAAAACAACCGGCAGGGATGCGTCCCGGCCTGGCTGGTCGAACAAGCGACTTTGCCCGATAACATCTTAGGAACGCGGACTGGGGAAGGTCCGGTCAAGTGAGAAACGAGCATGCGTATTACGGTCGCAGGAAGCGGATACGTCGGACTGGTCACGGGGGCGTGCCTTGCGGACACGGGCAACCGCGTCCTCGGGTATGACATCAACCGCGCCCGCGTGGACGAGTTGAACGCGGGGAAGTGCCCGATCTTCGAACCCGGGCTGGCGGACCTGCTGCAGCAGAACCGTGACGCCGAGCGCATCCGCTTCACGCATGATCTGGAAGAGGCCGTCCGCCACGCGGAGATCGTCTTCATTGCGATCGGCACGCCCCCGCTGGAAAGCGGGGCCGCGGACCTGTCGTCGATCGAGTCGTTCGCCCGCGAGCTGGGTCCGCGCGTCGGGCGCCCGCTGGTTGTGGCGATCAAGAGCACCGTCCCGGTCGGAACCGGCGAGCGCGTTGAAACCCTCATCCGCGCGCGGGCGAAATTTCCCGTCGACGTCGTCAGCAACCCCGAGTTTCTCAAGGAGGGAGGGGCGGTCCGCGACTTTCAGTTTCCCGACCGCGTCGTCGTCGGGTCGCAGTCCCCCGAAGCCGCGAGCATCATTGAAGACCTTTACCGCCCCTTTGTCCGCAATCAGAAGCCGATGCTGCGGATGAGCCGCCGCGCCGCGGAGCTGACGAAATACGCGGCCAACGCCTACCTCGCGATGCGCGTCAGCTTCATCAACGAAATCGCCAACCTCTGCGACCGCCTCGATGTGGACGTGGACGAAGTCCGCCGGGGGATGGGCAGCGACGCGCGGATCGGGCATCACTTTCTTTATCCTGGCGCCGGTTACGGCGGAAGCTGCTTTCCGAAAGACGTGCGGGCGCTGGCGCATCTCGCCGATCAATCCGGGATGGCCCCGCGACTGCTTCCCGCGATCCACGACGTCAACGTCCGTCAGAAACGCGTTCTTTTCGAGAAGTTCAGCGGGAGATTCGGCGGACAGGTGCGGGGACTGACCGCCGCGTTGTGGGGGGCGGCGTTCAAGCCGAACACAGACGACATCCGCGAGGCGGCGGCGCTGGCCCTGATCGACCAGCTTCTCGAAGCCGGCACGCGCGTCCGGGTGCATGATCCGAAAGCGCTGGCACCTCTGCGTCAGATGTACAAGGACCGGGTGACGTACTGTCCAAAGCCTTATGAGGCGCTCGATGACGCCGACGTGCTTTTCATCTGCACGGAGTGGAATGAGTTCCGCAGCCCCGACTTCGACGAAATCGCACGTCGGCTCCGTCGCCGCGTCGTCTTTGACGGACGCAACCTTTACGAAGGCTCGACGTTGCGCCGCTACGGCCTTGAGTACTACCCCGTCGGTCGCCCGGCTGTCCGGGAGAGCGATCTGGCTGGGTGAGACGGAGCGGCTGATTGAACCGCAACCGGCCTTTGCCGCTGCGGCACGTTACTCGGTGTGCAAACCTGTCAATCTGGCAGAGCGATGCTATCGAGATACGGCGTTAACTCGTTTGAAATCAGGATATTAGAACAGATCGGTCGCGGAACGCATTTTGCAGCTCGCTTGCCGGACTCTCGAAATACGCACTACGACAAGGTGAAGTCCGTTAGAGCAAGGTGAAACGAGGATGATGCACATGCTGGCGTTTTTATACACGTGGGATCCGACGTACCTTCTGTTTGTGATGCTGCCGGCGGGGTTGCTGGCGCTGTGGGCGCAGTTCAAGGTAAAAAGTGCCTACGCCCAGATGAGCCGGCGCCCGGTTTCCAGCGGGATGACCGGCGCACAGGCCGCTCAGCGGATCCTTGAGGCGCACGGTATCTATCACGTCGGCATCGAGCCGGCGCGGGGGTTCCTCTCGGATCATTATGACCCGCGGCACAAGGTGCTGCGCCTCAGTCCGGAGGTCTTTCACGGTCGGTCGATCGCGTCGGTCGGCATCGCGGCACACGAGGTCGGGCATGCGATTCAGGACGCCTCGAACTACGCCGCGCTTGTCGTGCGCAACGGGATCGTCCCGCTGGCCAACCTCGGCGGGTCGCTTTCGATGATTATTTTGATCGTCGGCTTCGCCCTGCAATCGACGGGCATGATTGCGGCGGGGATTGCGTTGTTCTCGCTGCTGGTGCTGTTCCAGATCGTCAATCTTCCGGTGGAGTTCAACGCCAGCTCCCGCGCCCGGGCGGCGCTGGTCAGCAGCGGCGTGATCGTTCCGGCGGAGGATCCGCTGGTGGGGAAGGTGTTGAACGCGGCTGCGATGACTTATGTCGCCGCCACGATCGGCGCGATCCTCCAGTTGTTGTACTTCCTGATGCGCTCGGGTCTGCTGGGCGGGAGACGCGAGTAAGAGCGCGGCGACTGCCGACGCGACCGGTCCTGAGGGCGGCACGGCACGGCGCAGCGTTCACCGGACGGAACCGGCGACGGCGGGCGTCGCACGATGCCGCCGTCCGAACCACCACGCGAGCGTCTGCTCCAGCATCAGCGTCAGCGCGGCGGCAATGACAAAAAACGACCAGAGTTCGCGTCGAGCAGGCGGCTCGTCGTTTTCGGCCTGGGCGCCGGTGACGTACTGCATCGGCACGCCGTCGAACGTCCGGCGCAGCTCCTCCTCACGACAGGGACGCAGGTCGCTTTCGCGCGGATCCACGTTGGCGGCGGCGAGGAACGTCTCTTCCCGGGCCTCACGCGAATTCACTGAAAGTCGGTATATCCCCGGTGACTCCGCCCGGGGCAGGCGGAAGCGGATGCTTCGCCCGTCCGGCGTCGGCGCCCCCGTCAGGGAAACCTCCGACTGCGCGGGGTAAGCCGGGGTTCGGACGAACCCCGCCGCCTCATACCGGTCCGCGGGCAAGGCCCACTCCACCGGTCCGCCCGTCCGCGCCGTCCGAACTTCCCCCGCTCGCTCGGTGACGTACGCAGCCAGCTCGAGACAGATCGGCAGATACGTCGGGAAATCCGCCCAGTTGTTCCACTCCTTGTCCGCGCTGCTGGTCACAAGGACGACGCGGCCCTCGCCGTGCCGCTTCTCGACGATGGCGGGCGAGCGAGCGTCGTCGTCGTACGTCGCCAGCACCTTCGCCACGGCACCGCTGATCGACGCCGCCTCTGCGTCGTTGGCATCCTCTTCGGAACCCGGATCCGGCGCCTCGATCGAGCATGACGTAAACCCGCGGAAACGCACGCGGCCCAGCCCCAGCGGATCGCCCTCCCGCGCGAGGCGCGACAGAGCCGGGTGAAGCCGGTCCGTCAGGAGCAGTCCGCGCGGTGCGTCGGCCGCGATCTCGCGTTCTCCAAGACGAGCGGGGAGAATTCCGCCGCCTTCGGCGAAGAACAAGCGGTTGTAAGCGTCCTCGTCCACCTGATCGCCGAGAAAGAGGATCAACCCGCCGCCGCCGCGCACCTGTTCCGTCAGTTCTTGAGCGGCGCGGTCCGAGATCGACGGTACGTTGGCGAGGATGACCGCGTGGAAATCTGTCAAGCGAGTTTCCTCGAATTCCGAAGCGCTGACGATCGTCGCCTCATAACCCGAGAAAACGTTTCCCGAGGGACGCAGCGCGGTCGCCAGCAGATGAACCTCGTCCAGAAACGGATCCGAATCCGGCTCGCCGTTGACGATGAGAATGCGCACCGCATTGAAGACGCGCGCCGCGAGATAGGCGGCGTCGTCTGCTTCGAGCCGGTCGGAGGGCAGGCTCAGCCGGACGGATTCCTCTCCGGCCGAGGGGAACGCCACTTCGGTCTCCGCGGTAAGGCTGGAGCCTGCTGATATCGCCCCGATCGCCTGCGTGAACGTCAGCGCCTCGCCGATCGTCGCCGTCAACTCCGTCGCCTCCTCAGCGCCGGCGCCGACGGAGAAAACGCTGCTTTTCACGCGCACTTCCGTCCCGACCACCGGAATGCCCGACAGGATCGCGGGATCGTGAACGCCTCGGTTCACGGCCTGCGGAGACCCCACATTGACGCACACGACGCGCAACGATCGCTCGCTGCCGGCCCAGTCGCGCAGCGCATGAAAGATTCCCGCCTCGGTCCTGCGGGTTGCGGCGCCTTCCCGCCCGTCAGCGCCGCTTCGGGAGCGATCGATCCAGGCGTTTGCCTGAAAGTCGCTGACGACGTGAAGAACAACGTTGAGGGCGTCCGGTCGTGTATCCAGGAATTCGCGCACGGCCGCGATGACCGCGCCTGCGTCGTAGGTCTCCTGCGTCGGAGCCAGCGTCGCCAGCCGCGCCTCGACGGTCTCGATCTGATCCGGACTCGGCGTTACAGAAGCGACCAGCGGGTCGTCGAGACGCGAGGGGAGAATCACGGTGGCAGCGTCGATCTCGGGATCGGCGGTGCGGAGAGCGGCGATGACGGACCGCCGGGCCCGGTCAAAGACGGTCGTCGCTTCGTCCACGCGATATCCGGTGCTCAACGAGTCGTCGAGGATCAGAATGTGCTCGACGCGCGCCGCCCGCGCGAGCGCCCCCCCGACCCCCTCCGGAGGGATGAAGTACCGCGACACGAACATCGCCACGCAGAACACCGCAAGGCATCGCAGCGCCAGAAGAATCAACTCCTCAAGCTGAACGCGGCGCTGGTTCCGACGCTGCGCCTCGAGCAGGAACTCGATCGCCGCCCACCGAACCCGGCGGTATCTTCGCCGCGCGAGGATGTGAATCAGGACCGGGATCGCCACGCACGCCGCCCCGGCGGAGAAAAGCGCAGGCCAGACGAACGCGCCCAGCAAAGGAGACGCCGTTATCGCCGAAAGCGGATTGCCCAGGACCGAAAGCACGTTGTCGTCAATCCTCGTTGTCACACGTTACCGCTCGCCCTGCCGTGCTGGCGCATCCAGCCCCGCCTTCTTCTGTCAACAATCTGCATCCCGCCATCTTGATTACCTGGCGCCGCGCCGCCGCGCCAGGAACCGCGTCAGAACGATGTCCAGCGGATCAGAAGTGTTGAACAAAGCGTAGTCGATCCGCTGATTGACGCATGCCCCGCGCACGCGCGTCAGGAAGCGATGCAGCGCCTCAAGATACGCGGTTCGCAGGGACTGAGGATCCGCCAGCACGTCGAGCGACGCATCCTCCATCCCGACGAACTGCGTCCGGTCCAGAAAAGGAAACTCCAGCTCGTCGTGGTCCAGAATGTGCAGCACGAGCAGCTCCTGCCCGCTGAAGCGGAGGCGCCTCAGTCCCGCGATCAACTCATCCACGTCCGTCAGCAGATCCGACAGCAGGATCACCATCCCACGCCCGCGGGCGCGCCCCGACAGCTCATCCAGCACGACCCGCGCCTGCGTCCGCCGTTGCGGGCGATGTTCCGCGATCGAGCCGATCAGCCCCGACAAAGACGCCTTGCGCGTCGACGGCGGCGCGACGTTCACCACGTCTTCATCAAACAACGTCAACCCGACCGAGTCCTGCTGCCCCACCAGCAGATGCGCCAGCGACGCCGCGACCGTCGCCGCGTACTCCCACTTCGTCATCCGACCGTCCCGCGCATGCTCCGGGTACGCCATCGATTCCGAACCGTCCAGCAGCAGGTGGACGCGCAGGTTGGTTTCGACCTCGTGCTCCTTGATGAAGGGCTTGTCGAGGCGCCCGAACGCGCGCCAGTCGATGTGCCGCAGGTCGTCGCCCGGGGCATAAAGGCGGTGCGACGCGAACTCGACGGAGAATCCGCGGTACCGACTGCGGTGCATCCCGGACAGGAAGCCGTTGACGACCTGGCGGGCGCGCAGTTCCAGCGGCGTGATCGCCTTCAGGACGTCAGGTTGAAAGAACTTTCTGGAATCGCTCATTGCTGCCCGGACCCGTCGCGTGCGGATCGACGTACTCGATCAATTCCTCGATCATCCGGTCGGGCGAGTACCCCTCGGCCTCGGCGGAGTAGTTCAGGACGAGGCGGTGTCGCAGAACCGCGGGGGCGGATGCGGAGAGGTCCTCGACGGCGACGTGACTCCTGCCGTGAATCACGGCCCGCGCCTTGCCGGCGAGGATCAACCCCTGCACCGCCCGCGGACCGGCGCCCCACGTGATCATGCTTCGCACGATCGCCGGTGCGGATTCGTCTTCCGGGCGGGTCGCGCGCACGAGACGCAGGGCGTAATGAAGAACATCCGGCGCCGCCGGCACGCGCCGGACCACCGGCTGAAACCCGGTGATCGCTGCACCGTCGAACACCCGCGCCACCTCCGGCGCCGCACCCGCCGTCGTCCGCTCCGCGATCGCCAGCTCCTCGTCATACGGCGGGTAGCCGACGTTGATCTTGAAAAGAAACCGGTCCTGCTGCGCCTCCGGCAGCGGATACGTTCCCTCCTGCTCGATCGGGTTCTGCGTCGCCAGCACGAAGAAGACGCCGGGCAGATCGTGCCGCTCGCCGCCGACCGTCACGTGCCGCTCCTGCATCGCCTCCAGCAGCGCCGCCTGCGTCTTCGGCGGAGTGCGGTTGATCTCGTCCGCCAGCAGCACGTTCGTGAAGACCGGCCCCGGCAGGAACTTGAACATCCGCGTGCCGCTCGCCTTGTCCTCCTGAATCACCTCCGTCCCCGTGATATCCGAGGGCATCAGGTCCGGCGTGAACTGGATGCGGTTGAATCTCAGGTCCAGACATCGCGCCAGCGTCGAGATCATCAGCGTCTTCGCCAGCCCGGGCACGCCCTCCAGAATGCAGTGCCCTCCCGCAAAAAGCGCGATGAAGAGCTGCTCCAGCACGTCGTCCTGCCCGACGATGACTTTGCCCATCTCGGCGCGAAGGCGCGCATACCCGCTGCGCAACGCCTCAACCGCTTCTACATCGTTCTGCATCTTGAATTCCTTAAACACGGACTTGCTGATCGGTCACGCGCAATACCGTCCTGTGTCCACCGCGGCGTTCGCACATCATCATCGCTGCATGATCGGCAGCCGGTTATACGGGATCTGTAAAATGATCAGCGCCATCGCCGTGCCGTAAACCTCGCCGACCCCCTCCCCCGGCCACGAGCCGTCGTCGGTGCTCTGCAGGCTGAGGATCCGATCGCGCACCAGCGGGAAGTACACGTCCCAGTACCCGTCGTCCGCCAGGTACACCGACTGCGCCCAGTACACGTTGGCGTAGAAAAAATGATCGCCGATTACGCCGTCCGGACCGATCGAGCGCCGGCAATAATCCATCGCACGCTTCAACCGCGGGTTGTCATACTCGCCTGCGTTCAGCCAGCACGCCGCCGCCGCCGCCGTGATCGGGGTCCGTGACGGACCGGGGCGCGACGCCGTGTACGCAATCCCGCCGTCGGGATTCTGCGAGCGGTCGAGGTATTTCATCGCGTTGTCGATCAGATCCTTCGGAACTTCGACGCCGCTGTTGCGGCAAGAGCGCAGCCCCTGAACCTGCGTGATCGTCACCGAGCCTTCGTCCCCGCGTGAGTCCGGCGTGTAAATCCACCCCCCCAGCGGGCTCTGGCTGCGCGCCGTCAGGACCACGCCGCGACGCAGCACGTCCTGAATCTCCCGCTGGCGCTGCGGACTTTCGACCATCCCGTGCAACTCACCTAGAAAGAGCAACGAGAATCCGTGACCGAACATCGGTCGGCTTTCGACCGCCTCGCGCGCGATCAGGCCCGTCGGCGTCTGCGACCCCAGAATGAACCGCAGCGCTCGCTCGACGTTCTCGGCATAACGCCCGGTCGTCGTCGTGTTCCCGTCCATCAGAAACGCCACGCCCGACAGCGCCGTCATCGCCACCGGAAAACCTTCGGCGCCGGCGCGATTCGCCCACGATCCGTCCCGGTTCTGGACTCCCGCCAGGAACGCCAGTCCGCGGTCGATTGCCGCCTGTGTCTCAGGCGTGATGTGCTTCGGAAGACGGTTGACGGGGGCGTCCTGTCCCAGGAAGGCCGCTCGCGCGAAAACGACGGACGTCGGTCCCGCCGCGATCAGCGCAGAAAGAACTCCCGAGAACAAAGGGTGCCGGATCATCGGTCAGGTTTATCCGCCGCTTTCTGATTCGGTCTCAAGATCAATAACGCGGACGCCGACCGTCGTCGGAATGACGAGCTGCCCGCCGCGCCGTGTCATGCCCGCCGTGGGCCGCTCCCGCGAGTCAGATTCAATCAGCGTCAACGACGGACCCACCGCCCGCCCCGTCCGCACATCCACCATCGCCACGTCCACCGCCGTCCCGCGACGTCCGGATCGCGCCTCCCGCTGCAATAACATCGGCAGGCGGTCGCCGCATTCCCGCCACAGTGCTTCAGGCAACTCGGGCATCACCGCGTCTTCCCGCGTCCAGACCGGGGCGCCCGTCGCCGCGTCAAACGCCGCGAGCGTCGAACGCGACCCGCCGCCATCATAAGCCCCGCACTGCACGAGCACGAACTCGCCGATGCGCGTCGCCCCGACCACCGGTCCGTCCGGCAGCGCTGCATCCACGATCACCTGCCCGGTTCCGGCGTCAAGGGCGACGAACCGTCCTTCACTCAGCGCCGCACCGACGCCGCTCGTTCCCACCGTCAGCGCGCGAACCACCTCTCCGGTCGGGCTCCACCGCCACCTCTCCGCGCCGCTGTCGGGATCCACCCCGACCCAGACGACGCCTTCACTCTCCGGTGCGGCGCCGACCAGAAGCCCCGCCCGAACCCACGGTCCGGGGTGTATCTCCGGCGCGTCTTCGTCCGGTCCGGCGAACGCGATCCGCCGCGTCACCTCTCCGTCGTCTGCTTGAATCACGTGGACTCCGGAAAGCCCCATCTCCAGGGCGAAAACGCGCCCGCCGTCCGCGCTCAGCGCCATCAGCGGCGTTCCCGATGTCCGCGCCGTCCAGACCGGCGCGCCGTCTGCAACGTCCAGGAGGGCCGCCTCCCCCCACGTCGGCAGATACGCCACGCGCCCGCCTACCACGACGCAGAACTCCCATCCCGAAGGCGGCGGCTCGCCGATCACCGGCGGCAACCGGTACGCCGCGCTCCAGAGTCGCTTTCCGGTGCGCAATCCGACCGCGTGAAGCGCTTGTTGATCCGGCAGGAGGAGCGCTGCGCCGCATACCGCGCCTCGGGTCGTGATCCACGAATCCCGGCTGCCCGGGGAGGCGCCGCTCGCAGGCTGATTCGGCAGCGCCAGTTGACTCGCCCACGCGAGCCCGCCGTCGGAAAGGCGACGGGCGATCAACGCATTGCCCCTGCTCAGAAACACAACCTCATCCCACGCGAACGCCGCCGCGTCGGACATCGGTGACACGTCGACAAACGCCACCGCTTCGGACACTCCTTCAATCCCCCCCCCGGCTTCCCGCGCAAGCCGGAACAACCCGTCCGACCGCAACCCCGTCGCTCCCCGAGGCGCCGGTTGACGCGCGAGCCAGTCCGAGACTGTGCGGATGCCCCGGTGCTCCTCGGCGTGCGCCGCGGGCAATGCGACGCCGGAAAACCGCTCCCGCAGTTGCTCAAGCGCGGCGACCCGCCGACCTGGAACGTTCAGCGCGTCGGGAAGGTAAAGCCTGGAAAGCGCGATCAACGCCTCCACCGTCGTCGCCGGACGTTGCGAAAGCTCGACGACGCGGGCGTACGCCGATTCCGCGAACTCATATCGTTGATCCGCGACGGCGGCATGCCCGAGCAGCAACCAGGCGGCGTCGGCGCCGCCGCCGGCGAAATCCAGGCCTGCGACGGACCTCAGGAACGACCACGCCCTCGCGGCGTCATCCTGCTTGAGACGCTGCTCCGCTTGCGCCACGAGAGACTGTGCCCACGTCCTGAGGCGATGTCGCTCGGGGTCATCCAGATCCGCCTCGATCGCCCGCAACCGTCCGGAAAGGCGAGCCGCCCCGTCCGCTATCGCGTTCCCGTCTGCTCCGAAGAAATCTTCACGAGGCGCAAGGTCCGCGATGATCGTCCAGAGTTTCCTGAAGGCCGCCGCAGATTCGCCGGACGCCGACAGCGCGTCGGCGAGCGCCGAAGAGACGCGCAACCGGTCGTCTGGCGTCCGCGCTACCGCTTCCGCCGACTCGCAGAGGCGGCGTCTTTCATCCGCGCTCGCGCTGCGCGCCGACTGATCCAGCAGGCAAAGCACCGTCAGGTGGGCGCGACGATCCTCGTCCGCCGCTTCAGCGCCGACGGAGGGCGTATTCAGGAGTCGCAGCGCTTCCGCCGGGTCGCCGCTCAGGTACGTCAACCACGAGGCGTGAAGGACATTGCGGGCCGGGACCGGCTCGGCTTGAAGCGCCGCCAGCGCCTTCGGCAGCGCGTGCTCCAAGTCCGGGTAGAGGCGCACGGTCGCAGGGTCGATCGCCACCAGCGCGGTTCCGGTGCTGATGAGATGTCCCGGCGGCGCCTGTCCCTCCGCATACATGCGGCTGCTCAGCAGGCGACCCGAATCCGCGTCAAGCTCGATCAAGGCCCGCTCGGACGGAACCAGGATTGACGCGCCGCAATGAACCGCGCGACCGCAGGTGGAGGGCGCCGGATCGCCCTCCGAAAGCATGTCCCGCGCGACCGTCCAGATCGTCTCGCCGTCCGCCAGCGACAGACGCGAAATGCGATCGCCTCCCAGCCAGACCGACGCACCGTCCGTCGAAATCACGTACTGATGTCTGCCCGCCGGAGTATGCCACAAGACTTCGCCCGTGCGGGCGTCATGCACCCAGAGCTGGTCATCATCGTAAGGCGCGTGAATAACCCTCCCGCCCGCCGTCATCACAGGTTCGGGCAGCCAGCCCATCCTTCCCGCAAGCTGATCGCTGCGCTGATGCCAGACCGTGTAATGCCCGTCGTTGTAGGTGTACGCCCACTCAAAGGTCCGCCGCTGCGCATGAATCGCCGCCAGCAGTCCCCGTCCCGTCTGTGCGTAGACACGCTCGCCGTCGGTGGTGCAGTGCAGAGCGGCTCCGCGCCCCGCGTCCAGTCCCTCCGCGGAGCACAGATGCATCCGGTCCGCCAGTTCCCCCCGTTCCGCATCCACGACGGCGAGGTAGATGTCGTTCCCCTGGGCATACAACAACCACAACGCTCCGCCGACGCCCAGCGGCGGGCCCAGGAAGCAGAGGTCGTGAAACGGATCCGTCGCACGACCGTCGGCATTGAGCGACCACAGTTCCGTGCCCGTCGACGCATCCAGCGCCACCAGCCGGCGCGGAAGCCCCCCGACCCAGTCCAGCGCCGTGTCCGAATCCGGATCCACGTCAATCATGCCGCGACGGAGCCGCTGGATCAGGTAGTTCTCGCCGCTTTGGGCCGGACGCCTTTCGAGGACATACACACGCCCCTCGTACGCGGTGATGCTTGCCCCCAGGGCGTCCACTGAAGACTCCGCGATCCACCGACCCAGAATTTCCGTCGGACTTCCCGCCGGATTAACGCCCGATGTTCTCTGCGGCCAATCCGTTTCCCGCCAGGTCCACGACCGTTGCAGCGTCGAGAGGTTCAGGGCGAGGCATCCGTCCGCGGTTCGCACAAAGAATTGCTCCGCGTCCTGCGCCGTGTTCAGCACGGGAGGCAAAGGCAGTGTCCACGCCCGGCATGCCAGCCTGATGTAGTCCCACCGACTGTGCAAGTCGTCGGTCAGCGACAGCGCCCACGGCGCAGGAGAGGACAACGACGCACCGGTCGCTTGTTGAATGCCGACGGAAGTGTGACGATCTCCGTTGTGCGGGGCGGAGTCCCGAGCAATCAGGTTCAGCGACGCGGCCCAGGTTGACAAATCCTCCGCCGCGGCGCGAGCACCCTCGTCCAGATCCGGGCGCTCCAACACCTCGCGCACTACGCGCCGGGCTTCGACCTGCCTCCCCGCCAACGTCAAAGCCGCCGCCATCCGAAGTCGCAAACGCGGCGCGGCGGCCGCTTCCGGATGCCACAATGCCAGTTCCTCCAGCGTCGTGATCGCCGCCGCCGCCCGGCCCGAATCCAACTGCCGGCTGGACAGTTCGTCAAAGGCGTCCACCGAGGCTTTGCAGAGGGGGTAGGCGGACGTCGCCGTAACGAGAGGCGCTTCGTCCCCCTTCGTCTCCGCCGCCGCCAGCAGTCCGGACACCATCCCGGAATACAAAAGCTCGTACGCCTCGCGCCCGCGGGCGTCGAACGAGCGCATTCGTCGCAGGGCCTGGCGCCGCGCGGACTCAAAAAGGGTCGTGTCTTTCAGCCGGGAGGCATCGTCAGGCTGCCGGGACGGCTCGCGTTTACAAAGGACTCGCCCGCCTTCTGTGACATTCCGCTGAAGCGAGTCGATCGCCAGTTTCCAGTCTCCGCGGGCGATGGCGTCTTCCGCCCGTTGCAAGAACGTCACCGATGTAGGGTCGGAGTCGGGTTGTGCGGCCCGTCCGTCTGCGTCGGAATGCCGCGGGGTGAGGAACTCGATCAGAATGTCCTGCGGGCGATCCTGCGCGACGGACGGGACAGAGCAGACCGCGACGACTGTGATCATTCCCCAGGCCATCCAGGTATGCAATCGGCGTCGCGGATTGCGGAGTCGGGCGAACACCGGTGGGGCGCTCCGGGGGGCCTTCGTCTCATCCGCCTTCCCTGAACAACCTGTTGTGAACATCTGGACCACCTCTGTCGGACGTCGGGTATTGGCACACTTGACACCGGCGGGGGGTTGTGATTGTATACCTCACGGCATCGGTCGGTACAGTCCGCCGGACAGGATCAGACAGGTGCCGGAGTCTGAAATGACTGCGGCGATGTGGCGCCGCCGCAGAGCGTCGGAGCGTTCGGTTCGGTGCGCAGGAGTCGTTCGGTTAACCCCCCTTTTTTGCCGAGCCGCGCTGGGAAGGTCGCGGCGTCTTGGTCCGCCCCCCGCGAATGACCGCCGGTAGGGAAGCCGATTGCCCGAAAGGCATGAAGCGATCAGGGCACAACGTCCAGAGCATTGAGTTTTCTTGACACAGAGTACCGGGAATTGAATTTCGGAGAGCGTCTTGGGCGCTTCTTCCGTCGGTCTCTCTGCGCGCGGTGCGCGGAGCGGTCGGTCTCCAGAACAGTGGGCGACGAACCCGAGTCGCGGGCGGTCATGTATTCGACCAGCCTGGCGGCCGTCGCATGATGATGAAAGGAGTTTCAGAAGCATGAAGAAAAATCTGGTTTGTAAGATCTGCGGTCAGAAGTTCGCAATGCCGCCGCACCTCGGCCGGCACATGAAGGCCGTGCATAACGTCTCGATGACCGGCGCGCCGGCCAAAAAGGGGAAGAAGGGGAAGCGGGCGGGCGTCAAGCGCACCGGCGCCCCGTCGCCGATGTCCGCCGCCCTCGTTGCGTCGGATGACTTCTCCGAGACGCTCAACGCCTACTGCGCTCAGTTGACGGCTCAGCGCGAGCGCATTGATCAGCAACTGTCCGCCCTCCAGGGCGCGATCTCCTCGATGGGCGGTTCCGCCGCCTCCGCTCCCGCGAAGCGAAAACGTGGTCGCCGCGCCAAGAGCGCTTCCGCTCCCAAGGCGGCGCCGAAGCTTCGTCGCAAAGGCAAGGGCAAGAAAGGCGCAACCAGGGGCAAGGGTCCGGGCCTGAAGAAGAGCGGCGGCTACCGCCCCGGTTCCCTCAACGACATGATCCTCAAGGTGCTCAAGGAGACCGGCAAGAGCATGAGCATCGCCGAGATCGAAAGCGCCGTGCTCAAGGCCGGTTACAAGACGAAGTCCAAGAAGCTTGCCGACGCCATCAACAACACGATGGGCAAGCTCAAGGGCGCCAAGCGCGTCGAGCGCGGCGTGTACCGCGCGGCCTGATGCAGGTCGGCGGCGAAAGCGGCGGTTCGCGGGTCTGTCCCGCGCCGCCTGCAAGGCAACCTTAGGCGGCGGGCGCCGATCCTTGCTTCCGGGATCGACGCCCGCCTGATTGCGCTCATTCCGCAACACCCACCCCCGATGACGGGTTCGCTCTGTCGGGGCGAGACATCCGCCGCAGATCGCGTTATCCTCGCACAGCGGCCGTTCATCCGGGCAGGATCGCCGCAGGAGGTGAACCAGTTATGAGCGTTTCTTTCCCGATCGATCTGCGCAGCGACACCGTCACCCGCCCCACGCCCGCGATGCGCAAGGCGATGGCCGAGGCCGAGGTCGGCGACGACGTCTTCGGCGACGACCCGACCGTCAACCGCCTTCAGGAGCGCGTCGCCCGCCTGACGGGCAAGGAGGCGGCCCTTTTCGTCCCCTCGGGTTCGATGGGCAACCAGACCTGCATCCGCGCGCACACCGAACCAGGCGACGAGATCATCGGGCACGAGCACTCGCACTTCTACTTCTACGAAGCCGGCGCGCCCTGCGCCCTGTCCGGCTGCTCGCTGCGCCTGTTGCGCGGCGAAGGCGGGTTGTTTGACGAGGACGACGTCCGGGCGGCGCTGCGCCCGCCCACCTCGCACTTTCCGCAATCCCGCCTCGTCATTATCGAGAACACCCACAACAAGGGCGGCGGAACGATCTGGCCGATCGAACGCATCCGCGCCATCCGCGCCGTCGCGGACGAATTCGGGCTGCGCATGCACCTGGACGGCGCGCGACTCTGGAACGCGAGCGTCGCCACGGGCATCCCGATCGCGGAGTGGGCGAAACCGTTCAACACGGTGTCGATGTGCTTCTCGAAGGGGCTGGGCGCGCCCGTCGGCTCGATCGTTGCGGGCAGCGCGGCGGTGGTGCAGCGCGTCCACCGCTTCCGCAAGATGTTCGGCGGCGGGATGCGCCAGGCGGGCATCCTCGCGGCCGCGGCGCTGCATGCGCTCGATCATCACGTCGAACGTCTCGCCGAAGATCACCGCAACGCGAAGCGCCTCGCCGAGACGATTGCGGACGTTCCGGGGCTGTCGGTCGATCCGCGGAAGGTGCAGACGAACATCGTGTTCTTCGACGTCGATCCGGACCTGGCGACGGCGCAGGCGCTATGCGACGCGCTCAAGGCGTCGGGCGTCTTGATGCTGCCCGTCGGACCGCGGACCGTCCGCGCCGTCACACACCTGGACGTCAGTGCCGAGCAGATTACCGCCGCGGGCACGGCGATCGCCCGCATTGTCCGCACCCGGTTGGTGGTGGCGTAAAGCATCCGGACGGGTCCGACGGGCCTAAATCATTATTCACGAATGTGGAGCGCCATCCGAGCCGCAGGCTTCAGCTCGCGCGAACGCTCGTTTCGTGGCGCGCCGCGGAGTCGAGGATGACGATTGAGGGCGGCGCTTCAGGCGCCCGGCGGGACGGACGGGGCATCGTCATCCGCGCCCATCCACGCCGGATCGGCCCCGCCCTCGTCTTGATCATCCTCGCCGTTGCGGATCAACCAGCCGGAACGGATTCCACCGCATTGCCGCGTCCCCCTCCGGTAGAGCATGCCCCGGGCCTTTCAGTGGACCCTGCGCCGGGGCGTCACAAGCCACGATTCATCCGACGGAACGCCCTTACTGTAAGACTCGCCGCGTCAGTAACGGAGTCAGAGTAAGGGAGAGCGGCATGCAGACCGCACCGCGTATTCCGGGTTTCGGAACCCGGTGCCTCCGGCGCTGATGAGAGGGCGCCGAAGGCCTCTTCGGGAGTGCGGCGGCCGCTTTCCGACTCAGGGGTCGAAGCCGGGCCGGCGGCTCGGCGTGAAAACGAGGAGTTGTTGGCCATGAAAACCGTACAAAAGAATCTGTTGATCGGGGGATGGGTGATGGCGGTTGCGACGAGCGGCGCGTTCGCCGACTTCCGGACCGCCACCGTCAAGGTCGGAGATCCGCTCAAGACCGGGACCGTCCGGCTGCTCGCGAGGGACAAGAACGGGAACATCATTCCCGGAAAGGACTGCGAGGTCGATATCACGGCTGCGGACCTGTCGGCGGAGCGCAAGGCCGCCAAGATCAAGGCGACCTGCACCATGTTCGACATCGACACGGGCACGGCGGGCGAGTTGAAGCTCAAGAACCTGAACCCGGCGATCCGCTACATCGAATTCTTCACGCGCGACACCGCCGAACTCGACGACGCCCTGAAGTCGCAATTCGTCTCCACGGCGGAACAGCCGGCGCGGGTTATCTTTGAGAACTTCTTCGAGCCGTTCGACTCCCACCAGTTGCCCGCGATCTTCAAGGCCGGCATCATCACCGACGTGGGTGAACTGAGCGTGCAAGTCTCCGCGGCGGAGCTGAACTTCCAGACCGAAGGACCGGTGATCTGCCAGGCGCTGTTCCAGCGCCTCGCGCCGCGAGCGCCGCAATACGGCGCCCAGATCAATTACGCCGGAGACCGGCTCGAAATCTACTTCGACCCGGCTTACACCGTGACCCAGGGCGGCGTCCTTTTCGGCACGACCTCGCCCAGTCCCGGCTGTTCCGGCGGACTCCCTTTGATGGAATCCCCCTGCGTTCCCTCGGACGGATGCAACGGAGCGGAGTCCCTGAAGGCGACCACCACGTCCCGCGGTTGCGGATGCCAGACCAAGGCCGTGCTCAAGGGCGGAACGCCGGGCTTGAACTACACCTTTGAGCTGCCCTCCGGCGGTTGCATTCGCAAAGCCGCCAACAACCGCGGCAAGGTCGTCGTGAAGGAATGCCCCAGCATCAGCGGTGCGGTGCGCGTCACCGGATGCGACATCGAGAGGCTGGTTACATGCCCCTGATGTAGTATCTCACCGATGTTGATCCGTATTCAGGGCTTGGTGGGCCGCACGACTCCGGTGAGCACGTCGGCCGGGTCGGCGGTCCAGGTGAAGGGCTTCGGGTTCTTGTTGCGGGCCTGGATGAGGTCAGGGATGACCTTCTCCAGAGATTCGACGTTCCGAAATGTTCCGCGGCGGATCCGCTTGACGGCGATCTCGCGGAACCAGCGTTCAATGATGTTCAGCGATGAACTGGACGTCGGGGTGAAGTGCCTATGAAACCACGGCTGTCGCGCGAGTCGGGCCTTGATCTTGGGGGGGTGTGCGTGCTCCAGTTTTCGGCGATGAGGTGCGGTTCCGGATGCGGCGGCGTGGGCGCACGTCTATGAGTTTCAGGAGCTTGAGCCGCTCCTGATGATGGCGACGCTTCACGCACGTGCCGATGAGTTTACCCGTGGCCATCGTGACGGCCGCGAACAATGTCGTCGTACCGTGGCGTTAGCCGCTTGACTTTTGCCTTTTTGCGAGGGGCGGTTTCCGCCAGTTCCGAGAGAAACCGCAGGCGTTGAAGCTTCGCCACGCCCCCTGGAAATACCGGGCGTCTGAAATTCCAGGGTGGTCGTTCTGATGTCCTCAGTCGTCCAGGGAGTCTCCGACCTCAAATACGGAAAAAGTCGAGGCTGGCAGAGCGCGTGCTTTCCGCTCGCTTACCGCCCGGCCTGACACATCGGCGCGAGCACTTCCAGCAGTTCACGCGACGCCGGCGTGGGTTCCGCATACAGATCGCACGCAAAACGTCGCACCTCCCTCTGCGTCAGGGTGCTGATTTTGCGCAGCAGGCAATCCAGCTTGCTGATGCACTTCGCCGTTGAACACGAACGCGCCCCAACGCCGGTGTTGATGATCACCACGTCGCTTTCCGCAAGCCCGTGATAGGGCGGCTGAAGCAGGATCCGCGTGATCAGCTCCTCTCCCAGCGGCGAATACAGGAAGCCCCGCCACTGCGTCGCCGAAAGGTCCGGTTTCTCGTTGCAATCCCCTTCCGATAGCATCCGACCCTGGTCGATCAAGCCGAAGACCTCGGAGGCGAACGCCGTCGTGTCCTTGAGCACCGCATGCATCGCTGCGGCGGCCTGTTCGGGGGTGCGGAAAATCTCGTAAAGGTCGCACGGCGTCGGCATGACGAAAACGCGGTGATCGAAAGGGTAGGCGTTCCGCACGATCGGGTCCGAGTCCGCCTCGACCACCACCGACCCGTAGCGATCGGCGGCATGAATCTGGGTCAGGGCGGCGGGAAGGCGCTCGAAGATCAGGTCGTCGTCGTACATCAGCCACCGGGCGCTGGCCAGCCCCCAGTCCTCGGGGGTCTGAAGCCCCAGCTTCGAGGGGGGTTTCTTGTCGCCGTTGTTCCGCGCCAGGCGCATGTAATGCGGGCGGTGCTGCCAGAGCAGGTCGATCATCGCCCGGATGATCGCTCCTTTGCCCGACTTCCGCGGACCGGTCACCAGCACCACGCGCAGACCCATCGCCCTCCCCGCCACATATCTTTGCCGACGCCGTCGCCTTCGCCCCTTAATCATAAGCCTAGAAATGCCCCTGGACCACCAGTTTTCGGATTTCCCCGACCTGCCGCCCCAGGGCAATCGCATTCTGAGATCTGCCGGCACGTCGGGCGGCACGGGTCCGCAGCAGCGGACCCGTGTCCGGAAGGAACGGGGGTTCGGCTCCTGTAGCTTGGCCAGGCGAGTACTCCAGGCCATGCCACCCGGATTCGAAGTCAGAATGCGGTTGCCCTGCCTGCCGCCCCTGCTCCGCGCATCGCAGGTTGCAGCACGTCGGGGTCCGATCGACAATGACGGGATACGTCGGGGCGTTCCAAGGACAGCTTCATAAGAACTCGGACCGATGATGAGCGGAACCCGTCCACCACGGATCCTGATTCTCTCGAATCCGGATAAGCCCGACGTGGCCTCTGCGCTCGAACGTCTCGCGGCTTTCGCTCAGCCGCGCGCGGAACTGGTCGGCACGGTTCCCTCTCTCGATGTTTCTTCCGCCATCGCCGCCCGTCCCGACCGGATCGTCGTGCTCGGCGGTGACGGAACGCTGATCGGCGTTGCTCGGAGCCTCGGGGCGACACAGTTTCCGCTGATCGGCGTGAACATGGGGAAGCTCGGCTTCCTCGCGGAATTCTCCCTCGATGAGCTTTGTGCGCAATTCGATCGGGTCATGACGGATGACGCATGCGTCTCACGCCGGCTGACGCTCGAGGTCACACTGACGTCGCAGAGGGCGCAGCACGCCCTCCCCGCGATCAACGACTGCGTGATTCAGATGGGTCCGCCCTTTCGCATGATCGCGCTCGACGTCTACATTGACGGCGAGCGCCTCACCCATCTTCGCGGCGACGGGCTGGCGGTCTGCACCCCGACGGGCTCCACCGCTCACAGCCTGTCCGCCGGCGGGCCCGTGATGGCGGCGGAACTGCGGGCCATCGGCATCACCCCGCTTAACGCCCACTCCCTCACCCACCGCCCCATCGTCGTCGGACCGGACGCCGTGATCGAGGTCCGCCCCGTCGCGGTCAACAGCGGCTCGTCCGTCATCGTCGACGGACAGGCGGCGATGCCCCTCCACGAAGGCGACATCCTCCGCATCCGCCGGTTCCCCGCCGACTTCCTCCTGGTGCGCAATCCCTCCCGCTCCCCGTGGGACAATCTCGTCAGAAAACTGCACTGGGGCCGATCGCCCTGATTCACCGCCATCGCCCCGAACCGCACCTGACCTCAGACGCTTATTCCCGACGGAACCGAGCCCGCGCGCCCATGAATCCCCATGTCGAGGTCAAAACGAATGCCCTGTTCATGACCTGCTGCGCTACGCGGTCCGGATCAACATACCCGGCATGGATTTCGGGCGCCGTAACGGAAATTGACCCGGCGATTCAAACCCTGCAAACGCATCCTGGATCAATCAGAGGAGGGATCGAACCCCGCTGCAGAACGCACGGAAGCTGACGGAACGATTGTTTTCGATGCGAAGATGATGCGCGATCCTTCGCGCCGCTTCGATCTTCGGCAACCCCCCTTTGTGATACCCGGCGTCTTGAAGCACGCGTTCCAGCGCTTCCCACGTCCCGCCCCTGATCGCATCCGGATCTCGGTACCTTGCGTTCGCTGAAAGATTGCTGGGAATCCTTGGGTACGCGGCACGTATCGCGTCGGTGTCGCCGAAAAACCACGCCTCGAGCTCTTCAATGGCGATGCGATTCAGGACTCGGATGATGCCCGGCGATCTTGCGTCTGCACGCGTCTTAAGGCCCGCATCCTTCGCCAGTCGATTAAGACGCCGTTTCAGATGGCGACAGTCCTCGGCGTCCCGATCCACCAGAACCACGATTCTCCAGTCGTCCGGAAGCCATTTTGAGTACCCGCGGAGTCGCCCTGCAAGCGAGTTGAGCAGGTCTCTCTTTCCCTGGTGCGCGTGGATCCTGAACGTGTTCTCGGCTCCCAATAAAGAAGAGAGAAACTCCCTCAAAGCGGCTTCGGCGGAGGGTTCCTCGACAAGGAACTCGACGTGCATCAGGGCTTTCTCCCCTTACGCGATTTCGTGCGCTGCTTCCGGGTTCCCCGCTTTCGGCGGGCATCACCGACTCGTGTGTCGGGTTCAAGGGGGTCGCCCACGCCGAAATGCCCTTCCATCCACAAGGAACCGAGCTGCGCGCCCTGGTCGATGAAATCGTTGATTCCTCGGATCCTTGATGCCTGCTCGGCCCGGGTATATCCCTGCGCGTCCCGGTGCAGAATCCACGTCTCCTGGGGCTTCAACCCGTTCACGAAATAAGGCGAGTGCGTCGTGATCATCAGTTGGGTCTGGGCCGATGCGCCGCGACATTCCTCTGCAAGTTCGGGAAGCAGGCGAGGGTGCAGTTGATTCTCCGGCTCCTCGATCCCGACAAGCTGTGGCGGGGATGGATCGTGAAGCACTACGAGGTAAGCCAGCATTTTCAGTGTTCCGTCCGATGCGAACTTGGCCATGACGGGTCGTTCGAACGGCGCATCCTTGATCTGCAACAACAGTCGACCGTCCTGCATGATATCGGCATCCACTTTTTCGAGCCGGGGAACCCGCCGGGCCAGCGTGTTCAATACGGTCTCAAGACGATCGGCGTGTTGCTCCTTCAAATATTGAATGACATTGGGCAGGTTGTCGCCGTTGGCCGACAACCGCTCCTGCGGACCGGCTTCGGGGATGCCGCGCGTGTTGTCTGCAGAAAGATAGGACAGGTACCAATCCGTGATGAAACGGCGCAGGGCGCTGACCCGCGGGTGTTTCGCAAACTGCCCCAGCGTGTTAACCGCCAGCAGCTCGCGCGATTCCAAGACTTCCGGAATCCGCTTGTCTTTTTCCTCAGGCCTGTCCCCCGAGATGACGGAACCGCTTCCCTCTTTAAAGTCAAGGAAGTTGAAGGGGCGTCCTGCGCCTCCCTTCCGCGTCCACCGAAGCCATTCTCGACTGACGAACGGACCCTTCGTGTCTTCGCTGATTTCGAGGTGATACGTAATAATCGGAAGGTCGGGTTCCTTGTACTTGATCTCGACCGTAATCGGTCCTTCTTTCCCGCGACTGCGCAGTTCCTTGAACCGTCCTCGTTTGTCCCATGCCTTGCGCAATCCGACGGAGAAACACTCGGAAAGGAACGCAAACACGTCGAAGATCGTAGACTTCCCGCTGCCGTTCGGGCCGACAAAGACGGTCAGCGGAGTGATTCTCTCGAGCTTCAGATCAGCGAGCGCGCGGTAATTCTGAACGCGCAGGAATTCGATGCGCGGAGGGGAAATGACTTCGGAAAGCTCTTCGTTCATGCGATTCCTTTCGTCCGGACTGTCCGTCGTGCGAAGCCCTTTCCTGACGCCTTGGCGATGGGGAATGATAATAAGCCGCGTGTCAAAACGCGAACCTTGCGGCAGGACGGTGGACAACGTGGACCTGATTCGACGACGACGACCCTCGGACCTCCGCTCCGGGCAGTCGCCGCTCCCTCCCCGCCTCGCCGGAAGCTCGTTTTCGCCCGACCGGCCTCTCTTGTTATCCTGTTGAAATATGATCGGCGATCGACAAAGGGCTGCGGCGTTCACCCTTCTCGAATTGCTTGTCGTCATTTCGATCATCGCCCTGCTGATCAGCATGCTCCTGCCCGCCTTGCGAAACGCGCGCGACCAAGGTCATCGCGCGCTGTGCGCCTCCCACCATCGTCAGCTCATGACCGCTGCGCTCCTCTACGCCCAGGATTACAACGACTTCCTCCCGCCCCCGAACTGGGCGGCGATGGACCCTGTGCCCGGGTGGCTTTATCAATCCCCCGTCGAGTTCACTCCCGAGCATCGCCGCACCGGGCTGGTGTGGCCTTATTTTCAGGTGGACAGCGTGTACCGCTGCCCGAAGCACCTGGAGCCTTACTTTCAGACCGAACACCTCACGAGCTACCTGATGAACGGCGCGGTCGCGGGTTTCGGACGGGCGGACTGGTCGTTTCAGACGACCCGATTCAGAACCGAGGCGCTGATCTTCTGGGAGGCCGGCGAGCCGACCTGGAACGACGGGTCCAGCTTCCCCACCGAGGGCCTGACCACGCGCCACGGCGGCGGGTCCACCGTCGCCGGCATCGACGGACACACCGAGTGGATGACCCACGGCGAGTATCAGAAGGAACTCCTTCGCCGCGAGAAGGGGCGACTGTGGTGCGCGCCGGATCGTCAGAACGGACGATGACGTCATGACCGGCGGCGTCGACCGGGCGCAGGGAGTCCGCGAAATCACTGGCGCTCGCGTCGGCGGCCGGATCGACGGCCCGGGCGGTATCCAGCGCCGCCCGACCGGGCACCGCCGGCGTTTGAATCGGGAGCCTCTCCGCCGGACGGTCTGCGCCCCGTCGAGTGATAGTGGTCCTCGTCTTCCGACATGCTGCGGGCCAGATCCCACTCCGATTCCGACGGAGCGGCGACGGACGCCGGGCGCTCGCCGGCCCCGCTCCGCCGCGCGATTCGTTCGGCTTCCTGCCGTCGCGATTCGATCGCCTCGCGCGGCGGGCGCGAGGGGATCAGCGCGTCGCAGCCGTCGCCGATGAGGTCGCCGCGGCCGTGGTCGAGCAGGAGGCGGCGCACGGTGAAGTAGTTCGCGGGCTTGAAGAATTGCAGCAGCGCCCGCTGGAACTTCCGCTCGCGCAGGCGCGTCGCCACGTGGACCGGTTTCATCGTCATCGGATCAAGCCCCGTGTAATACATGCAGGTGGCGAGATCCATCGGCGCGGGGATGAAGTCCTGCACCTGGTCCGGGCGATAGCCGTTGCGCTTCAGGAACACGGCCAGCTCGATCATGCTCTCCACCGTGCTGCCGGGGTGCGAGCTGATGAAATACGGGACGAGGTATTGTTTCTTGCCGGCGCGCTTCGAGATGTCGCGGAACTGCTCCGAGAACCCCTCGAAATCCTCCGGACGCGTTTTCTTCATCAGCGCCAGCGTCCTGTCATCCGTGTGTTCCGGCGCCACCTTGAGGTGGCCGCCGACGTGATGCAGCGTCAGCTCGCGCATGTACTCGGGCGAGCGCCGGGCGAGGTCCATCCGCACGCCGCTGGCGACCAGCACTTTCTTCACGCCCTTCTGTTGGCGGGTTTCGCGCATTACGTCGATGAGCGGTCCGTGGTCCGTGCCCAGCAGCGGGCAGATCTTCGGATGCACGCAGGAGAGGCGGCGGCAGATCGCCTCGATCTCGGGCTTCGTACAGACCATCTTGTACATATTGGCCGTCGGACCGCCGAGGTCGCTGATCGTGCCCTTGAACGCCGGATCCGATGTCAGCGTGTTGATCTCGCGGAGAATCGAGGTCTTGCTTCTGGACTGGATGATCCGCCCCTGGTGCATCGTGATCGAGCAGAAGGTGCAGCCGCCGAAGCATCCGCGCATCAGCGTGATCGAATCCTTGATGACCTGGTGCGCAGGGATCGGCTCGGGGTACGACGGATGCGGGCGGCGCGTATACGGCAGGTCGTAATACCGATCCATGTTCGACTCGGATTCGGGCAGCCGCGGGGGGTTGACGACGACGTGCTGATCGCCGTGCCGCTGCACGAGCGTCTTCGCATTGTAGGGATTCGTCTCGAGGTGATACTTCCGCGTCGCCTCGGCGAACCTGAGCTTGTCAGCTTTCACCTCCTCATACGACGGAAGCGTCACAACCTCGGCGCCCGTCGGCGGCGCCTCCTTCGCCCCGAGGGCGTACGCGACGCCGCGCATGTCGCGCAAGGACCGGACGATGTCGCGCCAAGGCGTGCGGGAAGGCGCAATGCCGAGAGACGATTGCTGAATTGAAAGCCCGGCGCCCCATCCTGCCAAGGCGTCAGACTGAGCGGAATCCGGAAGGGGGCGTGCATCCTGCATTCCGCATTCCGCATTCCGCATGCGCTTCGCGATCTCCACGATCGCAGACTCCCCCATGCCGTACACCAGCAGGTCGGCCTTGCAGTCGAGGAGGATCGAGCGGCGGACGGTGTCGCTCCAGTAGTCATAATGCGCGAGGCGGCGCAGACTCGCTTCGACGCCGCCGGCGATGACGGGTACGTCCTTGTACGCCTCGCGCGCGCGGTGGCAGTAGGCGAGCGTTGCCCGGTCAGGCCGCCGCCCGATGCGCCCGCCGGGGGAGTAGGCGTCGTCGTTGCGCACCTTCCGGTTGGCGGTGTAGTGGTTGATCATCGAGTCCATGTTGCCCGCGGAGATAGCGAAGAAGAGTCGCGGGCGGCCGAACGTCCGCCACGGCTCGCACGAGTGCCAGTCCGGCTGGGCAAGGATGGCGACGCGAAAGCCCTCCGCCTCCAGCACGCGACCCAGCAGCGCCATCGCAAAACTGGGATGATCGACGTAGGCGTCGCCGGTGACGAAGACGATGTCCACCGCGTCCCACCCGCGCTCGTCCATCTCGCGGCGCGTCATCGGGAGAGGGCGGGGATCACCCTGGGCAGGGCGTCTCTCCGAGGCGCCTTTCTGTCCCGCGGGCAGGCGCGCAGAATCGCCGCCTTCCGATGCCGCGCGGTTGATGCGGAGAGGAACAAACTCAGGCGGGCCGGGTGATGCCCCCCCCGCGCGTGCGTTGGTGACCATGTTGCGACTACCTCGATTGTCCCCCGTCCGGCTCGGCCGGATCCCCGATTCATATCAGGGTCACAAACCGTCCTCGCAGAGGAAACCCTTGAGTACGAGGGTAGGATAACGTGGGACGCATTGTTCGTCCAGTAAAGGACATAGGGGATGGCGGAGACCTGGCGAAACGCTGCGGCGATTCCCCCCGGAATGACTGGCCGAATTCGAGACCGCCGCTCGGCGACCGCTGGCGAGACGGTTCCGCAGCGCCATCATCAGGGCGTACAAGCCGATGACGGACGACGGGAGGTTTCGATCCTGGACGGGAGGGTTCGATCCTGGAGAACGATGGCGAATTCCTAAGCAGCCCTTGACTTAGTGTCCCGAGTTGCAAATTCGCTGCTCAAATCGGGATCGCGGACCTCCGGTCCGCACGGGCGGAGCAGAGCTCCGCGCTCCTCATCCAAATGCAAAGAACTTACAACTCACCACGCTACGGAATATGAGGAGCAGCGGCGTTGCCGGATGCCGGAGAACTGATGAAGCTCCCACGTCGGGCGTGCGTCGCCTTTGCGGCACGGTGCTCGCGCGGCGTTCAACCGCTTTTCAGAACCCCTGCGCCGACGCGCCGGGGCGCTTCGTTTGTCGCGGCCAGGCCTTATCGGGGGTCACTTATGATTCGGATGTCGCTGATGCTGGCGGGGTTGGGGGTTGCGATTGCGGGTTCGACGATCGAAGCGGCGCTGAGTAAAGCCGACGGGGTGGCGCTCAGGGCGACCGACGGAACGACGCTCCTTGCGGTTTCCGGCGCGGTCCTTGCGGCGGTTGACGGTGCGCCGCTCCCGGCGGTTGCTGGTGCGGCGCTTGCCCCTGCGGACCTGCCGCCATCGGCGCAGGATGATCTGGGCGCGTTGACGCGCGTGCGGCCTGGACGGTCGCGCCGCGTGTCTTCGGCGGCGGAAAGTCCGCTGTCCAACCGTGACAACCGCTGGATCCAGCCCGGCGAAACGTTCACCCTCGCCGACCTCAAAGGCCCGGCGACGATCCGGCACATCTGGCTGACCTTCGCCGAGGCGGCGCCGGGGTGGCTGGCGAAGGACGGGGCTGCCGATCCTTCGGAAGTTGTGCTGCGGGCGTACTGGGACGACGGGGAGACGCCGGCGGTGGAGGCGCCGCTGGGGGATTTTTTCGCCGCGGGGTTCGGCGTGCGGGCGGTGGTGAACTCGGTTCCCGTCCAGGTGCAGGGCGGCGACGCGTACAACTGCTACTGGGCGATGCCGTTCTTCAAGCGCGGGCGACTGACCGTCACGAACGAAAGCCCGAAACCCTTCAGCGCTCTTTACTATCACATCGACTACATCGAGGAGGAATCTCTCCCGCCGGACACCGCCTACTTCTGCGCCCAGTACCGGCAGGAGTTCCCCGAAATCCTCGGGCGCGACTACCTCATCGCGGACATCGAGGGCCGGGGTCACTACGTCGGCACGGTCATGAGCGCCCGGGCCCGAAGCCCGGAGTGGTTCGGCGAGGGCGACGAGAAGTTCTACATCGACGGTGAGGAGCGGGCGTCCATCTGGGGCACAGGGACGGAGGATTACTTCCTTTCCGCGTGGGGGCTGGAGAAATGCAGCTTCCCGTATTTCGGCGTGCCGTTTCTCGACGGCGACTGGGGGGACGTGGGCACGCGGGTGTGCTCGTATCGCTGGCACATCGTGGACCCCGTGCGGTTCACGAAGTCGCTGCGCGTCGAGATCGAGCACTGGGGGTGGATTTCCGCCGACGAAACCGAGACCGGAAAGGTCGAAGGGTTCGTCGAGCGGGAGGACGACCTGGCGACGGTGGCGTTCTGGTACCAGGTCGGCCAGCCGAAGCGCTTCGCCACGCTCCCGCCGGCCTCGGAACGCAGGTTCCCGAACCTCGATCGCATCGTCGAGGGGAAGGATCTGATGCCAACAGCGCGGCACTCCGGCGGGACGCTGACGTTGCAGAAGGGTTACATCTGGACGGGTGAGGGCCAGCTTTTCTTCGTCCCGGCGGAGGCGGATCGCGGGCAGACCGACGACCGGAGCAAGGGCGCCGAGGCCGACCCGCGCCGCTCCACCGCCGCCGGCGATTCCGCTACCGGGTATGCCGTCGCCGGCGAGTCCGCTGCGAAACCGTTCATCGAGTTCCGGTTCAAGGTCGAGACGAAGGAATACCGCCGCCTCATGCTGCGCCTGACGCACTCTTATGACTACGGAACCTACCGCGTGCTGCTGAACGGCGAACCCGCGGGCGGTCCGATCGACCTCTACAGCAAAACCATCGAGATCCACGACCACAGTCTCGGCGACTACGAACTGCCCCCGGGCGAACATACGATCCGCCTCGAATGCACAGGACGCAATCCGCAATCGACGGACCAGCGCCTCGGCGTCGACTCCGTCCGTCTGCGCCAGCGATGGCTGGTGAAACGCCCGGTGGTCAAACCGTAAGGCGGGGGACGAGCGGGGTCCGTCCGTATTCTCCCGGCTGACCATCCAAACCCTTCGCGCCGGTCAACGCCGACCGGACGCGCCCCACGGGATTTCGTCGCAAAACGCCTGAACCGCGTTTCAATACCGAGCCGCGCCGATCGGTTCCGGACGTTGTGAAACCGCGTCAAGAGAGGACTCGCGCGTCGGAAAGATTCATCGCGGAACGGAAAACGACGCTCGTCGATCCGGAGTAGCCGCAAAGCCTCGATGACTCGATGAGGAGAAATGTCCTCTCGGAGAGAGAACATACCCGTCAAGTCACCGCCTGCGTCAGAGCAACGCCTGCGTCAGAGCACCGCCTGCGTCACGCGGACGATTTCGTCGATCGTCGTCAGGCCGAGGCGCACCTTGTTCCAGCCGTCCTCGCGCATCAGTTGCAGGCCGTACTTCTTCCGCGCCACGTCCTGCATCTGCCCGGCGCTTTTGCGCGTGACGATCATCTCGCGCAGCTCGTCATTGATCATCAGCAGCTCGAAGATGCCCATGCGCCCGCGGTAGCCGGTGTGCCGACAGTCGCGGCAGCCGACGGCGCGGTAGATCTTGTCGCCTTTCTGCATCTGGAAGTCCGCAGGGACGTCTATCATCTCCGGCTTGTACGCCTCCTTGCAGTCCGGGCAGAGCTTGCGCACGAGGCGCTGGGCGAGCACGCCGCTGATCGAACTGGAGACGAGGAACGGCTCGACGCCCATGTCGAGGAGGCGGGTGTTGGCGGTGACCGTGTCGTTGGTGTGCAGGGTGCTGAACACAAGGTGGCCGGTGAGCGAGGCGTTGATCGCCACCTCGGCCGTCTCGAGGTCTCGAATCTCGCCGACGAGGATCACGTCCGGGTCGTGACGCAGGAAGGAACGCAGTCCCGCCGCGAACGTCAGTCCGATCCGCGCCTTGGTCTGCACCTGCTGAATGCCGTCGATGTAATACTCGATCGGGTCTTCCACCGTGAGAATCTTGATCGTGTCGTTCTTGATCGTGTTGAGCGCCGAGTAGAGCGTCGTCGTCTTACCGGAACCGGTCGGACCGGTGACCAGGATGATCCCGTAGGGCTGGGCGATGAGCTTGTTCATGCCCTCCAGCGCCGGGTCGATCATGCCCAGTTCGGTCAGCGACAGCAGCGCCGACGCCTTGTCGAGAATACGCATGACCACCGCTTCGCCGAATGCGGCGGGGATGATGCTGACGCGGAGGTCGATGTCGCGGTTCTGGGCCTTGATCTTGAACCCGCCGTCCTGCGGGAGACGTTTCTCCGCGATGTTGAGGTTCGAGAGAATCTTGATGCGGCTGACGATGGCATTCTGAAACCGTCGGATCTCCGGCGGACAGTTGGTCGTGTGCAGCACGCCGTCGATGCGATAGCGGATCTTCAGGTCGTGCTCATACGGCTCGATGTGTACGTCGCTCGCCCGGTCGCGGATCGCCTCGACGAGGATCTCGTTGACCAGCTTGACGACGGTGGCCTCCTGGGCCTCCTCGATCATGTCCGCGTCGGTGGCTTCGCGCTCGGAGACGATCTGAATGCCGTCGGTTCCGATCTCCTTGACCAGCTCCTCGACGGTGTGTCCGCCGACGCCGAAGTGCTTCTTGATGATCCGGCCGATGTCCTCTTCGGTGGCGAGGACCGTCTCGATCTTCGACCCGGTGAGCATCCGGAGTTCGTCGAAGGCGTAGAGGTCGAAGGGGTTGGCGGTGGCGACCTTGATCGTCCCGTTGTTGCGGGCGATCGGCACCAGGTGGTAACGGTGGACCGCCTTCGTGGGGAACTCTTTGAGCAGCTTCTCGTCGATGTTGATCTGGCTGAGGTCGATGACGGGGATGGACAGCGACTCGCCGTAAACTTCGAGGTAGTCCCGCTCCTTGATGTAGCCGAGGCGCACGAGGCACTTCTCGATGCGCTCCGAGCCGCGCCGCGCGGACTTGGCTTTCTCAAGCTGCTCGGGCGAGATCTTCTTTCGGCTCAGTAGGGTGTCTGCGACGCTCAAGGCTGCTTTCCTCGTCTGTTGTCGCGCGTGTTGCCGATGCGCGTGCTCTGGTTACGTCTGCTTTCGGAATCCTCGGTTGTAAGTTCGTTGCTCAAATTCGGATCCAGTCCGCCCGCCCGGTAGCGGTTGCCCCTGGACTCAATCCCGCAAACCCGCGACCGCCCTCCAAGCGGACCGCTCGGCGTCTCCTGCCCCGCCCAAGCCAGTCTTTCAAACGGCTGGCGAGGATCGCACTCCGGGGACGCACGCCCCGACACCGGGCATCCGAACGTTACGTCACGGTCCCATGAACGCCACCGATCCCACCCTGAGGACGGACCTCGGGCAGGGACGTTGGCTACCGCCTCTTATACCCGTTTCGGCCACCCGGGTTTCGGGATGCTCTTTCCGGTCGCAAAACGCCCGGAATCCCTGAATCCGGGTCGCACTCGCCGCCGGATCACCATGACTTATTCTTAGATGAATATATCAATATTATTCAACAAAGGTGAGTCAGTCCGGGGCGTTCAAGGCAGGCCCGGCAGGACCGTGATCGTAAGCAGGGGAGCGGGTTTCTCGATCAGACCGCCCACGCTTGACGGAGCGAGCATGATGCAACGACACTCGACGTCAGAGGATCGCTCGGCGTAACGCGGACCACCGTTTTGAACTGCTCCACCCGGCGCTATGCGGGCGTCCTTTGCTGCGGACCGGGCGATCGTCGTCGAGGGCCGTGTTCGGTTTCGATGGGATAGCCGAGCGGCGTTTCGCGGCAGGGGCTCGCCTGAAAGGCTCAGAACGATCCACAGCTCGTGATTACTTTCGATTCGTTCGTCGATGGGACGCCCGAAGACCAGTTTTGGTACCTGGGTCGCCTTGGCGGCAGCATCAGAGAAGTCATGAGGAATTCATTGGGCCTAAATCAAGATTCACGAATGTGGAGGGCCCTCCGAGCCGCGGGCTTCAGCCCGCGCGAACGCTCGTTTCGCAACGCGCCGCGGAACCGAGAATGACGATTTAGGGCGCTGTAGGATGAGCACCGGATGAGGGCGGGATGGGCTGAGTCGTTCAGCCCCTGCGCAGAGCGACCCTTGCTCTTGATGCCGGCTGTTGGAGTGACGCCATGACCAAAGCCGCTTCCGCTGTTGATCGGTCCGCTGAATCCAAAACGGCTTCCGGAATTCGTTTCACAGCCAGACTTTTGCGGCCTAAGGTTCCCGGCAGGCCCGTCTCCTGGACCTTTCTGACCCTGCCCAGGGACGCCAGCGCGAAGTTGCCCTCGCGCGGACAGGTGACCGTGGAGGGTACGATCAACGGTCATCCGTTTCAGGCCACGCTCGAACCCGACGGCCAGGGCGGGCATTGGCTCAAGGTGGACCGGTCGTTGTTCAAAGCAGACCGGAAACGCCTGAAGGAGGAGCGAGATGCGCTCCAGGCGGGCCGGAAGCCGCGCGAAGCGCCGGGGCGGGAGAGCGGCGAACTTCCGCAGCCGCTGGCGAAGGCCGGCGACGTCGTCACGCTGGAGATCGCGCCGGTGGCGGAAGAGCCGGAGCCGAAAGTACCGGCCGATCTGCGAAAGGCGCTTACGGCGGCGCCGAAGGGGTCGCCGGGGAAACCGGGGGCGCGAGAGGCGTGGGCGGATATTACGCCGGCCGCGCGCCGCGATTTCATTCACTGGATCACCTCGCCCAAGAAGCCCGAGACGCGCGCCAAGCGGATCGCCGCCGCCTGCGACATGCTCGCCAAGGGAAAACGCCGCCCCTGCTGCTTTGATCGGTCGGGAATGTATGACAAGAGTCTCAGTTGTCCCGTGGCGGACGATGACTCAACGGACGATGGGCGCTGATCCCCGAGTCATCAGGTCGCTGCGTATCCCCGGATCGCGGATCCCCGGTCCGCATGCGCCGAGCGGACACCCGCGCCGCGATGGATGCCGATCCCTCCACGACCCGCAGCGCCGGAAGTTCACGGCGAGGATCGGGCTTGGCGATCCGCTTAAATCCGACGCTGGCCCGCCCTGATTATTCAAGATAGAGTAAGACGCGGTTTCAAAACCGAACCGCGCCCGTAAGGAAGCGTGCTTTTCAGGTCTTTCACGCGGGTTTTGAAACAGCGTGTGAATTGGGTTGTGAGATTCTGTTCGGATCGGGCGCGGGCAGGGGGGCGAGTCGGGGCGGCTTGGGGTTGATGTCGGTGCGCAGATGAGTCTGGACCACGCGGACATACGGGAGCAGATCTGCGAGATCGGGCGGCGGATTTATGCGCGGGGGTTCGCTGCGGGAAACGACGGCAACATCTCCTGCCGCCTGTCTGACGAGGTCGTCCTCTGCACGCCGACTTTGATCTGCAAGGGCTTCATGACGCCCGACGACCTTTGCACGGTGGACCTGTCGGGCCGGCAGCTCTCCGGAAAAAGGCCTCGGACCAGCGAGATCTTCCTCCATCTTGAGGTCTACAAAGGCGACCCGGCGGTGAAGTCCGTCGTGCATTGCCACCCGCCCCACGCGGTCGCCTTCGCCGTCGCGCATGAGGAAATCCCCACCGGGATTCTCCCGGAGGTGGAGGTCTTCCTCGGTCCGGTCCCGCGGGCACCGTATGAGACGCCCGGGAACGACCGCTTCGCCGCGACGATCCGCCCTTTTGTCGGCCGGGCGAACACCGTCGTGCTCAGCAACCACGGCACGGTCAGTTGGGGGCCGACCGTCGAGCGGGCGTACTGGAACACCGAAATCCTCGACGCCTACTGCCGCATCCTCATCCTCGCCCGCCAGATCGGCCGTGTCGAACGCCTCTCCGCCGAGAAAGTCAACGAACTCCTCGACCTCAAACAGCAGTTCGGCGAAGCCCCGGACGCCCGCCGTCGCTTCGGCGGCGACCTCATCATCAACCCCGACTTCGGCCGACCGGACCGAACGCCAGAATAAAGCGACCTGAGTCCCCATCAGACTCCGGTGCGCAGCGACGTGCGGAGCTCCTCACCCACCTCGAAGGCAACCCGGCGCTCCGCAATTCTCGACGAACCCCGAAGGCGACACGGCGCGCCCCTGTGCCACGGAGTGGCAGCCGAGAATTGCCCAGCGGTGTCCGTTGAGCAAACCGCATCTATGCGCCGGGAGGTTGCATCGGCATGATGGTCCGCCATGAGGACAGCAGGCGCGGCGGCGAAGCGGTGGCGGCGGCTGGTGCGGCTGCGGCGGGGCAGCGGGCTTTCGATTGCGGCGTTCTGTCGACGGGAAGGCGTGTCGCCGCAGGCGACCTACCCTGGGAAAACGAGGTGCATTCAATCCGCAACCCCAACGGGGTTGCGGCATCCGGCGCAACCTCTTCAACCCGGCGCAACCCCGTTGGGGTTGGTCGGAACGCGGGATGCCGCGAACCCAAGGTAGGCCGCCTGCGGCGTCCAACCTTGGGCTGGAGGCCGCAATCCCTTCGGGATTGAGATGAACGCGCCCCCGCTGAACCCTGCAACCCTCACCCCACACCCTGCAACCCTCACTCCACACCCTGCAACCCTCACCCCACACCCTGCAACCCTCACCCCACACCCTGCAACCCTCACCCCACACCCTGCAACCCTCACCCCACACCCTGCAACCCTCACCGCCGAACCCCCGCATCCCGAATCATGCCCCTTCCCCCCAAAGCCCCGTCGCCCCCGCCCTGAAAACAACGGACCCGCCCCCCCAAGAGGGAAGCGGGTCCGATCCTCAATCTTGGCCCCATACTGGCGTGAGGGGTTCTGATGACCGCCTTCCGTTACACCTGCATTCGCAGGCCATGTTGGTCGGTAGCTGGCCGCGAACAGCCGACAGACCCACCTCTCACGGGCATTCCGTCGCCCGCTCGATGACCGTCCCGCAAGAGAGCGCGGCCGACACGGTGTGCGAACCGACCTCGATCGGTCCCTGGCAGTTCGACCACTTCGCCCGACACTTGCCGCGGTTGCTGATCAAACCGACGAACACCCTACATGTACCTTGACCGACCCCGGTCCGAGTGAACCCACTCTCCCCAATCAGAAAACGTAATCCAGTGACTTCCTCTGATCAGCCAATTCAGCCATGAACCGAATCCCCACATTTGCGAATCCTCCGTTCAATGTCGAAGAAAAATTCCTTTATACAACTCTTAACTTCTCTCCGCGAACGTCATCGACTTCTTACCGCCTTACTCCAACTATTCGCGCCTCACACCTCGCTTTGAGCTATGACCAAATCCTGTGGATGACCTGAAGAAAAAGGCGGCGTATCCTGGGTGGAGTTTCAGTTCACCCTTTACGAAAGGATACGCCATGGGACA
>JABWBH010000015.1 GCA_013360585.1 Phycisphaerae bacterium | reverse complement strand
GGCGACCGGCTCGCTGTAGTTCTGCCACTCGCCGAAGACCACCTGACCATCGACCATCTTCGCCGGCGCGACCTTGATCGGGGTGACCCGAATGCCGTTGTTGAGCTGCTGAAGCTCCTTGGCATAGCCGGCCCAGCTCAGGCCGAGCGCCAAAGCCAAACACAAACTCGGTTTCATACCCTTTGTCCTCCTTTTGCTTTCGTATTCCCAGTCCATCGCGATGGCACGCGCCGCGCGGCGACCGGGGGTTCTCAGCAGTTTCGATCGTTCTTTGGGAAACTGGAAACTGAGTGATGTTTCCTTCGGTCGTGTGCATTCTTCGGTCCGCCGTATGCACTCTCCGGTCTGTCATGCGCTCTGCGGTTCGATGGGCTTGCGCGTTCGTCTTTCCGCTTCCTTCAACGCTGATTCCGGCCTTCAGCCGAGGACCACGTAAGAGTGCTCCCTTACGCGCGTGACTCGGTCTGCAAGACTCCGCTTCCTCACGGGCGCGACTCGGTTTGGAAGGCTTCGCTTCCTTACGGGCGCGGCTCTGTTTTGAGACTGCGTTTCAGCAGACGGCTGCGGCGCGGTTCGGTATTGCGACCGCAACCAGCGTTCCATCTTCACCGACGGGCCGGCTGGGCGGCATCCTGGGTATGTGATGCCTTGGTGCGCGGCCTGTCGCGACCTTCGGGGGAGCAAATACGACGCCAAGTCTTCAGAGATATGAGCGTCAGTGGGCGTGACCTATCACGCGCTGTGCCATATTTTTTTCCGGGGCTTCCCCTGGGTTAGAGGGGTCCAACACCACCCGGCGCCAGCAGGCTCGGGCGCCGTCAAGTGATGAGAAACCGCGCATGCGCCGAAGGTTATGAGAGTCGACGAGGAGCACGGAACAGAGATTCTCCGGCGAGGGGCAAGTGCGCTCGCGCCTGAACAATCATCATTGACGAACACGGGTGGGGAGCTTTCAGCATTTCCCATGTTGTTGCCGGCGCAAAATTGCCCACGGCGCTGCTGTGGGGTGGACCGCAAAGCAGGGTCGGGCGGTGGACATGGTTGGCCGCGGATTCATGTGCAGCGAACTCGAGCGCGAACCCCGCGCGACCCCGAGCGCGGAGGCGAGCGAGAGCGCAGGTCCAGGCGCGGGCGGCCGAGAACCCGTCCCAGGTTCGTTCGAGCGCTGCTTTGCACAAACGTCAAGTCGGACGAATGTTCCGTGAACGCCGGACTCCGCGCGAGGTGAATGCCGAACTCCGTGCGACCTGACGTTCGCGGTTCGCGGGATTCCGGGAGCGATTCGAGTCCACCGCAAGAACACGAACCCTGCGGCGGGCGCTTGCGGATCGGGCGACGAACCCGTCTGGGGGTTCTACGCCGGGGGCGGTCCGGCAACGGAGGAGCTGCACCGTCATTGCACGGAACATGCGATCTAAGTAGAACCGTGGAAGGAAGGATCTTCTCTGAGCGGTCTATCGCGGCGATCCATCGCGCGGGCTAAACCCACGCGGCTCGGGTAAAGCTTCCACGGTTCCCCTTAGCCGTGCGAGCGGGGCGGGGTTAGGATAGGCTTTTGCGTGACATTTCGGCGTGCGGAGGTCGGCGGCGCTGTCGTATGCTCAAGACGCTTCAGTTTTACGTTCTGCGCGAGATCGGGAAGACGTTTCTGCTGACGCTGGCGGGTCTGACGGCGGTGCTCAGCATGGGCGGCGGCGTGCTGAACATGATCCGGCTGGATGAGGTGAGCGTCGAGGATCTGGCGCACCTGATGATGCTGGTGCTCCCGGTGGCGGCGACGCTGACACTGCCGCTGGCGACGATGTACAGCGCGGCGGCGACTTACGGGCGGCTGGCGGCGGACAATGAATTGACGGCGTGTCGAGGGAGCGGGATCAACCTTCTTCGTCTCCTGACGCCGACGATCGCGCTGGCGGGGCTGTCGGCGACGGTGACGTTCGGGTGCCTGAATTTTCTGATCCCTTCGCTGGTCCGCAATCTGGATCAGATCGTCGGAGCGGACATCCCCGCCTTGCTGAAAAAGCGGTTGAACCAGCCGGGGCGAGGTCTGCCGGGGTTGGGCCGTTACCGGCTTTACACGGACGCGTTCGACATTCCGCCGGCGGAGGGCGACGTGACCCGTCTGGTGTTGACGGGCGTGGCGTTCCTGGAGATGGGGGATGAGGAGGTGTCGCGCGTGGGGACGGCGGCGCGGGTGGATTTTCGGATCGATCGCAGCTCGTCGGTACCGCAACTTTCGGGGGACATGTGGGATACGCACTTTTTCGACCGCGAGGCGAACCAGTTTTTTTCGGAACAGCATCAGCGGATCGAGCCGATGAACGTGCCGATCTCACTTCCGCCACGGATCAAGTTCCTGAACCTTCCGGACCTGCTGCACTACCGACGTCATCCGTCGGCGTGGGTTGAGGTTCGGGAGATGATCGAGGCGTTCCGGGTGCTGGTAGGACGAGATGCGGCGGCGCGGGCGCTAGCGGCGTCGCTGGAGGAAGGCGGGACGGTGCGTCTCGACCTGCCCGAAATGCGTTACGAGGTCCGGGTTCGGGAAGGGGCGTCGCCGGGATCCGGGGTAACCCGAAACGAGGACGGGTCGCTGACGATGACGGCAGTGGAAGTGATTGAGACGGTCGGCGGGGAGCGGCGGCGGATCACGGCGGACCGGGGGACGATCGAGGTGACGCCGGCGGAGCGTCTGTCGGACTGCCGCATCCGCATGGACCTTTACGGCGACGTGCGCGCGACGTCAGGCGATCGCGAGGCACGCGGCGCCGTGCCGAGAGACTCGTATCGCTTGAAGCCTGCGGCGCTTCCGGCTGAGGTGGTGCGTTCGACGACGGCGATGAGCGACGAGACCTTGCTGGATCCGGCGCTGACGGCGAGCCTGGATCCGCGCGTGAGCAGGCAGCAGGCGGCGCTGGCGGAGGAGATATCGGCGACCGGACGGAAGATCACGGGGGTGATTCATCAGCGTCTGACGTTCACCGTGAGCGTGTTCGTGCTCGCGCTGCTTGCGGCGGGGCTGGGGATCGTGTTCAGTCAGTCGCAGCTTCTGGTGTCGGTGGGAATCAGCATGATTCCGGGGGCGCTGGTGCTGGTCACGATTCTGATGGGGAAGCAACTCACGGAGAACGCGGGGACGGAGGCGGCGGGGCTGGCGGTGATGTGGGGGGGGCTGGGGCTGATCGCGGCGCTTGACGCCTACGTTCTGCTCCGCGGGGTGCGTCGGTAGGGAGGGGTATTAAGTTTCCTGCGTTGGATTCGGATCACAGCGTTCCGCGGGGTATGTGCGGACCGGAGGTCCGCGATCCGGGTCGTGGTGCGACAACGTGGCGAGGGGGTTCTCAAAGGTGCGCCGTGAACCCCTGTGACGGCGCGGGTGCTGTAAACCGACCCGAGGGTTCCGAGACACGAGGGATTCGGGCGCGGACGGTGTAAGAAACCTTGTCGATACTGGATCGTTACATCCTGCGGATGCTGGCGTTCAATTACGTCGTGTCGCTCGGCGTGATGATCGGGCTTTACGTGGTGATGGATCTGTTTGTGAACCTCGACGAGTTCACGGAGCACGGTCCGTCGGTCGGCGTGCTGCTGCGGAACATTGCAGATTACTACCTGCCCGGGCTTCTGCTTTATTTCTCGCAGCTTTCCGGCGTGATTACGCTTTTCGCGTGCGTCATGACGGTCGCGCGCATGCGGCATTTCAATGAACTGACCGCGATCCTCGCCTCGGGGGTCTCGCTGTACCGGGTGGCCGCACCGGTCCTGGTGTTCGGGGCGCTGACGACCTCGCTGCTGGTGGTGGATACGGAGGTTCTGATTCCGCGCGTGGCGCATCTGCTGGCACGACGGCATGACGAAGTGGGGACGTTGCGGGGGTATTCGGTGGCGCTGATGCGCGACGCGGAGGGGACGCTGCTGTCGGGGTTGGAGTTCATTCCCGCGGCGGGAGAGCTTCGCCGCCTGGTGGCGCTGAGCCGGGATGAAGAGGGGGCGTTGTCCCGGCTGGTCGAGGCGGACACGGCGACATGGGAGGCGATCCCCGGTCATCCGCACGGCGGTCGGTGGAAGCTAAGCCGCGGACGTGAGCGGAAGGTGGAGAAGGCGGATGCGTCGTTGCCGGGTCCGCGGGGTCGGCAGACGCTGGCGCAGATTCACTGGCTGGAGACGTCGCTGGATCCGCCGTCGATCCAGTTGCGCCAGTCCGAGCAGTGGATCCGGTATCTGAGTCTGACGCAACTTCGTGCGCTGGAGGGATCGTCGCCGCCGAACTTGGCCCAGGTTCAGCAAGCGGGGCATGTGCGGGTCACGACGCCGATCGTGAACCTCGTGTTGCTGCTGCTGGGGCTGCCGTTTTTCCTGAACCGGTCGCCGTTGTACATACTGCGCGACGCGACGTGGTGCCTGGCGTGCTGCGGAACGTGTTACGCGGCGACGTTCACGTGCCAGAGCATTCTTCCCGGCGTCAATTCGGCGCTGCCGGCGTGGTTGCCGATCATCGTGTTCGGTCCGGTGGCGATGGTGTTGATGGACCGGGTGCGGACCTGAGTCGGATTCTCCGGCGGTGCGTCGGCCGACGAGCAGCGGAACTTCAGCGTTTTGAGGCTTGCCGTGGTCCAGGCGACTTGCCTCCACGACGCCCTTTCCAAGAAGAGAACTCACGGAACCGAGCCTGCAACGGACTCCGGTGCTCAGCACCACGGGTGTTCTGTGCTTGAGCCGCGACGTGCGGTAGGCCAAGGAGGGGGGCGGACCGCAGCGTGACGGCTTCCCAGCCCTGGCGGGCTGGGCTGTTTTTCTACGCCCCTACCGGGGCTAAATCTGTCGGATGATCTCCCGGGAAGGCGACTGTCGGATGATCCTCGGAGATCCGTGATGGTCGCTCCCCGCCGTGGGGCGAGGCGTAGCCCTCGCGGCGAGTTCTCCGCCGGATCGGGAGGCACATAATGAACTCCGCCCGCGGCAACCGGAGTCGCCCGATGACAGAGACTCCGGAATTTCGAGGTTTCTTTGAGGGACACAGGCGGAAGCACGGGAAATACGTCCTGAAGGCCGATAAGATAGAGGGTGACCCAGGGTTGCGCAAGGAAAGGGCGGTCTGATGGAAGTGTACCTGGATGAAACGAGGGTGGACCACGTATTCGACCCCGGCGAGTCGCTGGAGCGGGGTTTGCGGGCGGTCCACGGGCGTTACGGATCGGGGGACCGGATCATCGTCGGGGTGAAGTGCGACGGGGTTCACCTGCTGAATGAAGGCCTGCACGAAGCGTTGCAGAAACCGGTGGGCGCGTTCCGTTGCATTGAGATTCTGACTGCGGCGCCGTGTGTTCTGGCGTCGGAGGCGCTCGGGGAGGCACGACGGTCGCTGGGGGACGTGGACGCGCGGCGGGTGCAGATCGCGGCGCATTTTTCGGCGGGGCGGATCCGGGAGGGGATGAGCGGGTTGGGCGAGATGCTGTCGGTCTGGCAGCAGGTGCATGACGTGGTCGCGAAGTCGGTGCAGATGATCACCGATGACCTCGCGTCGATGCGGGTCGAGGGGGAGTCGATTGAGGAGGTGCTGGACGCGCCTCGGCGTCAGTTGATGCAGATCCGTGACGCGCTTCAGACGCAGGATTTCGTGATGCTGGCGGATCTGCTGGAGTACGAATTCGGCGAAGCGGTGCAATCCTGGTCCGGGGTGATCGACGCGCTGGATCAGCGGGCGCAGGAGCGCATCCGTGAGGACGCGGGGGGCGAGGAGCCTCTCTGATCCGGGCAAAGCAGGCGTGATGACCTTCACGTTGCACGAGGCGGGACGGAGGAGCGCGTCCTTCGACTCTCTGTCATTCATCGGGATCTCGCCCGTCTTCCGGATCGGAGTCGGGGTCGTCCGTCGGTGACAGGTACCCAAGTCCCTGCAGGCGCTTGACGACTGCGTCGCGCTGGCCGCGATCGAAGTGCGTCGGAAGCGGTTTCGCGTCCTGCGACCAGCGAGCGAGCATGCGGCGGTACTTGTCCACGGTCGCCGGATCCAACGTGGGATCGCGCAGGAGGTTGTTGCGTTCGAGGGGATCGACGGAGAGGTCGAAAAGCGCCTCATACTTCTGCGCGGGCGCGACGACGTACTTGTAGCGGCCGTCGCGGACATAGCGCATCTTCCCCGAGTTTTCCCAGGTTCCCGGCGCCGGGCGGATCCAGGGTTCCGACGCCTCGCCGAAGAGCAGCGCTGGCCCGACGGCGGGTTGGGGGGAAGTCAGATCGATGATCCGCCCGGGCAGCGGACGGGGAGGCTTCATGTTCAGGTAAGCGAGCAGGGTGGGAAGAACATCAATGCTGGAGGTTGGCGCGGAAAGGCGAACGCCGGCGTTCTGGGCGGCGGGAAGGCGCGCGATCCAGACCGCCCTCATCGTCGGCTGAAACGTGGAGGCACCGTGATCGAAGTAGGGCGCGTGCTCCCAGAAATTGTCGCCGTGATCGCTGGTGAGGATGAGGATCGCGTCGTCGAGGATGCCTCGCGCCCGCAGGTCGGCGATGAGGCGGCCGATGTGCTCGTCCATGTAAGACACTTCGCCGGCGTACTGGTTGGCGATGCGGCGGGCGTTCGGCGTTTCCTGTCCGCGCGCGGTCTTGAGCTGCTTTCGGACCTCGCCGATGTCGGGGGGCGGGGTGCCGGCGACATCCGCATCGTCGTACATCCGGTCGTAAGGCGGGGGCGGGTTGTACGGCGTGTGCGGGTCGAAGTAGTGAACAAAAAGGAAAAGATGCGGGGGGACGCCGACACGATCGAGATAAGCGATGACTGCGTCGGTCACGGATTTCGCGTTCCGCTCATCCTGCTCGGCTTTGTTCGTTCCGAAGAGGATGTCGAATTCCTGGTCAAAGTGGTCGAAGCCCTGGGCGAACCCGAAGCGCTGGTCAAGGGCGAAGGATCCGAGAAACCCCGCGGTCTGAAACCCCCGCGATTTCAGCAGTTCAGCGAGCGTCACGTTGTCGGCGTGGGCGACGAAACCGTTGCTGGGGACGCCGTGATGATGCGGGTACAAGCCGGTCATCAACGTCAGGTGCGAGGGGAGGGTGGTGGGAACGACCGTCATATGATCGTCGAAGATGACGGACTCGGCGGCGACGGCGTCGACCGCAGGGGTGCGGACGACGGCGTTGCCGTAGCAGCCGAAGTGATCCGCACGGGTGGTGTCCATCGAAATAAGGATGACGTGGCGGACGGGGCCTTCGTAAGGGTGCGGGGGGGCATCGGCGCCGCCGGGCGTCGGCGGATCGCGTAAGACCAGGTACGCGGCGACAGCCAGCATGAGACCTGCCGGCGCGCCAAGAAAGATCCATCGTCGGTTTCGGGACGGATTCGCCTGCGCGGCAGGCTGTGTTGCCGGTGTGGCGGCGGTCCGTGTGTCACGATCCCGGTTCCTGGAACCCTTCGGCATACGTCGTCGTTCTCCGAGAGCTGCGCATCATAAGTCGAAAAGCGACGAAGGCTACGGTCGGTCCGGAGGGTACGACGATTGCAGCACCTTTGCGGCCGCGGCGTCTTCCAGCCGATTAAGGTCCGTCCAGAACGTGCCTTCGCCAGCGAAGAACAGGCGGATCGACTGCGGCTGGAAGTTCTGCGCGAACGTGTAAAGGTTGTAGGCGTGCGGCGATCCGAACGCCCCGACAAGCATTCTGAATCCTTCGGCCTCGGCCTCTTTCTTGTAACGTTCGACGTCGGCGGCGGCCTGACCGAGGATCTGGACGCGCTGGGCGTCGAGTTCCGCGACCTGAGCCTGCAGAGCGGCGGCTTCGAGGTCCGCCTGAGCGCGCATCCGGGCGGCCTCTTTCTCGCCGTCGGCTTCAATGTCGGCGACGGTCAGGCGGGTCTCGGCCTGGATCATCTCGCGGGCGATGTCGATTTTTTTGCGTTCCTCCTCGAGAGAGGCCTTGACGATGGCGGCTTCGCGCTGCTTGTCCTTCGTCAACTGGCTTTCGATGGCGAGAAAGCTCTGCTGGATGGTTTTCTTGATGTCCTCGGTGAGTTCGCCTCCCGCGGCGTCGGGAGCGTGGACCTCGACCTCTCGGACGAGGGCGAGGAGGACTTCGACGTGCTTGTCGCCGCAGACGCGGCGCAGCTCTTCCGTCATTTCCTTCTGGAACTCCTCGCGGCGCTCGCCCTGGATGAAGTCGCGTGCGGCGTAGGTGGCGCCGATGTTGCGGCAGATCGAGCGGAGCTGCGGGGCGATGATCTTGTCGAGGACGCCGTCGACGTTGCCGAACTCGTTGATGATCTCCGCGGCGTGCGACGGGTGGATGCCCCAGATGACGGTGACGCCGACGCGAATGAGGAAACCGGTCTCCGACGAAAAGGCGATGCGGTAATTCTCGCTTTCGCTGAGTTTGACCTGGGAGTACTCATTGAAGCCGACTTCGACCAGGACGACTTTCTGAAGCTTCGGGTTGATGAAGTAAACACCGGGCTGAAGGACGTTGCGCATCGTTCCGCGTTCGTGGGGTTCGGCGAGGCGGCGCTCCACCGGCGTCGTGATATCCTGGGAGGGTGAGGGGGCGGCATCATCGGACGGCGGCGCGCCGGCCGCGTCCGCGGGATCGTCGCCGAAGAGGTTCGTCACGACGCCGACGAACCCGGCGGGGATGACGGTGGCGGGGTGCAGTTCGACGGCGTAGACCTCGGGGTTAAGCCGGTACGTACCGGGCGTGAGGACTTCGCGCCAGATGCCCTTCTCGCCGGAGGCGCGGCTGACGAAGACGCTCCCGTCGCGCGAGGGCGCACCGACCTTGCGGTTGACGACGCCGATCTTCGGCGGGTCGCCGCTGAAGGAGAAATCTCCGGCGCGGGGGGACGTGGTCTTGCCGTCGCGTGGGGACTTGATCCACTTCCAGGTCTTCGGATCGCCGGCGGGGATCACCGTCAGGGGGACGTGCTTCCACTCCCAGGTGTAAGGGTTGTAGAAGTAGCGCCCGGGGCCGAGCACGTGCTCCTGAATGCCCTTCTGTCCCGGTTCAGTGGCGACGCTCTGTCCAGGCGGCAACTCCTTTCCGCTTTTTCTCGTGAGCACGACACACTCGTCATCCTTGACGTAGAAGCGGAATTGCGTCCAGACCACGCCGGCGCCGATCGCGAGGACGATCAGGCTGACGCCCAGCAACGTGAGGATCGACTTGCCGAATCTCATTGCGAACCTCCCTTCGACGCGGTCGAGGCGGGCGACGCCGCGCCGGGAAACACCTGAAACTGCTTGAAGATGTCCGCGAAGGGGCCTTCGGTGTTGGACAGAATGCTCTGGATCGCCGGGGCGATCTTTTGCAGGAAGAATTGCTGAGCGTAGGTTTCGCCGTCCCCGAAGGCGGCGACCGCCATCTTGAGGGGTTCGGCGCGGGCCTGATAGTCGAAGAGGATGACGTTGGCTTCAGCCCGGCCTTTCGCGCGGGTTGCGGAGGCAAGCTTCTCGGCGGCTTCGAGATTGAGGCGGGCGACTTCGAGTTCGCGCTCCGCCTGGGTGACCTGGACGACTTTCTGCTGCTCGCTGCGCTTCGTGACGGTGACGACGCCTCGGCGAGCCTCGCCGACCTGCTTGTTCTGGTCCTGTCGTTCACGCTCCTCGACGAGGCGGACTTCGGCGCGGGCCTCCTCGATCTGGTTCTTCGATCGCTCGATCTCCTGATCGGCCTGCTCGCGGGCGCTGATGAGGCTGGCGATCTCGGACGGGATCTTGACTTCGGTGATGGCGACGGCCTTGAGGTCCACGCCTTCGCGCCAGCAGGCTTTTTTCAGCTCGGTGAGAAGGTGTTCCTGAAAGGTGGTGCGGGTCTTTCCGATGAAGTCGCGCGTTCTCATGCGCGACCCCTGGATGCGGGAGATGCTGCGGACGTAGGGGAGGACGACCTTGTTGAGAATGTCGTCCTCGTCGCCGTATGCGACGGTCACTTCGGCGGCGCGATCCGGACGGATCGCCCACTCAATGTAGCCGTGCAGCTCGATCTCGAAGCTGTCGTTGGAGGGGAAGTAGATCGCCTCGTCGCCGAGCATGTCGTACTTGTGACTGCGCAGATCAACGAGGTCGATCTTCTGGAGATAGGGGTTGTAGGGGTGGCGTCCGGGCGGAAGGGTCTGCCGCTGGACGCCCTTCTCGCCGGGTTCGACGGTGTACGTGTTGGGAGTCGCCGGATCGTCTCCGGACAGAAGGGTGACGACCCCGCAATGCCCCTCCGGAACGAGGATCATCTCGAAGCGCTGGACTTCGTTGGCGAGCAGATTGATATCGTGGCGTCCGGGTTCGAGGACCGTCGCCACCGGACCTCGCTCGTCGTCTTCAGTCGCGACGGTCTTGGGGAATTCAAGCGGTCGGCCGTATCTGCGCACGAGGACGCCGACTTCGTTGGGTCCGATGACGGTGGTCTTGATGACGCGGCGCTCGTACGAGTAAGGGTTGGGGAAGTAGCGCCCGGCGGTGAGGACATTGAGTTGGATGCCTTTGTACCCTTCCCGAACCTCGTCGGGGGTCTCACCGGTCTTGCGGGCGATCGCCTCGACCAGCTGGTCATACAGAATAACCTGATCGTCGAAATCCTGGCCCAGATCGGTGGGGATCGCCTTGCCGCTCTTGCGGATGAGGACAAGAAGTTCATCTTCCCCGACCTCGACGCGGAAGACGTACCACCAGATGAAGACGCCGAGGACGGCGGCGGCCGCTGCGGAAAGCAGGGCGAGTCCAAGCAGCCCCTTCGCCAGCCAGCTCATGCGCCGTGGGGGCGTGGGAGACAGTGATTGCGTCATGTCGACATCTCCGAACGTAGCGGAAACAAGTGAAGAAAGGCGCCGCCGTCCAGCGGCGGCGCGCCGACCCCTGGCGCGACGTCACCCGCGCGGTTCATAAGCGTATCCGCAATGCGCACAGAATCTCGCGTAGGCGGGACTGAACTGATTACATCGCGGGCAGCAGCGGGCCGGACCGGAACCCGCATCCGATCGAGCGCCCTCGCCGCGACTCCCGTCCTCCGATTTCGGATGCGATGCCGCGTCGCGCCCGACGGCGGAGAGGATAACCATCGTAACGCCGATGATGCCGATCACGACGCAGGCAAGCATCACCATCATCGTCATCGGAGTTCCGAACATCGCGCGCACCTCTGTCCTCCGTTCCGCCCACCCAAGTATACGGCGCATCGGTCGCCGTATTAAGTATAAATCGGCGTGCGCATTGGAATCCCGCGAGGGAACCTTTTTCCGGGGAACCTGTGTGGTTCGCCGGGGCGTGAGATTGTCGGAGGGTGTCCGATCCGCCTTGCCGTCCGCCGCGGAGGGAGCGAGACTTGCATCATGTCGATCCGGTTTCTTCTCGGTCGCGCCGGCAGCGGGAAGACGCACACATGCCTGGACGAGATCCGGTCGCGGCTGGCTGCGGATCCGCTGCGTGGACCGAGGCTCGTTTTTCTGGTTCCGGAGCAGGCCAGCCTTCAGATGGAGCGTGCGATCCTAGCGCCTCCTTCGCCAGGGGCTGCGAGCCGAGCGGAAGTGTTGTCGTTCCGCCGGCTGGCACACCGGATTCTGGAGACCGTCGGGTCTGCTCCTCGGCGAGCGCTGTCCGACGCATCGAGAGCGATGGTGCTGCGCTACCTGCTCGATCGTCATCGTCCGGAATTGCGCTACTACCGCCGCGCCGCGCGGACGATCGGACTGACGCGGGAACTGGGGCAGACGATCGGCGAGCTTTTGAATGAGGGGGTGACGGCGGCGGAGGCGTCGTCTGCGGCGGAGGGCGCCGAGGCGAGCGGCGGAACGTTCTCGGCGAAGATGCACGACGTGGCGCTGCTGATGCGTGCGTATCTTGCCTACCTGGGGGACCGGCGGGTTGACCCCTCTCAGCAGCTTGAGCTGGCGCGGGAGGCGCTTCCGCGGTGTGCGTGGCTGGCGGGGGCCGAGGTCTGGGTGGACGGGTTTGCGTCGATGAGCGGGCAGGAGAAGCGCCTGCTGATCGAGCTTCTGCGGATGTCGAGCGCGGCGACGCTGGCGCTGCTGTGCGACCCGGGATCGGACCTGAGGCCTGAGGAGGTGCGTCCGGGCGGGTTGCGGGATCTTTTTGCGCCGACGCGGGAGACGCTGCGGGACTGGCAGCGGCTGCTCCGCGCGGCGGGGCTGGCGGCGGGGCCGACGGTCATCCTGGACTCCTCGCCGCCGCCGCGGTTCAAGGACGCGCCGATCCTGGCGGAGCTTGAACGAAGTCTTTTCCGGGGGCGTCCTTCGAGAACGTCTGCGACCGTCGACGGGCAGGCGCGCGTTCAGGTCGTCGAGCTTCCCAGCCCCCGGCTGGAAGTCGAATACGCGGTTGCGAGCGTGATGCGCTGGGTGCGCCAGGCGGAGCCTGGGTGGCGGTTTCGGGACATTGCGATCATTGCGCGGAATCTGGAGCGGTATGACGCATTGCTGTCGGCGGCGCTGGCGGCCCGGTCTATCCCTTTTTTCATCGACCGGCGACGGTCGATGGCGCATCATCCGCTGATCGAATTCGTGCGGGCGATCACGCAGTCGGCGGCTGATCCCTACCGGCTCGACGTGATTCGGCGTCTCCTGAAAACCGGGCTTACGCCGCTGTGCGAGTCGGACGCGGATGAACTGGAGAACTACTTGATCGAGCACGGAATCGAGGGGGCGGAAGCGTGGCGCGCGGCGTCGTGGGGTCATTTATCGCGCGGGGAGTCAGAGGACGACGACGATCGTGATCCGTATCAGGAAGAGCGACGCGCCAACGTCAACCGGACGCGGATCGCGCTGGTGGCGTGGCTGGATCCGCTGCTGGCTTCGTCGGCGACGGGGTCCGCGCGGACGGGCGGGGGCTGGCGGACGTGGATTCAGTCGGCGTGCCGGAGCGTCGGAGCCGCGGAAAGGCTGGCGCGGCGGGCGGACGAGGACGAGCGCGGCGGGCGGCTGGAGGATGCGGAGGCGCACCGCCAGGTCTGGCGCGAGGTGGAGGAGTTTCTCGAGGATGCGGCGTTTGCGTTCGAGGAAGCGGAGCTGGACGCGAGGGCGTTCAGCGACCTGCTTGAGACCGGACTGGGGACGATGACGTTGGGACTGGCGCCGCCGATGCTCGACCAGGTGCTGGTCGGATCGATCGAGCGAAGCCGTCATCCGGACCTGAAGGGAGTGATCCTCCTGGGCTTCAATGAAGGGGTGCTGCCCGCGCGTCATGCGGAGAGCATCATCCTCAGCGATGAGGATCGCGCGGCGCTGCGGGATCGAGGCGTGGACCTGGGTCCGTCTCGGAAGGATCAGTCTCAGGATGAGCGTCTGCTGGCGTACATCGCCTTGACGCGGGCGAGCGAGCGTGTTCTGGTCACATATTCTTCGTCGGATGCGCAGGGGCGCGAGCTGCGCCCGTCCCCCTATCTTGCGGAACTGACACCGTACCTTCCAGAGGGGCAGGCGACGCGCGTGGGTGATCCGCGCGAGGAGCGTCAGACGTGGGACATCCTGACGACGGCGGACCTGGCGGCGGCGCTGGCCTGTGAAATACGTGCGCGTCCGGCGGTGGAGACCGATGATGCGGCGGTGCGCGGGACGTGGAACGCGCTTTATGCAGGTCTGCGGGCGCGCGGAGAGGCGGAGGCTCGCCTCCTGCGGGCGTTCGAGCGGCTGTCCGCCCCGCCGAGGGAAGCGCTGAAAGGCGGCGTCGCGGCGCGTCTGCGCGGTCAGCCGCTTCAGACCAGCGTCAGCGCGCTGGAGAGTTACGCGGCGTGCCCTTTTCAGCACTTCGCGCGGTTCGATCTTGGACTGCGCGAGCGGGCCGAGGCGAGGCTGACCGCCATCGATGTCGGCCGGCTGCATCATGCGGTCCTGGAGGACTTTGTCCGGTCGTTCGAGGCTGACAACCGAGGGTTCTCCGGTCTGTCGGCGGAAGAGGTCGAATCCGGTTTGAGCGCAAGCGCGGCGCGTGTTGCAGCACAGCTGGATGCAGCGCTGGCGCAGACGACTTCGAGAGACGCCTACCTCGTTCGGCGGATGCAGGATCATCTCAGGCCTGCGCTTCGCGGACAAAGCGCCTTGCTGTCCGCAGGGCGAGCGCGTCCGCGGCGAGCGGAGGCCGCCTTCGGTCGAGGCGGGGCGGGGAATATGCCCGCGCTCGTTCTGACGACTCCGGCGGGACGGACGGTTCTGCTGCGAGGGAACATCGACCGCGTGGACCTAGCGGAGTGGGCGGATGAGGCGTTGGGCATCGTCGTGGATTATAAGTCCGGCGGACGGGCGTTGAAGTTCGACGCGGTTTATTACGGACTCTCGCTTCAACTGCTGGCGTACCTTTGTGCGCTTCAGGAGCACGGTGCGACGCTCGCCGGGCGTCCGGTGCAACCGCTCGCGGCGTTGTACGTGGGTCTGCGACCGGAATACCGGTCCGTCCTTCACCCCTCAAAAGCGAAGGAGGATTGCGTCTCTCCCGGTGCGGCGAAGGCGCGAGGATTGATCGACTTCGGGCGCTTCGAGGCGCTGGCGCCGTCCGAAGCAGCGCCGCGGTTCTACCAGGTGACGGTGCGGAAGGACGGCGCGCCGGGGGCGCAGGATCGGAATGATGCGGTTCCGACTCAGGACTTTCGATCGCTGCTGGAGCTGACGAAGCGCCGGATCGGCGAGCTGGCGGACCGGATGATCGACGGAGGCGTCGAGGTTGAGCCGAGGCGGCTGGGGCCGTGGTCACCGTGCCGGTGGTGTGCGTATCCGTCGGTTTGCGGGTTCGAGAGCGGCGCGAGTCCGACCGTCGTGCTCGAGCCTCTGCGGCGGACCGAGGTGCTGGAGCGGATCCGCGAGGACATCCGAGACGATGCGGGTGCGGAATGATCCCTGCGGATTTCAGTAGCCCGCGTCGGCGATCTGTCGCATAATGCGGTGATGGGCGTACGCATTCTTTGTGTCGGCGACGTGGTCGGGGATCCCGGACGGCGCATTCTTCAGCGCGGTTTGGAGGCGCTGGTTCCGCGTCACGGGATTGATTGCGTCATCGTCAACGCCGAGAATGCGGCGGGCGGGTCGGGGTTGACGGCGTCGATCCACGATCGGCTGCTGAAGCTCGGGGCGAACCTTCTGACGCTCGGAGATCACATCTACCGGCGGAAGGAGATTATCCCCGTGCTGGAGCAGTCGTTGTGTGCGGTGCGCAGCGCCAACCTTCCGAAATCCGCGCCGGGGCGGGAGTTCGCGGTTCATCACACGGCGACGCACGTTCCCGTGGCGGTGGTTTCGCTGCTGGGCCGCTTGTACATGAAGATCCAGGTGGACTGCCCGTTCCGGGCGGCGGACCGGGTGCTGGCGGCGATCCCGCGCGAGGTGCGGATCGTCGTGGTGGATTTTCACGCCGAGGCGACCAGCGAGAAGGTGGCGATGGGGTGGCACCTGGACGGGCGGGTGAGCGTGCTTTTCGGGACGCACACGCACGTGCCGACGGCGGACGAGCGCGTGTTGCCGAAGGGAACGGCTTACGTGACGGACGTGGGCATGACCGGGCCTTATGACTCCGTGCTGGGGCGGCGGAAGGACCGGGTGCTGTCGGTGATGCTCAACGGCGTGCCGCAGACGTTCGATGTCGCGGAGGGCGACGTGCGGATGTGCGGGGTGCTCGCGGAGGTGGACGCGTCGACGGGGCGAGCGACGGCGATCGAGCGGGTGTGCTTTAAAGAGGGTTGAGGGGATCGAACGTGGGAGGCGGCGTCGCAGCGGACATGACAAAGAGCGTGGACGAACAACTTGCGGTGCTGGTGCGCGGGGCGGACAGCGTTTACAGCGCGGAGGAGCTGAAGGCGAGGTTGGCTGCGGGGCGTCCGCTGCGCGCCAAGCTGGGGATGGACCCGACCGCGCCGGACCTCACCCTGGGACACACCGTCGTCCTGCGGAAGCTCCGACAGTTTCAGGATCTCGGACACACGGCGGTGCTGATCATCGGCGATTACACGGCGATGATCGGCGACCCGACCGGCAAGTCGAAGACGCGCCCGATGCTGTCCTCCGAGCAGATCAGGAAGAATGCGGAGACGTACTTTCAGCAGGCCGGCAAGGTGCTGGACCTGCGTCCGGAGAAGCTTGAGGTCCGCTACAACAGTGAGTGGCTGGCGAAGCTGACGTTCGCCGACGTGGTCAAGCTGATGAGCAGTATGACCACCGCGCGGATGCTGGAGCGGGACACGTTCGCGAAGCGCATCGCGGAGGGGCGGGAGATCTACCTGCACGAATTGTTGTACCCGATCATGCAGGCGTACGACAGCGTGATGATCCGCAGCGACGTCGAGCTCGGCGGGACGGATCAGACGTTTAACAACCTCTGCGGGCGCGATCTTCAGCGCCTGCACGACCAGTCTCCGCAGATCGTCCTCGTCATGCCGATCCTGATCGGGACGGACGGGACGCAGAAGATGAGCAAGTCGCTGGGCAACTACGTCGCGGTGACGGACCCTCCAGGCGAGATGTTCGGCAAGGTGATGAGCATCCCGGACGCCCTGATGCGGAACTGGTTCGAGTTATGCACGGACGCGGGTGCGGAGGAGATCGCCGAGCTGACGGACCCACGAAGGACGCATCCGCGTCAGGCGAAAGAGTCGCTGGCACGGCGCATCATCACGACGTATCACAACGCAGAGGCCGCGGACGCCGCAGCCACGGAGTTCGCCCGCGTCCACGGCGGGGGCGGAGGGGGACTTCCGGACGACATGCCGGTCGTGGCGCTGGACGGTAAACTGACGCCCGAGGGCCGGATCGCACCGGCGGAACTGCTCCGCGCGTGCGGGATGGCGGAGACGAACAGCGAAGCCCGCCGGGCGATCGACGAAGGCGGCGTGCGCATCAACGGCGAGGTTGTGAAGGATCCTTGGGCGCTGCTGACGATGAAGACGGGGGACGTGATTCAACGGGGGCGGCGCAAGTTCGCGCGAATCAGGCTTCCTGAATGAAACGCCCACTGCAGGACAATCTGAAACGTGTGCGGGAACGGATTGAGGCGGCCTGCGCCCGCACCCACCGGTCCGCATCCGGCGTACGTCTGATCGCCGTCACGAAATACGTCAGTCTCGACGTCATCCGCAGCCTGGTCGAACTCGGGGTCGAGGATTTTGGCGAAAGCCGTCCTCAGGAGCTGATCAAACGCGCGGCGGCGACACGGGAGTGGCTGGGGCGGAGGCGGCGTCCGGACGGTCGGCCGCCCGAGCCTGAGCCGCGGTGGCACCTGATCGGTCCGTTGCAGCGCAACAAGGTGAACAAGGTGCTTCCGTGGGTCTCACTGATTCACTCGGTGGATACGCTGCGTCTCGCGGAGGAGATCGACGCTCAAAGCGCGAAACTGGGGGCGGTGACGCCCATCCTGCTGGAGATCAATGCGACCGGCGAGACCAGCCGACACGGCATCGCCTTCGCCGCCGCTCCTCACGTGGTTGAAGTCCTGTCGTCGCTGAAGCGTCTTCGACTGCTGGGGATGATGGCGATGGGGCCGAACACGACGGATACCGATGCGATCCGGCGTGTGTTCGACCGCGTTGCGGAGCTGTTTCAGGAGATTCGGACGAAGCGGGGGATCGGCGAGAACTTCCGGGTGCTGTCGATGGGGATGAGCGGCGACTTCGAGATCGCGATCGAATCCGGGGCGACGCACGTTCGCGTCGGTAGCGCCTTGTTTGAGGGGCTGGCGCTCCCCGCGTTAGCAGGGCGTCAGGCCGATCCGGCACCGTGGGCCTCATGACGACCGAGCATCTCATTGTTTTTTCCGTGCCGGGGCTGCGCGTCGCCGACGTGGACGCATCGACGACGCCGACGCTGCACCGCTGGGGGAAGTCCGGCGGCGTCACCGAGCTGGCGCCGACGTTTCCGTGCGTTACGTCGCCCGTTCAGGCGTCAATGCTGACCGGCACGCCACCGCGCGAACACGGCGTCATCAGTAACGGCTTTTATCATCGAGATCGCGACGAGGTTGAATTCTGGGTCGCTCATCACGATGTCGTCGCCGGCGAGCCGGTCTGGGACGTGCTGAAGCGTCGCCGGCCGGGCTTCACCACGGCGGTCTGGCACTACCAGAACATCAAGGGCGCGACCGCCGACTTCATCATCACTCCCGCGCCGATCCACGAACCGGACGGAACGACGAAGCTGTGGTGTTACTCGAAGCCGGACGGGCTTTATGCGGAGCTGCTGACGGACCTCGGACACTTTCCTCTTCAGCATTACTGGGGTCCGCTTTCCAGCATCGAGTCGACGCGGTGGATTCTTCGCGGGGCGCGCTGGCTCATTGAGCGGAACGCGCCGAACCTGCACCTGATTTACCTTCCGCACCTGGACTACGCGGGACAGAAATTCAGCCCCGACAGTCCGCAGGCCCGGACCGCGCTTGTCGAGCTGGATGCGGAACTCGCGTCGTTCGCGGAATTCGTGGGGGCGTCGCGGATCGGCGCGTCCGTGGCGTTTCTCGTCGCGGGCGAGTACGCGATGACCCCCGTGTCCGGAGTCGTCCACCCGAACCGTCTGCTCCGACAAGCCGGTCTGCTCCGTGTGCGTGAAGAAAGCGGCGCGGAGCACGTGAACCTTGGCGCCAGCCGGGCGTTCGCGATGGTCGATCACCAGTTCGCCCACGTGTACGTGAAACCGTCGAACGCCTCCGCAACGGGCGCTCGCTCGGCGGTCGGCGACGGCCGCGCGTCTGAATCCGACATCGAACGCGTTGCGGAGGTCTTCCGCGGCGTGGCGGGCGTCGCCGACGTCTGCGCCGGGCGGCGGCGCGCCGACATCGGTCTGGATCATCCACGCAGCGGTGAGATCGTCCTCGTCGCCCGCGAGGACTCCTGGTTCGCTTATCCGTGGTGGCTGGACGACCGCGCCGCGCCCGCCTTTGCCCGCAGCGTGGACATCCACCGCAAACCGGGCTACGACCCGGTGGAGCTTTTCTTTGACCCGGCCACGCGCGGCATTCCGCTGGACGCGACCCTCGTCAAAGGTTCACACGGGGCGCCACCCGTGTCCGATCGCCAGCGCTCCGCGTTGATCCTGTCCTCCGATCCGCCCGCGAGCGTCCGCTTCGACAGGCCGCTGCGCGACACCGACGTCAAGCGCCTCATCTTCGCGTTGCTCACGGATGAGCGGGACCGCGACGGACGCTGAGCCGCGCTGAAGCGAGGCCAACCGCGGCTGGCGGCGAGCGTGTGCGACTCCGTATTTCCCGGGCCGGGTTTCCTTTTGATTTGAATGCGCATCGCCTTAAGGGGCCTTGAGGATGCGACGCGCCTTAGCGCCTCAAAGGGGCCGTCGGGCGCAGCCCGACAGTTCATCGCGGCAGGGCGTCGAGGAGCGGCGGCGCGGTCCGAGCGGAGCGACTGAGCGGCGATGCAACAGGCCCCCTCTTGTCGGGGTGTCATCCCTGCTGCCGGGACTTTGTTTCTCCCACGCGTGATTCCGGCGCTGCGCGCCGGTCTGTCGCACACATCCGCTCGCGCTCGGAAATCCGCCGCCGCCTCGCCCCCGTCAATCCGCCCGTCGCAAGGATCCGCCCCTGCCGTCGTCCTCTCATCATCCTTTAAGGTTGGCGCTTTAGCCTATCCCCTGAGTTCCGATTCCGAATGTCTCACCGGTTTATTTCCGGAGAGCGGCGGCGCCAACGCGTCGGCGGCAGAGGGCTTCTAGCGAAAGGATGCAGTCATGATCGTACGGATGATGGTGTTTTTCTGTGGAGGGGGAATTGCATGTCTTGCGGCGGCGCTGCTGTCCGCCCAGGAGAGGCAAGTCACGCTGGACCAGGCGCCAGCGGGGGTGAGGGCGACGCTGCTTAAGGAAGCAGGCGCCGGCACGATCAGGGAGATCGAGAGCGAGACCCGAAACGGCGTAACCACCTACGAGGCGGAGATCCAGATCAACGGCGGGATCATCGAGATTCGCATGGACGCCGAGGGCAACGTCCTGGGCCGCAGCGTTGAGACGCCGCGCCTCCCCGCCGCCAAGCTGACGCTCGACCAGGTTCCCGAGGCCGCGCGCAAGGCGCTCAGCGGCGTGGCCCACGGCGCCCCCATCCCCGCCGTCACACGCGAGCAGGAGGACCGCGCGATCGTGTACGAAGGCGCCTGGACGGTTAACGGGGCGTCCTTCGAAGCCACGGTCACGGAAGATGGAACCCTGGTCGAGATCGAGGAGACGGTCGCCCTGGATAAGGCGCCTGCGGTGGTGCAGACCGCCGTGCAGAAGCACTTCGCCGGCGCTGCGGTCACGATTGAAAGGCAGATGATCGTCATCTATGAAATTTCCGGCGCCGTGGACGGCAAGACCCGCGAAATCTCAGTCTTCCCCACTGGTCGCACGGTCAGCGGCGACGACGATGATGATGACGACAACGATGACGATGACGACGATGACGACGATGACGAGGGGGATGAGGACGACGATGACGACGATCATGAAGACGGCGAGGATGATTAAGACGCGGTTTCATCACCGAACCGCGACCGTAAGGAAGCGGGTGTTGTGATCTCGTCAAGTCAGTTTTGAATCCACGTACGCGTCAATCGCGCCTTCGTCTGCCCGCATGTCTTCGAGTCGTGCGCTGCCGGAGGATCGCCGTTGCGTTCCTTATGTCCAACCAGCAAGGTGAGCGGTCTGGGTATCTTTTTTCTCATTTTCCGGCCATCCCGCGCCCGTCAGATCTGACGATGCCGGCAAGGCGCGGCGGCCGAAGTATTCACGGGAGATTTGCGATGGAAAACGATCGTTCCGCGTCTGTCATTATCAAGTGTTTGTCGGCGGTCCACGTCCCAACCGTCGTCGTCCGGGGGCTTATCGTTTGCCTCGTCGCTGCGGCGGGATGCCCCCCGACGACGCCCCCGCCGACGGACTCGCCTCCCGACACGGTTCCGGATTTCTCCTCCGCGTCGTTCAGTAACTCGACGCAGATCGACAATCCCTACCTCTCCTTTCCGGTCGGCACGGCGTGGACGTACGCCGTGGAGACGGACGAAGGCGCGGAGCGCATCCTCGTCGAGGTGCTCGATGAGACGCGAGAAGTCAACGGCGTCACGTGCCGCGTCGTCCGCGACCGCGTGTTCCTGAACGACGCCCTGATCGAGGACACGCGCGACTGGTACGCCCAGGACGACGACGGCAACGTCTGGTACATGGGCGAGGACGTCGACAATTACCGCTACGACGGTCAGGGGAACCTCATTGATATCACGCACGAGGGCGCCTGGGAGGCCGGCTTGGACGTGGCCGGCACCGGGGAGAACGCCCTGCCAGGCTACGCCATGCCGGCCGACCCCGGACCGGGCGATGTGTACAATCAGGAGTATTACCCTGGTGAGGCGGAGGACAGGGGCGAGGTCGTGGCGCTGGGCGTCGAAATCACGCTGTCGGACGGCACGACTTACGCCTGCCTTCAGACGCTTGACACCAACCCGCTGGACGGCGGGCCGGGCGAGTTCAAATACTACGCCGAAGGCGTCGGGCTGGTCGCGGAGGAGCCTGCGGACGGCGGCGAGCGCGTCGAATTGGTTGAAGTGACGCCGTAGCCGGGCGTCGTTGGCGGCGTTGGCACGCCATGAAAGCCTGATGAAGCTGCTTCTGGTTGAAGATGACGCGCTGCTGGGAGGGTCGCTGATGAAGGGCCTGCGTGAGAACGGCTACGCGCTGGACTGGGCGCGGGACGGTCTCCACGCCGACAGGTTGCTGCGCGGTTCGGACTACGACGGCGTGATCCTTGACTGGATGCTTCCCGGTCTGGACGGGCTTTCCGTGGTGCGCGGATTGCGGCGGCGCGGCGCGAAAACGCCGGTGTTGATGTTGACCGCGCGGGACGCGACGCACGACATCGTGACGGCGCTGGACGGCGGCGCCGACGACTACCTCGTCAAGCCGTTTGAGTTCGCGGAACTTCTCGCGCGCATCCGCGTTCTCCTTCGCCACAAGTACGCACAAGCCGCCTCCGTCATTCGTACCGGGGATCTGGAGGTGGATCTCGGCGCTCGCGAGGCCCGGCGCGCCGGGACACTCCTGAATCTGACGCCGCGCGAGTTCAAACTCCTGGAACTGCTTGCTCTCCGCCTCAATCAGGTCGTGCCGCGCCTGGAGATCTGGGAGAAGCTCTACGAAACGGAGGATGACCGGACCAGCAACGTCGTGGACGTTTACATCTCCTACCTGCGGCGCAAGATCGACCGCGGGCGCGCCCCGCTCATCATCACCCGGCGCGGCGAAGGGTATATGTTGCGAGGCGATCCGTGCGACCGTCCCTGACCCGGCGTCTCGCGAATCTTTACACGGCGCTGAGCCTCGTCGTGCTGGGGCTTGCGGCGGTCTCGGTGTGGTTCATGATGCGCCGCGCCCTGCTGGGGGCGATGGACGACGCCCTGCTCGCCGAAGCCCGGGCGCTGGCCGGACGCGTCGAACTGGATCACGGTCGATTCGAGTTCGAACTCGGATCCGCAGCGGACCGCCGCCCGGATCCGACGGAGGCGGATGTGCTCATTCTTGACGATCGCGGGGGCGTCGTGTTCGCCTCCTCGGCAGGCGTCGAGACCTCCTTCCTGGCCAAGTTCGCGGGCAGCGGAATCCTCGAGGACTCGCCGGAGTGGGTGACGACGCAGATGCGGCCCGACGAGGCGCCCCTGCGTGCGGTGCGTCATGCCGTGCGCGTTCATGCGGAGGACGAACCTGTCGATCTGCCTGGCGGCGGAAACGCGCGTGAAGCCCGCGTGCTGGTCGCCCGGTCCCTCGAACCCGTCCAGAAGACGCTTGCGCAGTTGGCGGCGGTGCTGGGGATCGCCGTCGCGGGGTCGCTCTGTCTTTCTCTCCTGATCGGCCGCGCCGTGGCGCGACGCGGCGCGGCGCCGGTGCGGGAGCTGGCTGAGAGCATGAGCGAAGTCAACCCGGCGAACCCGGAGTGGAACCTGGCGGATGACCGCGTCCCGGTCGAACTGGCGCCGATGGTGGACACGACCCGCGCGTTGCTGACGCGCGTGCGCGAGGAACTGGATCGGCGCCGCCAGCTCACCACGGACATCGCGCACGATCTGCGAACCCCCGTCGCGGGGGTGCGGGCATTGTTGGACGTCTGCATTCAGCGCCCGCGAACGTCAGACGAGTACTGTGAGGCGATCGAGCAATCCCGCGCCGCGTTGCGTGAACTGAGCCGCCTTCTGGATGACACGTTGACGCTGTCGCGGCTCGATGCGGGCGTGGACCGTCCGGGTTTTCAGCTTGTTCGACTTGATGAAGTCGTGACTGCGGCGGCGGCCACGGTTCAACCTCTTGCGGCGTCGCGTAACGTGCGGCTGGCGGCATCCGGAGTGGACGGACTGGAATTGCGGACGGATCCGCCTCGGCTGGTCAAGATCTTGTCCAACTTGTTCAGCAACGCGATTGAGCACAGCCCGCCGGGCGCGGCGGTCGGGCTTACCGTCGAGCGAAACGGGTCAACTCTGCTCCTTGCGGTAACGGACGCCGGACCGGGCGTTCCGCCGGACCTTCGGGAGCGCATCTTTGACCGTTTCGTCCGGGGCGACGACGCCCGGGCGCGCGGGGAGGGGCATTGCGGGCTGGGGCTGCCGATCGCCGCAGGGTTGGCGCGCCTGCTGGGCGGAACGGTCCGGTTGGATGCGACGTATGCGCCGGGCGCCCGGTTTATCCTGCGCCTGCCGCTGGTATGATGACGACGCCGCGCTGGTCCCCGCCGAATGTGGGCTGGTTCCAACCCGTCATCGAATCTCGGCGCTCCACCCCCTCCGCCACGCTTGTCCGCCCCGCTTCTTGTTTCTACGATCCGCTTCCAGCAGCCGAGCGCGGCAAAGAAGGATTCAACGGAGCAAAGCAAATCATGAAAGTCGCGGTGACGGGTTCCACGGGGCAGTTGGGGACGGACGTAGTCGAGGTGTTTCGCAAGGCGGCGGGCGTCGAGGTCGTTCCGCTGTCGCATGAGCAGATCGAAATCGGCGACCTCGCGTCCGTGCGCGCCGCGCTGACCGCCGCCGCCCCGCAGGCCGTCATCAACTCCGCCGCGTTTCACCAGGTGGACAAGTGCGAGGAGGATCCCGAGCAGGCCTTCCGCATCAACGCCCTCGGCGCCTGGAACGTCGCCCGCGTATGCAACGAACTCGGCGCGTACTGCGTCTACATCAGCACCGACTACGTTTTCGACGGCGCCAAGGCCGCGCCTTACGACGAGGCCGACGCCCCGATGCCTCTGTCCATCTACGGCGCGTCGAAACTCGCCGGCGAATACCTCACGCGGTCGGCCTGCCCGAAGGCCATCGTCGCCCGCATCGCCAGCGTCTTCGGAAAATCCGGCGCCCGTGGAAAAGGCGGAAATTTCATCGAGGCGATCCTCAAGAAGGCCAAGGCGGGTGAACCCCTGAAGGTCGTCAACGACACGCCGATGACGCCGACGTACACGATGGACGCGGCGTCGGCCCTGCTGGACCTGGTCCGCAGGCAGCCGACGGGCATTCTGCACGTCACGAATCAACCCGCGTGTACGTGGTACGATTTCGCGAAGAAAGCGGTGGACCTTTGCGGGCTGAAGGTCGAGGTTGCACCGGTGACGTCGGACGCATTCCCGTCGAAGGTTCGGCGCCCGACGTACTCGGCGCTGTCCGGCAAGCGGCTGGCGGACGCGATCGGACGCCCGATGCGCCCGTGGACCGAAGCGCTCCGCGCCTATCTCGTCGAGAAGGGACACCTCTCGACATAGTCGCTGTTTCATGACCGGGCCGCGCCGGTAAGGAAGCGAGTGTTTTCAGTTCCCGAAGCGGGTCTATGAAATCGCGTGTGAGTTTCCTCCGCAGCGGCGGGTTCTTCGCATTCCTTCGAACCGGCGACATCCGGTCCGCCCTGCGGAGAGCAGGGCTTCGCCCCCCTGATTCAATTTCAAGAAACCGGCGCCCGCACGAGCGCGCCGATCAGCGCCCTCCCTGAAGCTGTGCGAGCCTCTGCCGCAGCGCCGGATCGTTCGGCGATATCTTCAGCGCCGCCTGAAGCTCCCGGACCGCGTCCGCGCGCCGGCCGGTCCGGGCGAAGATGACCGCAAGATTCGTGTGTGCCTCGACGCTCTGCGGATCCAGCTCCAGCGCCCGACGGTTCGCGGCGACGGCCTCGTCGATCCGGCCCGTCACCGCCAGCGCCACCGCCAGATTCAGGTGCGTTTGCGCCAGTTCCGGCGGAATCGAAAGCGCCCGGCGGTACACCGTAATCGCCTCCTCGTAGCGCTTCAGACGCCCCAGCACGATGCCCAGCTCGGTCAACGTGTCCGAGTCCTCGGGATAAGCGGCGAGCGCCTGCTGGTAGGCGACCGCTGCTTCCTCGTTCTTCCCCTGCTCGGCGAGCACGGCCGCGAGCGTCTTATGAATCCGGTAAAGCGCCCGGACGTCCTGGCGCTCGTCCGCCAGCAGCGCTCGCAACTCCGCCTCCGCCGCCGGGAACTGCCGGGACGCCTGAAGTCCGACGGCATTGGCGGCGCGGTTGATGAACGCTATGTGCTCCTTCGGATCCGGACCCGCGTGCTCGAAAAGCGCCAGTTCTCCTCCCGCCGCGAGCGCTTCCACGTCTTCATCGGGCACGTCGCCGCCGACGTACCCCAGCCCCTGAATCCCCTTGGCGCTGGATTCGGAGGCCTGGTGCCGGGCGTCCGCAGCAGGCCCGCCCAACCCCGCCGCACCGAGCAGTTCTCGAAGCTGCGCCTGCATCTCCCGAACCCGCTCCGCATGAGCAGCGGCGAGATTCTTCGTCTCGCCCGGGTCTTCGGCGACATGATAAAGCTCCGGGGTCGGCGCGTGGATGTACTTCCAGCCGTCCACGCGCAGCGCCCGCAGCGCCGCATATCCGTAATTGAACCGGGTGTGCAGCGACTCGGCATACGCCGGAAAACCGTCCGCCGACGCTCCTTCGCCTCGGATCAGCGGCGCGAGGCTGACCCCTTGAACCTGCGGCATCGGCCGAAGCTCAAGCAGATCCAGGACCGTCGGCGCCACGTCGATCAACCGCGTCTGCGAGCTGACGACCTTGCCCTTCGGCAGCCGCGACGGATGCCGCATCAGCAGCGGAACCAACTGCGTCGTGTCGTACACGAACGTCGTGTGCGACGGCTCGTCATGCTGCCCGAGACCTTCGCCGTGATCGGCGGTCAGCACAACCAGCGTCCGCTCCGTCAGGCCGAGTTCATCCAGCGCGTCGAGCACCCGCCCGACATAAGCATCCACCGCCGCAATTTCGCCGAGGTAAGGATCACCCGGATACGCCGAGGCATAAGGCTCAGGCGGCGAATACGGCAGGTGCGGATCGTAGAAGTGCAGAAAGAGGAAAAACGCCCGGTCCTTCAGGCCCGACAGACGCGCCACCGCACGCTCCGCGATCACCGAACCCGGCCGCTCGTGTCCCCCCGCCGTCGGACCCCGCGTGTCCGTGTATGCGTCGAAACCCTGCGCGAGACCGAACTGGCGGTCCAGCACTTCCGCCGCCACCTCCGCGACCGTGGTGTACCCGGCCTGCTTCATCGCTTCGGCCAGCGTCTCCTGCGCATCCGGCAGGCGGAACACGCTGTTGTCGCGGGCGCCGTGAACAAAGGGATACACGCCCGTCAGAAGACTCGCGTGTGAAGGAAGCGTGATCGGCGCGGGGGACACACACTCAACAAACCGCACCCCCTCCGCCGCCAGCCGGTCGAGGTTCGGCGTCTTCACCTTCGGGTGGCCGTAGCAGCCCAGATGATCCGCCCGGGTCGTGTCCAGCGAGATGAGCACGACGTTCGTCAGTCTGCGTTCGGCGCCGGATGTTTCGGCGGATTCCGAAGACTTGCGACAACCGCACGTCAACGCCGACAACATCAGAAAAAGACCGGCAGCGCGACGTCGTCGTGCGTTGACCGTGAGCGACAGATTCCTGTTGCACCGCATGCGCTCCGGGGGGAGGTGCGGGATCCCGTGATGTTGCGCAACGCGACTCAACTCACCCCGCCACGATGTTGACCAGCCGACCCTTCACCGCGATGACCTTGCGCACCGTCCTGCCCGCGAGTTGCTCCCGCACCTTCGCGTCCGCCAGCGCGACGCGCTCCAGCGTCGCCTCGTCTGCGTCCGCCGGCACGACGATCTTCGCCTTCACCTTCCCGAGAATCTGCACCGCGATCTCCACCTCGTCGTCCTTCGTCAGCGCCTCGTCATGCTCCGGCCAGGGAAGCTGCGTGATGCTGACCGACTCCGCCGGAGCCCCCGGAATCAACCCGGCTGCGCACAGCCGATGGCGCAACTCCTCCGCCAGATGCGGCGCGAACGGCGCGAGCACCCGGAGGAACGGCTCCAGCACGGCGATCGGCCGGCGATCCATCGGCGTCAGCGCGTTGACAAAGTCGAACAACCGCGCGATCGCTGTGTTGAACTTCAGATGCTCGATGTCCTCGCCAACGAGCTTGATCGTCTTGTGCAGGATGCGCAGCGCCCCGCGCGTCGGCGCGTCGGCGGTCACCGCGGCGGCGATCGCTCCGCTGTCCGGGTCGATGAACAAACGCCAGATCCGGTTGCACAGCTTGAAAAGTCCGCCGACGTCGCGCGTGTTCCACGGCTTCGACGCCTCCAGCGGACCCATGAACATCTCGTACATCCGGAAGGTGTCCGCGCCGTACTCCGCAATCACGTCGTCCGGGTTCACCACGTTCTTGAGCGACTTGCTCATCTTGGCGACGACCTGCGCCACCGGTCGCCCCGTTTCGCGCTCGATGAACTTCCCTTCCTCGACTTCATCGACGGCGTCCACCGCGACCAGCGACTTGTCCGGCCGCTGATACGCGTACGACGTGATCAGCCCTTGATGAAACAGCTTGCGGAACGGCTCGATCGTGCCCACATAGCCGAGATCGAACAAGACCTTGTGCCAGAACCGCGCATACAGCAGGTGCAGCACGGCATGCTCGGCCCCCCCGATGTAAAGATCCACGCCGCCCTTGCCCATCCAGTACTGATGCGCCTCCGGACCCGAAAAGCACGCCGGGTTCTTCGGATCGCAGTAACGCAGGTAGTACCAGCACGACCCCGCCCACCCGGGCATCGTGTTCGTCTCACGCGACACCGGCGCATCCGGCGGCAGGCCCAGCACGTCGCCTTCGTCCGTCGCCGCCCGGACGCCCGCCGCGCCCGCGGTCATCCGCGCCCACCCGCTCGCCTTCGCCAGCAGCGGACGCGGATCGTCGCTTTCCTCCGGGTGATAGTCGGCCATCTCCGGGAGAGTGACAGGAAGGTGACCTTCCTCGACCGGGTAATGATTCCCCGCTTCGTCGAAGACGATCGGAAACGGCTCGCCCCAGTACCGCTGCCGCGAAAACAGCCAGTCGCGCAGCTTGTACTGCACGCGCCGCCGGCCGATACCCTTCTCCTCCAGCCAGTCGATGATCCGTTGCTTCGCGTCGTCGATCTCCAGCCCGTTCAGGAATCCGCTGTTGATCGCCGATCCGTCGCCAACGTAGGCCTCCCCGTCAAACCCCTCCGGCGGCTGAACCGTGCGAATGATCGGAAGGCCGAACGTCCTGGCGAAGTCCCAGTCACGCTGGTCCTGCCCCGGGACGGCCATGATGGCGCCCGTCCCGTAGCCCATCAGCACATAATCCGCCGTCCAGACCGGAATGCGCGCCCGATGCGCAGCGAAAACCGGTTCCGTCGATCCCTCCGCAACCCCGGAATCCGCCGCCACCGCCGGATTGAGGCAATACACTCCCGTGAACACGCCGGTCTTGGTCTTCTCCGCCCCGGCCATCCGCTCCACGTCGCCGCGGTTCCGCGCCGCCTCGACGTATGCCCGCAGCTTCTCGATGTCCGTCTCCGGTTCCGGATGCTCCAGTACGCGCGCCACCAGCGGATGCTCCGGCGCCACCACCATGTACGTCGCCCCGAAGATCGTGTCCGGCCGGGTGGTGAACACGCGCAATACCTCAGCCGCAACCCCGGATCCGGCCTCGGGTGCAGCCCTGCCGGGTACGACCTGTCTCCGAGAGGCCGATTCAGTGTCGCGGACAGGTACTGTAACGGCCTCTCGGAGACAGGCCGTACCCGAGGCGCTGTCCGATGCACCGCCCGAAGCGCCGCCCAGGACGCTCATGCAAAGCGGAAACTCGATCTCCGCCCCTTCGCTTCGGCCGATCCACTCCGTCTGCTGAATCCGCGTGCTCTCCGGCCAGTCCACGACGTTCAATCCGTCCAGCAGCCGGTCCGCGTACGCCGTGATCCGCAGCATCCACTGCTTCAGCGGTTTGCGGAACACCGGGAAGTGTCCGCGCTCCGACAGTCCGTCCGCCGTCACCTCCTCGTTCGCCAGCGCCGTGCCGAGTTTCGGGCACCAGTTGACGGTCTGCTCCGCCAGGTACGCCAGCCGGTAGCTGTCGATGATCCGCCGCTTCGTGGCCCGGTCCAACGTGGACCACGGGCCGAAGACCTGCCCCTTGTCCGTCGCTGAGTGCTCCGCCGCGTCAGGGTTGATCCGCGGCTCGCGCTGCCTGGACACGAACTCCGCCACGAGTTCTTCGATCGACCGGGCACGACCCTTTCCCTCCGCCCCGCCGAACGTTTGCGCCCCTTGGCCTTCGTTTCTCTGTGCCTTTGTCTCTTCGCGCCTTCGTACCTCCTCCTGCTGCCTGTTGCCTGCTGCCTGTTGCCGATCCCCCGCATCAAACCACGAGTTGTACAGCTTCAGGAAGATCCACTGCGTCCAGCGATAGTAATCCGGGTCGATCGTGGCGAACTCGCGCGACCAGTCGTAACAGAACCCGAAGCGCTGAAGCTGCCGCCGGAAGGTGTCGATCGCCTTGCGCGTCGTGATCGCCGGGTGGACGCCGGTCTGGATCGCGTACTGCTCCGCCGGCAGTCCGAAGGCGTCCCACCCCATCGGATGCAAGACGTTGAACCCCCGCGCCCGCTTGTACCGGGCGACGATGTCCGTCGCGGTGTATCCCTCCGGATGCCCGACGTGCAGCCCCGCTCCGCTGGGATACGGGAACATGTCCAGCACGTAGAACTTGGGGCGCGTGGGGTCGAATTCCGGCTCCCCCGGGTTCGGTGCGCGGTACACCCCGCGCGCGGCCCACCACGCCTGCCACCGCGGCTCGATCTCCCCCGGGTCATACCCCCCGGTCCGCTCCCGCTTCTGAGTATGTGCCGCTGCTTCCGTCATCACGTTCTGCGTCAGCCCTTTCTGAGTCTGGCAAGCACATGAGCTTAAAGACGTGTGCAAAGCCGATCAAATCACACCCCGTTGGACGTTCTTGTGATTTTGACGCATCATCATGCCAGGCCCGCAGAGGACAACCCGACATGTTCACCGCCTTCGCGAGATTCGCTGACGGAACCGCCGAGCAGATTGCGTCGCTGGACGTGCTGGGTCCGGCGTGGGCGCAGGACGGCGTGACGGTCTGGGTGGATCTTGAGGCCCCCACGCCCGAGGAGATCGAGCAGCTCCGCCGCATCAGCGCTCTGGACGGCGCGGCGCTGGATGCCTGCGGGCGCGGCGACCCGCGCCCGCGGATCGAGGAGTTCGAGCACTATCTCTTTCTCGTCATGTACGGCGCGTTCGCTCCGCGCGAGGGGACGGAGTTTCAGCCGCGGCGGGTGGCGGCGTTCTGCGGATCGCGCTTCCTGGTCACGATCCATCACGAACCCCTCCGCACGATCGCCGCGATGCGCGAACGCTGCTCGAAGATCGGGCACCAGATTCTCGCCCGCGGGCCTGACTTCGTCCTTTACGACATCATCGACATGATGGTGGACCGCTACGTCGAAGTCACCGAGCATTACGAACGCCTCGTCGAACACCTCGAGGAGGAGTCCCTCGACGACGACGTCGACGCGGGCATCGTCCAGATGGTCTCGCGCCTCCACCGGGAGCTGCTCGAGCTGCGGCGCGCCGCGACCTCGAAGCGCGACCTGATCGCCCCCGTCGCCAAGGGGGAGTTCGACCACATCTCCGAAAATCTCGGGCAGCGCTTCACCCGGCTGCGCGATCACCTCGTCAACGTCATCGACACCATCGGAACCCTGCGCGACCGCCTCGACGGCGTGCGCGACAATTATCACTCGGCGCTGGCGACACGCACCAGCGAGGTCATGCGCGTCCTCACCGGGTACGCGGCGATCCTGCTGCCGATCTCCGCCATCGCCGGCGTTTACGGGATGAACCTGCGGTCCTGGCCGGGCACGGAGCATCCGCTGGGGTTCTGGATCGTCCTCGCCTTCATGGCGGCGGTCGGCGCGACGATGTTCCTCTACTTCCGCTGGAAGCGCTGGTTGTGACCGGTCTGACGACGACGGACCTCGACACCGCGGCGACTCGACGCCCTGCCGCCGAACGCGCGCCCCGCGTTGCCGCCGCGCGCGTGCCCCGCTAACATTTCGTCTGAACGGGCGCCGGACTCCCGGAACAGGATCGTCCTTGCGCCCGCAGGTCATTTCAGCATGAACACGGTAACGATGGATTTGCTTCGCCGCGGCGAGCAGGCGAGCGTCGTCCGGGTGGATCTCGCCAACCCGTCCGCGAAACGGCTGGCGGACCTGGGTTTCGTGCCCGGCGCGATCGTTCAGATGCTGCGCCCCGGGCGCCCCTGCATCGTGCGTCTGTCGAACTCCCGGCTGGGGCTGAGCGACTGCCTTCAGAAATCCGTGATGCTGCGCCGAGCGGGAGACTGACGCGACCGAATATGTTCCCGCCCGTGACTCAACTGGTTTCCGCCGACAGCGCCCGCCTTCCGCCAGCCGGCGCTTCTTCGCCGTTTGACGCCGCCACCCGGGTCGTGTGCCGCGGGATCGCGTTCGTGGGTGCGCCTCGTCTTCCGGAGCGTGGTTCATGAGCGCCGGTGCGAACCTTTCCCTGACTACGCTCCCGTCCGTTCCCGTGCGGCGCTGGACGGTGGCCCTCGTCGGCAATCCGAACACCGGGAAATCCACGTTGTTCAACGCCCTGACCGGTTTCCGGCAGCACGTCGCGAACTACGCCGGCGTCACGGTCGAGAAAAAACTGGGCCGGCTTCGCGCCGTCGGCGATCCCGCCGAGGTGGATATCCTCGACCTGCCGGGCGCTTACAGCCTCGACGCCGCGGCGGCGGACGAGGACATCACGCTTCGCGTGCTTCTCGGATATGAGCCGAGCACGCCGCGCCCGGACGGCGTGATCTGTGTCGTGGACGCGTCGAACCTGCGGCGAAACCTCTTCCTGGTCAGCCAGATTCTCGAACTCGGATGCCCCACGGTGGTCGCGCTGACGATGACCGACGTCGCCCGGCGCCGGGGGGAGACGATCGATGCCCCGGAATTGGCCAAGGCGCTCGGCGTCCCGGTCGTTCCGGTGCTTGCGCTCAAAGGCGTCGGCGTCGCCCAACTCGGCGACGCGGTCCGCAAGGCGCTCGCCGGACAGTCCGGCGCACATTGCCTCAAATTCCCGGACTGCATGGTGGCGGGCACGCCTGCGGCGACGCCTGTCATCATCCTTGCCGCGCCGAACTCCTCCAGACCCTGCTCAACCCGGCGGGCATCGTCGAGGGCCACCTCAGCCGTCGCTGCGATCCACGCCTGCTTTCCGCCCTTCAGGAACACCGGGGACGCCTTCTGTCGGAAGGAATCGCCCTGCCCACGATCGAGGCGGAGGTCCGCTACCACTGGATCGAAGAGGTCGTGTCCCGCGTGACGCGACGCGACGCCGACGCCGCCGCGGCCTCCCGCTCGGACCGCGTGGACGACGTGCTTGCGCATCCGGTGTTCGGGCTGGCGGTGTTCCTTCTGTTAATGCTCGTCGTCTTTCAGGCGATCTACAGTTGGGCGTCGCCCTTGATGGATCTGGTTGAAAGCGGGTTTGCCGCCGCCGGAGGGTGGGTCGAGGGCGCGATGACCGAGGGCGCGCTGCGCAGCCTGATCGTGGACGGCGTGATCGGCGGCGTCGGCGGGGTTCTCATTTTCCTGCCGCAGATCGTCATCCTCTTTCTTTTCATCGCGCTGCTCGAGGACTGCGGTTACATGTCACGGGCGGCGTTTGTGCTGGACAGGCACCTGCGCCGCGTCGGTCTGAGCGGGCGATCCTTTATCCCGCTGCTGTCCTCCTTCGCCTGCGCCGTCCCCGGCATCCTTGCGACGCGCGTGATCGAGGACCGCCGAAGCCGGTTGATCACGATACTCGTCGCGCCTCTGATGAGCTGCAGCGCCCGGCTGCCCGTCTACGCCCTCCTCATCAGCGCGTTCATTCCGGACACGCGATGGTTCGGCGGATACCTCAGCACCCGCGCCGTGACTTGGCTGGCGATGTATCTGATCGGCGCGGCGGTGGCGGTGGTCGTCGCGCTCGGGCTGCACGCCCTGCTGGGCAGCCGCGTGGTTCCCGGGCTGGTGATCGAGCTTCCGAATTATACCTGGCCGGCGTGGAAGTCCGTCGTTCACCGGGCCTTCCGCGCCGGACGGGAGTTCGTCGTCAACGCCGGCACGGTCATTCTGGCGTGTTCCGTCATCATTTGGGCGCTCGCCTACTACCCGAGGCCGGCTTCGGTCCACGCCGAGTTCGAGGCCCGACGGCAGGCGCTGGCGACTTCGTCCGCGTCCGGCGAGTCCGCAGAGGCCGATGTTGAATCCGCCTCAGGCGACACGCTGGATGCGGACCTTGAAGCGAGGCTGGCCCGTCTCGACGCGGCAGAAGCCGGCGCCTATCTGCGGCAAAGTTACCTCGGGCGTTTTGGAAGCTGGATCGAACCGGCGGTGCGCCCGCTGGGCTGGGACTGGCGCATCGGAACCGCCGCCGTCGCCTCGTTCCCCGCCCGCGAAGTCGTCGTCGCGACGCTCGCCACCATCTTCAACCTCTCCGCCGACGAAACAGAGGAATCCCCGGAGCTGCGCGCCGCCCTGGCCCAGGCCTCCTGGCCCGACGGGCGACCGCTCTTCACCGGCGCCAGCGCCCTGTCCTTGATGGTGTTTTTCGCCCTCTGCTGTCAGTGCGTCTCGACCCTGGCGGTGATCCGCCGCGAAACCGGCTCGTGGCGCTGGCCCGCGTTCACCTTCACCTACATGACCGCCCTCGCCTACCTCGCAGCGCTCGGGACGTATCAGGTCGCAATCCGACTGGGGTAGTGCTGGTCGGAGAACCGAACGAATCAAGAGACCCAACGACGAAAACCGCCTCACGGTCGCGTCGCACGCGCCCGGACCGCGGACCTCCGGTCCGCCACTGCACGCCCTTGCCCGAACCGCGGACCTCCGGTCCGCACTTTCCTGGGCTTTCCGAGCCGGATGGTCACCGACCGGCCCCAGGCGTTAACCGCCCTGCGGGCGCGCATCACGCCTGGGGGGCGACTTACAATCATTTCAACCGATGCATCCCGGCCTCCTTCTTTGATCCATCTGATGAGCCGGTCTTGATGTCCTTGACGAGGTCGGCCGGATCAACGGTCGGATGCAGGTTCGTCAGAATGTGCAGGGTTCCTCGACGCCCTTGATGCGGTAGAGGCGGCCCGGATGACTCTTGATGATGCCCCGGTAGTACCGGCCATCGCCTTTGCGCTCCCACCGGCCGTGTCGTCCTACGCGCCTTCGGTTCAAAACGCTATATTCCGTCCGCCGAAGCGAGACCCGCTGAAGGGTTGCGCCACGCTGGGGTTGGAGGATTCAATGCCGTTCGAGAAGGTTGCTCCGAAGATGGATTTCCCCGCGATGGAGCGGGAGGTGCTCGCGTTCTGGGAGCGGACGCGGGCGTTCGATCGCCTGCGCGAGATCAACGCCGGCAAGCCGCCGTGGTCGTTTCTCGACGGTCCGATCACCGCGAACAACCCGATGGGCGTACATCACGCGTGGGGGCGGACGTACAAGGACCTGTATCAGCGCTACCACGCCTGCGCGCCGTGGGCGGTGACGACGGCTGCAAATGCGTCGATGGCGAATACCGGTAGGTCGGCTGCGAACGCGTCGATGGCGAGCGCCGGTAGGTCGGCTGCGAACGCGTCGATGGCGAGCGCCGGTCGTACCGGCTGGGGGCACGAGCTGCGCTACCAGAACGGCTTCGACTGCCAGGGGCTGTGGGTCGAGGTCGAGGTCGAGCGCGAGTTTGGCTACAAGTCCAAGCGCGACATCGAGCAGCACGGCATCGACAAATTCGTCGAGGCCTGCAAAGCCCGGGCATGCAAGTTCGCGGCCGTGCAGACGGAACAGTCCAAGCGGCTGGGGCAGTGGATGGACTGGGCGAACTCGTACTTCACGATGTCGGACGAGAACAACTACGCGATCTGGGCCTTCCTGAAAAAATGCCACGAGCGCGGGTTCGTCTACAAAGGCGTGGACGTAATGCCGTGGTGCGCCCGCTGCGGCACGGGCCTGTCGCACATGGAGGTGAGCGAAGGCTACCGTGTCGTCGGGCATACGTCGGTGTTCGTGAAGTTTCCGCTGCGTCAGCGCAAAGGCGAAAACCTGCTCGTCTGGACCACCACGCCGTGGACGCTTTCATCCAACGTCGCGGCGGCCGTCAAGCCCGACCTGATCTACGTCAAGGTCAAACAAGGCGACCAGTTCTACATTCTCGGCAAGCCGCACTTCGCCAACCCGCGCAGTCAGCCCCTCGAAGGCGATGAGAAGAAGAATGCCCCGCCGTTGATGGCGCTTTCGGCGATGTTCAAGAACAACGGCGACTTCGAGATCGTCGAGGAGTTCCCCGGCGAGAAACTCGTCGGGCTGACGTATGACGGCCCCTTCGACATGCTAGACGGCGCAGCCGAGGCTCGCGGCGCGCACCAGGTCATCGCCTGGGAGGAGGTGACGGAAAAGGAAGGCACGGGCATCGTGCACATCGCCCCGGGATGCGGCTCGGAGGACTACCACCTCGGCAAGGCGCTGGGTCTGCCGCGCATCGCGCCGCTTCTCGAGGACGGTACGTTCCGTCCCGAATTCGGGTTCCTTGGCGGCAAACGCTTTGACGCCGTGGCGGATGACGTCGTCGCGAGTCTGAAGGAGCGCGGGCTGCTCTTCGCGAAGGAAAAGTACATGCACCGCTACCCGCATTGCTGGCGGTGCAAGGAGGAGCTGGTGTACCGGCTGGTGGATGAGTGGTTCATCAGCATGAGCTGGCGCGAGGAGATCATGAACGCGGCGCGGCAGGCGCGGTGGATTCCGGAGTGGGGCCTGGACCGTGAGCTGGACTGGCTCAAAAACATGGGCGACTGGATGATCTCCAAGAAGCGCTACTGGGGATTGGCGCTGCCCATCTGGGAGTGTCACGCCTGCGGACATTTCGAGGTCATCGGCGGGCGCGAGGAGCTGCAGGCCCGCGCGGTGAAGGGGTGGGAGGAGTTCGAGGGCAAGTCGCCGCACCGGCCGTGGGTGGATGCGGTCAAGATCCGCTGCGAGCAGTGCGGCGGGGAGGATGTTTCTCGCGTCCGCGACGTGGGCAACCCGTGGCTCGATGCCAGCATCGTGTCGCTCTCGACGATGGGTTACTTCCGCGACCGTGCGTACTGGGAGAAGTGGTTCCCCGCGGATTTCGTCGTCGAAGCGCTGCCCGGGCAGTTCCGCAACTGGTTCTACGCGCTGCTCACCGTCAGCACGATGATGACCGGGCGCTCGCCGTTCAAAACGCTCAAAGGCCACGGCCTGGTGCTCGATGACAACGGCAAGCCGATGCACAAGTCCGAGGGGAACGCGATCTGGTTCGACGAGGCCGCGGAAAAGTTCGGCGTGGACGTGATGCGCTGGTTGTACGCGAGCACGCCGCCTGAGCGGAACGTCCTTTTCGGACCGAAGCATTGCGACGACGTGCGTCGTGAGGTGATCATCCCGTGGTGGAACATGTACCGCTTCTTCTGCGATCTCGCTGCGGTGGACGGGTTCGATCCGAACGTTCACAAAGCGAAGGCGGAGGAGCGCACGCTGCTGGACCGCTGGATTCTCTCGGATCTGCAGGAGCTGACGCGCGTCGCGCACGAGGCGTACGCGCACTTCGACGTGCTGCGGTTCTGCAACGAGGCGAAGCGGTTCATCGACGACCTGAGCACCTGGTACGTGCGGCGTTCGCGCCGGCGGTTCTACGCCGACGGCTGGCCGACCGACAAGCGCGTGGCCTACGCGACGTTGTACGAGGTGCTGGCGTCGCTGAATCGGCTGGTCGCGCCGATCCTGCCGTTTCTGTCGGAGACGATGTACCAGCAGCTTGTGTTCCGTCAGTCGCCGGGCTGCGCCGCGAGCGTGCATCACACGGCGTTTCCGGCGGCGGATGCGTCCCTGATCGACCGCGAGCTTTCCTCGCTGGTGCAGGCGTCGCTGAAGCTGGTCTCCCTGGGTCGCGCAGCGCGGAAGAGCGCGGACCTGAAGATCCGCCAGCCGCTCTCGGAGCTGGTCGTCGCGACGGGGAGCGCCGCGGAGCTCAAAGCGGTGGAGGTGTTCAAGGACCACCTGCTCGATGAGCTGAATGTCAAGCGCGTGACCGTGCGCGAGTCGGTCCGCGACCTGCTGCGCGTGACGGCGGCGCCGAACATGAAGTTCCTCGGGGCGAAGTTCGGAAAAATGACCGCGGACGTGAAAAAGGCGCTGGAGACCGCCGACGCCAAGGAGATCGCATTGTGCTTCGACGGCGGGCGGTCCTTCCTGCTGCACGTGGGTGACACGACCGTGACGCTTGATCCGACGGACGTGACGCTGGCGCGGTCCTACGGCGAGACGTACGCCGGCGCGGAGGAGGGCGGCACAACCGTGCTGATCCACCGCGTCGTGACGCGCGAGCTGCGGCACGAGGGCATTGCTCGCGACATCATCCGTCACGTGCAGAACCTGCGGAAGGAAAGCGGTCTGGACATTTCGGATCGGATCGTGCTTTCCCTGCGCACCGAAAGCGCGGATATCCGCGAGGCGATCGCGTCACAGGCGCAGACGATCCGTGAGGAAACGCTGGCGGTCGAACTGTCGGATGCGCCGCCGGGCGCCGACGCGTTCACGGCGCGGGTCGATCTGGACGAGGGCGCGCTGAGCATCGCGCTCGTCAAGGCGTGACGTGTCGCCCCGGTCCGCGGGGCGCGCCTTGGACGTGATGATCTTCGGGGGCGCCTTGGGGCTTGCGGCGTCACACGAGGCCGCGGAAGTGCTCCAGCGACTCCGGGTTCGACAGGGCGTCCTTGTTCTTCACCTCCAGGTCGTGGATGACGTTGCGGACCGCGAGTTCGACCTTCTTGCCGCTGATCGTGTAAGGGATCGCCGGAACCTGCCGGATGTGCTTCGGGACATGCCGTCGGGTCGCTCCGGCGGCGATGCGGTCGCGGATGCGCTTCTCCAGGGCCGCGTCAAGTGTGACGCCCGGCCGCAGCACCACGAAAAGGCACACGTCGACATCGCCGTCCACGTCCTTGCCGACGACGATGCTGTCCGTCACTTCGTCCAGCGCCTCGACGATGCGGTAGATTTCGGCGGTGCCGATGCGCACGCCGCCGGGGTTGAGCGTCGCGTCGCTTCGTCCGTAGATGATCGCTCCGCCGCGCGGCGTGAACTCGATGTAATCGCCGTGGCGCCAGACGCCGGGGATGTCCTCGAAATACGCCTTGCGGTATTTCGAGCCGTCCGGGTCGTTCCAGAACCCGACCGGTTGTGACGGAAAAGACGACGCGCACACGAGTTCCCCCTTCCGTCCTACGACGCTTCGCCGATCCTCGTCGTAGGCATGAACGTCCATCCCCAACCCCTTGCACTGGATTTCCCCGGCATGCACCGGCAGGATCGGATTGCCGAGCACGAAGCAACTGATGATGTCGGTCCCGCCGGAGATGCTGGAGAGCTGGAGGTCCGCCTTCACGTTCTCGTAGACCCAGGCGAAGTTCTCCACCGTCAGCGGCGAGCCGGTGGACAACAGGCAGCGCAGCTTCGACAGGTCGTGCTCGCGGCCCGGGTGGATGCCTGCGTTCTCGCACGCGGCGATGAACTTCGGACTGGTGCCGAAAACCGTGATCCCCGTGCGCTCCGCCAGCTCCCAGAGATGTCGAATGCCCGGGTGCGTCGGACTTCCCTCGTAAAGCACGATCGTCGAGCCGACGCCCAGGGCGCTGACCAGCCAGTTCCACATCATCCAGCCGCAGGTCGTGAAATACATCATCACGTCGTCGCGGCGCAGGTCGCAGTGCAGGATGTGCTCCTTCGCGTGTTGCAGCATCGTTCCGCCGTGTCCGTGGACGATGCATTTCGGGATGCCGGTCGTTCCCGACGAATACATGATGAACAGCGGGTGATCGAAGGGGATGGACCGGTAGGCGACCTCCTCCGGCTGCGGGTAGTCGTCGACGAAGGACGCCCACGTCTCGGCGTTGCGCAGCCCGGACAGGTCCGGGTGTTCGTTCAGAAAGGGGATGACGATGACTTTCTCGATCGAGGGGATTTTCTCGACGATGGCGCGCAGACGGTTGAGGCAGTCGATCGGCTTGCCGTTGTAGGTGTATCCGTCCGCGGCGAAGAGCACGCGCGGCGCGATCTGCCCGAAGCGGTCGAGCACGCCCTGGATCCCGAAATCCGGCGAGCAGGAGGACCAGATCATCCCGCGCGAGGAGGCGGCGAGCATCGCGATCACCGCCTCGGGGATGTTCGGCACGAACCCGACCACCCGATCGCCTTCATCCAGCCCGATTCGAAGGAGATGCTGCGCGCAGCGCGAAGCGGCGGCGCGCACGTCGTGGTGCGTCAGGCGGCGGGTGCGTCCGCGCTCGTCCTCCGCGACGATGGCCGGGCGATCGTCGCGATGGCGCATGAGATGGGCGGCATAGTTGAGGAGGACGCCCGGAAACCAGCGCGTCCCCAGCAGGCCTTCGCCGACGACGGTGCGCCCGTCGTCCATCGGAAGCGGCGCGCCCGACAGCGCCAGCATCTCGCGCCAGAACACCTCCCGTCGCTCGACGGACCACCGGTGCAGCGACGCCCAGTCCGCGGCGAACCCGTGCTTCGCCGACATCGCCCGCATGAAGGCATGCATCTGCGACGCCTCGACCCGCGACGGGGAGGGCGCCCACAATAATTCTCCGAGGTTCATTCAGGCGTTCCCGGAAACCCGAGAGACCGGCTGGAAAGCCGGTCCCCCGGATGCGTCCTTAATATCGGCGATCGCGGTCGCCCGCCGGTTTGCCTCACGCTCCCTGCTTCAGATATCGCTCGAAGGCGTCGAGCGTGAAGTCGCGACCGAGGAAGTCCTTGACCAGTTCGCCGGCTTTGCGCGAGCCGCCGGGCGCGAGGACGCGGTCGCGGTACTTTCGAGCGGTGGCGCCGTGGAACATGCCGTTCTTCTCAAACGGCGAGAAGAGGTCGCAGGCGATGCCCTTGCTCCAGACGTAGGTGTAGTACACCGCCGAGTAATGATCGAGGTGTCCGAAGCTGCACTGAAAGTGCGTCCCCTCCATGTAGGGCACGGGACTGTACTTCTGCGTCAGCTCGATCATCTTTTGCGTCGTGTCGAGCGTCGCCGGGTCGGCGGTGTAATATCCCAGCGAGATCGCCGCCAGCCACGTCTGCCGCGCCCAGTGATAGGCCTCGCCGAACATGCGGGCCTTCTGCATCTTCGCCACCAGGTCCGCCGGGATCGGCTCGCGCGTCTCGTAATGCTTCGCGAAGAGCTTCAGCGTCTCATGTCGCCACGCCCACTCCTCGAGCATCTGCGACGGCGCCTCGACGAAGTCCCACTCCGTCGAGATGCCCGCGTTGCGGACCCACGTCTGCCGACCAGCGAAAAGCGTGTGCAGCAGGTGCCCGAACTCGTGGAAGAACGTGACTACGTCGCCGTGCTCCATCAGCGCCGAGCCCGGCGTGCCGTCCGGTTTCGGGAAGTTGCAGACCAGCACCGCCTGCGGCAGGCGCTTGCCGGCGACGCCCTGGGCGTAGTCGAACTGCGCCATGTGCTTGTACTTGTTCTCGCGCGGGAAAAGATCGAGGTAGAAGCGCCCGATCCGCTCGCCGTCGCGCACGAGGTCGTACGCGGTGACGTCCGGATGCCACAGCGGAAGCCCCTCGACCTTGACGTACTTCACGTCGAACAAACGCCCCGTCACCGTCAGCAGCCCGTCCATCACATCCGGGAAGTCGAAGTACCGCCGGACCTCCTGGGGGTTGACGTCGTAACGGTCCTCGCGGGCCTTGTTGAGGTAGTAGCTGACGTCCCACGCATTGACGCCCTCCGCCGCCGGATCGTGCCGGCGCTTGTATTCGAGGAGCGTGCCGATTTCGCGGTCCGCCGCCGCACGGGTGATCCCCTGCACGCGGTCGATGTACGCCAGGGCGTTCGCGCCGGACCCGATCATGTTGATCTCGGTGGCGTAGTCGGCCCAGTTGGCGTAACCGAGGAGCTTCGCCTTCTCGTCGCGCCGGGCAATCAGCTTCGTCAGCGGTTCGATGTTGGCCGGATAAGCCCGGTTCATGAAAAGCGTCATGAGTTCCTTCCGCAGGGGGTCGCTGTGCGCGTACTTCATGAACGGCACGTACTGCGGGTAATCGGTGGAGATGCGGATGCGCCCGCCCGGGGTCTTCTCGGACTCCTTCACCCAGGCGTCGACGAGATCCTTCGGAACGCCCGCGAGGTCCGACGGCGACTCGACCTCCAGGTGGCGTGTGTCCTCCGAAATATTCCGCTTGAACGCCAGCCCCAGATCGACGATCTCCTGATTGAGCTGCTCGACTTTCGCCCGCGTCGCGTCGTCCCGATCTACCCCCTCGCGCCGGAAATCGCGCAGCGCCTTGGTGACCATGTATTTTGTGGCCTCGTCCGCGCCCGACACATCGACCGCCGCGTAGGCGTTATACAGGTCGCGGTTCAGCCACAACCCGGTGACGAACTTGCTGACTTCCTTCGACCCTTCCTCTGCCGCGTGACGCACGGCCTCGTCGGGGTGGACCTGGGAGAACAGCTCGGAGTGGCTGGCGACGAGATCCACATGCATCCACATTTCGTTGAGCGGATCGAGCGTGTTCGCGATGGTGCGCGGTCCGGAGACGGCGAGCGTCTGCGACAGCAGGCTTTGCGCGTACGCAAGGTGCTCCCGCGTGAAGTTGGTGAACTGCGCGGCGCTGCGGTCGAGCGGAATGCGTTCGATGGCCCAGTGCGGATCGGACATGGTGGTCATCCTTGAGTGACGCCCGGTCGGCTGGCATCCCACGATCGCCAGTGCGAGCAGGAGACAGGTCATGCCGAACGTCCGGCTTCGTGACGGGTTCATGTTTCTCCCTTTCATCGGAAAACGGGGGCGAACCGTGAAGGAAGGGTACTCCTGCGGCGATGGGGGTCAAGCGTCGGGAGCGGGCGGGGGATCCGTTGCGGGTATGCGCGGCGGCGCCAGCCCGTCGGCGCGCCAGAGGAAGGCGAAGTGCTGAAGCAGCCGGGGAGGCAGGACGATGCGCGCGGTCGTCCGGGCGATGCGCCGCCCGAGCAGCACCCCCGTCACCGCCGCCGCGACGCCCGTCCACGCATGAAGACCGGCCCACGCCGCGGACCACCCCCAGAGCCCGAAGTTCCCGTTGAAGAGGAGAAAGGCCACGGCGCTGAGCACGATCGGCAGCAGCACGGCCGCCAGCAGCCACCGCCCGCGCCGCCAGTGCCACATGAACGTCACTCCAAGCATCGACGCCGCCAGGGCGATCAGGGCCGTCCCCACGTAGTAGCCTCCGATCCACCGGACGTAGCCGTAACTGGGCGGGATGCTCGGGGCGCGCTGGTCTGCGGAGTGGTAGGAATACGTGACACCGCCGGCGTTATACGTGACGAGCGCTCCCGACGGCGACGTCATGTCGAACAACGTCGCCATCACCAGCGAGAACATGCCGACGCTTGCCGCCGCCGCCGTAACCAGCACCAGCAGCACCCACATCGTTCCGAACATCAGCGTCAGGCGGCGGACCCACAACTGGTTCGTATGCGTCAGGCTCGCCGTCGGGTGATGCCTTCCGCACTCGGCGCACCGGCACACGAGAATGTCCGTCCCCGGATCGCGCCACACCCGCTGTCCGTTGAGGTTGTATCCGCAGTGGGTGCAGAACTGGTCGGTCGTCAGAAAGGCGAACGTCGGCGCGCCGCCGTGGTCAGAGGTCGTCAACGCTGCGGACGGAACCGGCGATGTTTGTGCTTCGAGCATACTCTGCTGTCGGTGCTCTGCATGTCGCCGGATCCGCCGGCGCGGACCGGTGGCGGACGACCTCGCTTGTCATTGATTCGGCGGCGACGCAGGAATATTGTGCGTGGGGGGGCGGCGACTTCGGGAAACGGCTGAGGAGGGTCGTGCGGGGTGAGGGCGTGACGCAGAAAAGGTGTTCCGAGAGGACGGCTGAGGCGGCACGATCGTACCGTGCTCGGGGATCGTCCCCGATGACGCGACCTTGTGCGGCGGTCGTATTTCTCCTCGTCGTGTCAGCGAGCGGTTGCGGGTCGCCCCCGAAGCTCGCTCGGACCGGAGGCGCGCCGGACAACCGGTGGGCCGGAGCGTGGTGGGTGGCGGGGGACTCAGAGGGGCGGCTCGTCATCGGGCTGGAGCGCCGGACGCGAGACGACGATGCGGAAATCTGGCTGGTCGCCGAATGCGGAGCGAGACGGTTCCGTTTTACCGGGACGGAACTGGTCTCCTGGGGGCCGCCGCTGGCCGAGAACGACGATAATTTCGCCATCGAAGCGCCGCCGGTCTTACGCGCCTGGTGTCACGCGGTTAAAGGCGGGTGGGACGGCGGCGCGTTGCAGGCGTTCCTCGAAGCCGCTCTCGCCGGGGGGCGTGCGCCGGCGGATCTTGTTGCGTTTCTGCGGGGATGTGCGAGTGATCTGGAGAGGCCGGCCCCGGTGTCGTTGCATGAGGCCCGCCGGGCGCTTCATGAATTTCCGACCGGGTTGAAGGAATTGCTGGCGCTGAACAAGTCGTTGGGATAACCGGAGGGCAAGGCGTTGATGGCGGGGAATGCTTGCATGAACGTGCCGGGCTTATTCGGTTTACGCAAACTCCGGCGATGTATTGCGTCGCGTCGGCGAGGGGAGGCGGAGGTCGGCCTGAGCGCCCCGCGCGGACGAGGCGGCGCCCCCCTCGTGGGCGCGCTGACCCTCGTCTCGACGGCGCTCGGACAGGCCCCGATCGCGCCCGATTCCGCGGACCTTTCCGCTCGTTACCGCGAAACCGCGGACCAGATCATCGATGCCGCGATGTCGGGTAATGACGCCTGGCGCAAGATGGAGGAGCTGTGTGACGGCATCGGCCACCGTCTGAGCGGCTCGCCGCAGCTCGATCGCGCCATCGAGTGGGCCGCCCGGGCGCTGGAGCGTGACGGACAGGAGAACGTCCGCCGCGAGCCGGTGCTGGTTCCGCACTGGGTCCGCGGCGAGGAGTCGCTGATGATGCTCGCCCCGAAGCATCAGAAGCTGGCGATGCTGGGGCTGGGCGGGTCGGTCGGCACGCCGCTGGTCGGCGTCACCGGCGAAATCGTCGTTGTCGCCAACCGCGAGGAGCTGGACGCCCTCGGTGAGCGCGCGCGCGGGAAGATCGTCGTCTTCAACGCCCCGATGCCCGCATATGATCCGGAAAAAGGAACCGGTTACGGTCAAGCGGTGACCTACCGCTCGAACGGCGCCTCCTGGGCGGCGGCGAAGGGGGCGGTCGCGTGCCTCGTGCGCTCGGTCACGGCCGCGAGTCTCCGCTCGCCGCACACAGGGGCGCTGCGTTATGACGACGCGCAGCCGAAGATTCCCGCGGCGGCGCTGGCGATCGAAGACGTGCTGATGCTGGAGCGCCTTGTGAAGCGCGGCGAGCGGGTCACGCTCACGCTCAAGATGGAGGCGAAAACGCTACCGGACGCGCCGTCGGCGAACGTCATCGCCGAGTTGCGCGGTCGCGAGAGGCCCGACGAGATCGTCGTGATCGGCGGACACCTGGATTCGTGGGATGTGGGGCAGGGGGCGTCGGACGACGGCGGCGGGTGCGTGATTTCGATGGAGGCGATCAACGTCCTGCGCAAGCTGAATCTGCGCCCGCGGCGGACGATCCGTGTCGTGCTTTTCACGAACGAGGAGAACGGGCTGGCCGGCGCGCGGGCGTACGCGAAGGATCACGAATCCGAGATGCCGCGGCACGTGGCGGCGATCGAATCCGATGGCGGGGTGTTCGCGCCGATCGGGTTCGGCGTTTCCGTCAAACCACCGCTCAATCAGGACTTGGCGCAGAAGCAACTTGCGCAGATCACCGCGCTGCTGGTCCGCGTGGGCGCCACGCGGGCGTCCGGCGGCGGCGGCGGGGCGGACATCGGTCCGATGGGACGCTTCGGCGTCCCGCTGCTCAGCCACAACGCGGACATGTCCCGCTACTTTGATTATCACCACTCCGACGCGGATACGCTGGATAAGATCAAGCCCGACGAATTGAACCGCAACGTCGCCGCGATGGCGGTGGCGGCGTACATCCTCGCCGACATGCCGACTCGGCTCGGTGAGGGCACGCCGTAACCGCAAAGCATCCCGTGACCGGCGCAGTCATTCTGAGGCTGGGGACGGGGGTGGGAGCGCCCTGCGCCGAGGATGTCAAGTCGATCCGACCGGGTCGGCGCTTCAAAACCGGAGCTGCGCCCGCCAGAAAGCGTTCATACTTCTCCCCGCTCATAAGGGAATAAACGAAGACCAAGCTGAAAGCGCTACTCTCCGCCGCGCGGGGCAGGAGGCGCGCCACGGCTTGGCGTCGCGGGCACCAGGAAAGCGTCGTGCGGATCGGATTGAGCTTCCGTCCCGCGGTAATCCTGGATTTCCCCCGCCAGCCAAACATTGTCCGTGCGGTTGCGGAAGGGCGACGTGAGCCACCCGACGGATCCGTCCAGCAGCAGGACGTTCTGCCCGCGACCCCCGTCATGAAGCGGGGAGTTCGTCGCGTTCGGGTTGATCGAAGGCCGGAACATGCCGCCGAGAAACAGCGGGTTCGGATCGCCGAGGTAAACCTGGTCCGGGGCGTCCACCAGCCGCGGCGTCACGCCGAGCATGTTAAGCCCGTCGTAGCTGCACGCATCCGGAAAAGCAAAATCGTCCGTCAGACCGGGATAGGTCAGGCGAAGCACATCGTCGGATCGCCGTCGGTCCGCCGAAAGTTCACCGATGTTTATGACGTCGAACTTCACGGGGCCCTCGCCGCGACTCGGATCCTGCGGCTGGGTTCCCGCTCGAGGGAGAATGACGTCGGCCGATCCGGACCCTGAACGACCCAAGCCCGACGCCGTCCGGCCTTCCGGACATCGGAACGGACTCTCATGGTTGAGATATCCGAGGCGAACCAGCAGGTAGGCGTGACGGCTGTTCGACTGATGCGGGGCGCCGGAGGGGCTGAGATAAAGCCACGAAGCTCCGGTGGGCACGCCGGCATGAGGCAGCAATCCGGAAAAATCCGCGCCGTAAGCGCTGACGGCGCGAGAGATCGTCTCGAGATTGCCGACGCATTGCACGCGCCGCGCCTCGCTGCGCATCCGCTGCATCGCGGGGGCGAGGGCGGTGATGATCAGGCCGATGCACGCGGCGACGGCGATGAAATCCCGCAATCCGAAGCGAGACACCCGTCCCGGGGCTGCCTCCAGCGGCGGCGGCATGATCCGGTCGTGGGGGGATGCCTCCGCGCGGTCGGACTGCACGTAACGAAGCACTTTCTCGGATAGATTCACCGGTGGCGGCGGCGTCCAGTGCGCGTCGAGCGCCTCAAGTGTCCGGCCGAGCGCGGCGTTCATCGCCTTCACCTGCGGATCGGCCGCGAGGCGATCCTCAATCCAGGCGCGATCGTCCGGATCAATCTCGCCGAGACGACGATCCAGCAGGAGTTCCTCAACCGGTTTGTCGGGCTTCGGAGTCACTCGATTATCCTGCGTCTTCGTCTGCGACCGGGGTCTCCGTCGTGCGCAGCGCCCGGTACTCGCGACCCAGAAACGCCACCGCGGCGTGAAGCCGGCTTTTTACGGTTCCCAGCGGCATGTCCAGAATCGCCGCGATCTGGCGGTAGCGGAACTGGTGATAATACGCCAGCACCAGCACCTCCCACAGCGGGCGCGGCATCGCGTCCACGATCTTGCGGACCGCTCGCCGCTTCTCATCCGTCTCCAACTCTGCCGCCGGCGACTCGACATCCACCCGAAGCAGATCCTGGTAACACGCCCGGGCTTCGTCGGGATCGTCACGAAAATCAGACACGAACTCGCGCCGCCTTGTGCTCGCCCGCAGAGCGTCGCGGGCCTTGTTCGCCGCGATCGTATACAACCACGGTCGAAACAGCCGCTTGCCGTCAAACGCCGCTGCGGACTGGCTGATCTGAAGAAACGTCTCCTGCACTACGTCTTCCGTCGAGGCCGCGTTCTTCGTGAACCGAGCGACAAACTGGTACACCGCCGCCGCGTGGCGTCGGACCAGCAGTTCGAACGCCGTCGGATCGCCCCCGACAAACGCCCGCAACAGATCCTCATCAGACCGGGGTGTCATGCACCCACATTGTAGACATACGAACCTCTCCCCGCTTTGTTCGCGCGGCGACGGGTCTGATTCCGCTGAAACGCGCCAGAACCGAGCCGGAAGGGATTTGTCGCTGTGATGAAACCGAGCCGTGCTTGCGAGAAGCGCTTCTTCTCTTCTGCCCGCCGAGACCTTGAAACTCCAGGCAATGACGGCGTAGTTTCAATTAATAAAGCTTTGATTTTAGATCAGGATGTTGCATAAAACCGTCCGAAGAAGGGCGCGAAAAAAGCGCTTTCTTCGATGCGGCTCAGTTAACAAGTACCGCCTTGCGGACGCGGGCCTGCTCTGACACACCGAACTTACTCAGTTCGAGGACCGGCCGACCGGACCTCGGCGGAGATGCCCTCGAACTTGCGGATGTTGTCGACAAAAAGCCGGGCGAGGTGCGCGGCCTGGGCGTCGTAAGCCGCCGGGTCGAACCAGGTTTGCCGTGGTCGAAGAACCTCCGGCGGAACGTGGGGGCAGGAGGTCGGCACTTCGATGCCGAACACCGGATCCGCCTCGAAGGCGACGCGCTCCAGCTCTCCGCTCAGGGCCGCGCGGATCATCGCCCGCGTATGTCGCAGGCTCATGCGCTTTCCGACGCCGTGCGGACCGCCGTTCCACCCGGTGTTCACCAGCCAGCAACGCGCCCCGTGCCGCCGCACGCGCTCCGAGAGCATCGTCGCGTAACGCATCGGAGGCAGAGGAAGGAACGGCGCGCCGAAGCAGGTGCTGAACGTCGCCTGCGGTTCGGTCACGCCCCGCTCCGTCCCCGCGACCTTCGCCGTGTAACCGCTGATGAAGTGATACATCGTCTGCGCCGGCGTCAACCGTGCAATCGGCGGCAGCACACCGAAAGCATCACAGGTCAGGAAGACGACGTGCTTCGGATGCGGACCGACGCTGGGGATCACGGCGTTGTCGATGTACGTAAGCGGGTAGGCGGCGCGGGTGTTCTCCGTCCGCTCCTGCGAGTCATAATCCGGCTCGCGCGTTTGCGGGTCGAGCGCCACGTTCTCCAACACGGCGCCGTAACGGATCGCCGCGTAAATCTGGGGCTCGTGCTCCCGTGAGAGCCGGATGCACTTCGCGTAGCAGCCGCCCTCGATGTTGAAGACGCCGTCGTCGCTCCAGCCGTGCTCATCATCGCCGATCAGGCGGCGCTGCGGATCGGCCGAGAGCGTCGTCTTCCCCGTCCCCGACAGGCCGAAGAAGAGCGCCGTGTCGCCCGCCGCCCCGACGTTGGCGGAGCAGTGCATGCTCAGCACGCCTTTGACCGGCAGCAGGTAGTTCATCACCGTGAAGATGCTCTTCTTGATTTCGCCGGCGTAGGCCGTCCCCCCGATCAGGACAAGACGGCGGGCAAAGTGAATCACGACGAACGTGGACGAGCGCGTTCCGTCCGTCTGCGGATCCGCGAGGCACGTTGGCGCATTCAGGATCGTGAAGTCAGGCTCAAATCCCTCAAGTTCGGTGCGCTCGGGGCGGATGAAAAGCTGGTTTGCAAAAAGCCCGTGCCACGCCGTTTCCGTCACGACGCGCACGTTCAGGCGGTGGCGCGGGTCCGCTCCCGCGTACAAATCCCGGACGTAGACGCGCCGCGAGGCGTAGTGATCGACGATCCGACGGTGAAGGCGGTCGAACGAGGCCTCTGAAAGCGCCCGGTTCGGCCCCCACCAGATCGCCTCGCGGGTGGTTGGCTCCTCGACCGTGTACTTGTCGCCCGGGGACCGGCCGGTGTGCGCGCCGGTGGAGCAGACCAGCGCCCCGTTAGAGGCCAGCAGACCCTCCCCGCCCGTCAGCGCTCGCTCATACAATTCCGCCACCGGCAGATTGCTGAGGATTTCGCCCGTCCGCGTCAGGCCGATCCGCGCCAGTCCCGCGGATGCCGCAACGTTTCCATCCTTCGCCACGCTTACCGCTCCCCGACCCGCCTCGCGCCTCTTACGCGGGAAAGAAAGGCCGAAAGCTACCCCGGCGGACGCCCGCCCGCAACCCGCGCCCGAGCGCGTCATTGTCCGATCGCTCCCGAACTGCTCACTGGGACACGGGGGTTTCCCGGGAGGCGGCGCCATCCCGCGGCTGCGGGCGCCCTTTCGGCGGGCGATCCATCAGAAACAGTATCCGCTCCATCGCGCTCTTGCCCACGAACCGCTGGACGACCTCCTTGGCGCGACGAAGGTCCGTGCGGCGTGAAAGGTGCGTCAGCACGATGCGCGCATCGGGGACGGCGTCGACAATCTTCGACAGGTCGCGGACGTGGATATGCCTCCCGCCGCGGGCCCGATCAACGTGGTCCTCGTCGATAAACGTGCATTCCACCAGCAGCACCTCTGTGTGCCGCACGAAAGCGTGCTCCAGCCAACGCCCCAGGGCCGTGTCGCCCGAGCACGTCACCAGCGTGATTTCGCGCCACTCGTCGATCGTCACGCCCTGGCGCTTCAGCGCCACGAGTTCCGGACCGGTTTTGCCCGAATACTCCGCCTTGAGCTTGTGCCTTCGCTCAATGACGGAGAAGCCCAGCGAGCAGCGATCATGATTGACCGAAAACGGGCGGACCACCAGATCCCGTCGAAGCGGCACGTCCTCCAGCGGCTGAACACCGACAACCTCCCCGGGCGTCGGGTGTCCTTCGATGTCCGCCCAGACCGCCATCAGGCGCTGGATGGGCTGGGCCAGATCCCGGTGGACGATGACGCGGCCGGCGGCGATGCCAACGAAATTGCGCTGCGACAGGTAGTAAGCGATCCCCGCGGCGTGGTCCATGTGACCGTGGGTGAGGCATACGTTGTCGATCGCAATGATCTCTCGCGGGGCGCGGCCGGGGTCGAAGCAGACGTTCAGTTCCGGGACGATCAGCACGGTCTCCTCCCCCGCGAGGGAGAAGCCCTCGATCCGCAGATTACCGACCTGATGCGTCACCAGCCGCGACATTCGAGCCAGTGTACTGCCGCATCAGACTCGTGAGAATCTCAAATTCTGCTGCCGCATCGGGATAGGGCGGGTCGCACTGACGTCGGGGCTGCGTTGAAACCCGGGGTGAACGCGATATATTCTGGTGGTTGGCGTCAGCAAGATCGGGCGAAAGGATTCAATGCGGCGAAACAAGCACGAAGCGTCGGCGTTTGCCGATCTGGGCATCAAGGGACCGTTTCTGGAAGCGCTTCAGCGTCTTGGGTTTGACACGCCCACCGACATCCAGACGGCGATGATTCCGCCTGTTCTGGAGGGACGGGACGTCGTGGGACAGGCCCGCACCGGAACCGGAAAAACGCTGGCGTTCGCCCTGCCCACGCTTCAGCGTCTGACGCCCGGTATTCCGTTTCAGGTCTTGTGCCTCGTGCCGACCCGGGAGCTTGCGGTTCAGGTGGTGGAGGAGGTCCGCCGCCTGGCGCATTTCACGAAACTCAAATCGGAAGGGGTTTACGGCGGAAGCAAGATCCGGGCGCAAAGCAGCCGCCTGAGGGAAGGTCCGGAGTTCGTGGTCGGCACGCCCGGGCGGACGATGGATTTCATGGGTCGTGGCGACCTGACGCTGACGAAGCTGACCACGGTCATCCTGGACGAAGTGGACCGGATGCTGGACATCGGTTTCCGGGACGACATCCGGAAGATCCTCCGGTCGATTCACACGCGACATCAGACGATCTTCACGTCGGCGACGATCGACGAGCCGATCCGCCGGCTGATCCAGCAGTTCACGAGCCTGCCGCTTGAGATCAACGTCTCGCAGGACGAGCTGACGGTGGACAAAGTGGATCAGTGCTACGTGACGGTTCCGCGTCATGACAAGCTGCGGCTGCTGAAGATGCTGCTGGAGCGCGAGGGCGTCGAGCGGACGATCATCTTCACAAACACGAAGCGCGAGGCGAGCCGGGTGACCGCACGACTGACGAAGTCGGGAATCAGCGCGGCGGAGATTCACAGCGATCTGGTCCAGCGGAAGCGCGAGCAGGTGATGGAAGGGTTTCGTAGTGGATCGATCCGCCTGCTGGTGGCGACGGACCTTGCGGCGCGGGGGATCGACGTCGAAGGCGTCTCCCACGTCATCAATTACGATATTCCGGATTATGCGGAGACGTATGTTCACCGGATCGGGCGGACCGCGAGGATGGGGCGCGCCGGAAAGGCCGTGACGCTGGTTACGCCGGAAGAGGGCAAGCAACTCACCGAGATCGAGAAATTCATCAACAAAATGATCCCGGATCACAGCGTGGAAGGCTTTGTGCCCAGCGCGCCGCGGGACGGCATGACCGGGGGGCGGGGCGCGTCTTCGCAAGCGCCGGACCGTGGCGGCGGTCGGTCCGAACCCGTCGGAGCGAACGCGGCGACACCCGCGGCGCCTGAGCCGGCTGCGCCCCAGCAGACGCTCGGAGCAAGGTTTACGCCGATGCGGCGGCGGCGCCGTCTGTAAGACGGGCTACGCGCGGGTCTCGGGTGCGGGAGGCAGGAACGTGCCTGAGTTGAAGGAGGCGCCGCAGCGACACCGCGATCGGATCGCGGCGTGGATGTCCGCGATCGTCGCGTTGGCGACCTACCTGGCGCTGGTCCGCCCGTTCCTGCCGCAGATCAACGACGACGCATTCATCACGTTCCGTTACGCGAAGTTCCTCGCCCTGGGGCGCGGTCCGTATTTCAACGTCGGGGAGCCTGTCGAGGGGTACACCAACCCCTTGATGGTCCCGCTGATGGCGCTGGTCTGGCGCATCGCCGGGGATGACGCCGTGCTGCCGGCGGCGAAAGGACTCGGTGTTCTGAGCGGGTGTGCGGCGGTGCTGGCGGCGGGTGTGTTGGCGCGGCGGATGCTTGCGGAACTTCCCAGGAGCGTCTTCAGCCGGACGAGTTGCGTGCTTTTCGGATCTGCGGCGTCCCTGCTGACGGCGATCAACGGCGCGTTCCTGCTCAACAGCACGACGGGGCTTGAAACGACGTTGTTCGCGGCGCTGGTGACGGCCGGACTGGCGGCGATGGCGGGAGAGGCCGTCGGACGGGGACGGCGGTGGACGGGAGTGCTCTTTGCGCTGGCGGCGCTGACCCGTCCTGAAGGCGTGGTGGTGTTCGTCGTGGCGGCGGGGGCGGAGTTTCTCGCCGGGGGCCGGCATGATGCGGCGCGGCGACGGGCGTTGAAGCGCGACGGGCTGATCGTCGCAGGCGTGGTTGCGGCGCACCTGGCGCTGCGCATGATCCTTTATGACGGGGAGCTTCTGCCGAACACGTATTACGCGAAATCCGGGGGTATGCCTGAAAGGACACCGGGGGGGTACCTTCTGGGCTTCGCGAGGAATCACCTCGGGGCAAGGGACACTCTGTCCGCGGTTTTTCGACTCCTCCTTCCGGCCGCCGCGCCGCTTCTGATGTGGATTGTCGTTCGCCTGCGCCGTGAGGCGACCGACCGGACCGAAGAAGCGCGAGCGGTGGAGGTAGCGGTGTGCCCGACTCGCGCCGTGATGATCGCGGCGCCTGCTGCGTGCGTGACGGTGTTCGGCGTTGCAGCCGTGTTCTTCACCGGACCGGACTGGATGCCGGGTTACCGGCTTCTCGCCCCTTATGTTCCGGCGGCATCGGCGGCGGGCGTTGCGTCGGCGGCGGGGATTTGTGCGAGTTTTGCGGTGCGGCGTGCGTCGGCGTGGGGGCTGGGGGCGCTGGCGGCATGCACCGCGTGGTTGTGGTCGGCGCAGGGGGAGGCGGTGTCGCGCGACCTGGGTGAGATCCGGGTCCGTGCGGAGGGATACCGGAAGGGGCATGCGGAACTGGCGGCGTGGCTCTTAAGCTCGGCGCGTTCGGGGGATGTCGTGGCGTTGATGGACATCGGCCTGGTTGGTTTCCTGAATCCCGACCTGCGTATTCTCGATATTACGGGTCTTACGGATCGGACAATTGCGCATGCTCCCGGTCCGTTTTTGTGCAAGAGTTTCGACCCGGGGTACGTCTTTGACCAGCGCCCGCGGTTCCTGATCCTGACGCTTCAGGCGCCGTTGCGTCCGGGAGGCGAGGATGATTTTCGAAACCTCAAGCCTTTTACGCCGATCGAGGAGCGTTTGATTGAGGATCCGGCGTTCCTGGTCTGGTACGCACATCCTCGCGAGCCGGCAGAGGAGGCGGACCTGCTGGAGCGGCTGGCGTGCGTCACGGGCGCGGCACGGGTGTTTCGCCACGACTATCCGGGGCTCTCTTACTTTCTTGCGGCGTTCGAGCGGGTCGCTGATCCAGCAGGGCTCGATGGGGGCGGGTGACGCGTGGGTGTGGGGTGGGCGGGGCGGGGCGTTGCAGGCCGTGCCGTGGGCGGTGATCGGTTGCTCCGGTTAGGCGGCGTGTATATTATTTCAACGGGTCCAGGATATGCTTGCGGCTTGGCGCCGGCGTTGTGCGAGGCGCGCCAGGGCGGAGTTTTCGGAAAGGTCTGGGTCGATGAGCGTCACGCTGGTGATGTTCGACAAGTCGGGGACGCGGCGGGACTTTCCGCTGAAGACGGGTCCGAACACGATCGGGCGCAAGACCGACTGCGATATCCGCATTCCTTCCTCGGAGGTCTCTCGACTTCACGCTGAAGTGATCGCAGACGAGGACGGATGCACGATCCGCGACCTCGGCGCCGCAAACGGAACGTTCCTCAATTACCAGCGCGTCACCGAGGAGGACTGCGAGCCCGGCGACTTCATCACGATCGGACCGGTGACGTTCACGGTGCAGGTTAACGGCGAGCCGGACGACGAAGAACTGAAGGACATCCGGGAGCAATTGATGGCGCGAAGCCGGGCCGCCGCGGGAGCCGGACCGTCGATCCGAACCTCCGAGCACGTTTTGTCGAGTGACGACGAGATGGATCCGATCGCCGCACTGGAGGCGTTGGCGTCGAGCGCCGATCAGACTTCGATCGAACCGGACGAAGACGAGAAGCTTTGAACCGCGCCTCGCGGGTTCTCGTTTTCCGAGCGGGGCGCGGAGAGAGGATTTCGCAGTTCATGACCCGCCCGACCGGTCCACCGGAATCCGCGCCGGACCTTCCTCAGAGGCATCGTGTTCGAACAACGCGTGCGGCGGTCCTGCTTGGAGTCGGGCTGTCGGGGTTTGCGCTGTTGCTGCTTTACACGACGGATCATCGTCGGCAGCGCACGGCGGTGGACTCGGCGGAGCGTCTTGTCGATTACCTCGTTTCTCACGTTCCGGAAGGCGGAACCCCTCCGGAGATCACGGCGTCGGTGCTGGCCGGCATCAATGAACCACGGGGTTGGCGGCTCCTTCCGGTCATCGCCGAGACGGGCTCCGGCTCCGGTTCAGACCTGATTCTTGCCTGCACGGTTCCGGTCGCGTGCTTCCTGCACCGTGACGGTCGGGCGGTCGTATCCTGGCAGGACGATCGCGTGGTGGTCACCTGGATGACGGAAGACGCCCTTGCCGCCGCCCTGGCGCGATCTGGTCGGAAGGTGATCGAGACGACGCCCTGATCTGGTATTGCACAGCGCCGAGGCGTGTGCCCGGCGACGGCAGACCCGCACGCCACCGGGTTTGCATGCGCGGGCGGACCTACCGGGGCGTTAAGATTCCCGGACGGCGGAATTCACCGACATCCTTTCGGGGCGGTCCACATCCGCGGACGCGGGTCGTTTTAAGAGGACGTGTCGGCGGCGGAACCGGGTTCCGCGAAGCGGGACGCAGGCGCCCTGACAGGACGGCGTCGTGCAGTTCGTCATTAAGGGAAGATGGGCATGCCGGTTCGAACGCTGGAGAATGCGCAGACGGCGCTGGTTGAAGCGGTTCGCGCGCGCGATCCGTCGGCGTTTTCAGAGTGGGTGCAGCGGAACAGCCGGTGGGTCCGCGGCGTGGTGTACGCGGTGCTGGGGGACAAGGATCGCGTCGATGACGTGGTTCAGCAGGTGTGGATGGCGGTCTGGCAGCGGATTGACACGCTGAACGACCCTCAGCGATGGAAGACGTGGTTGTACTCGATCGCGCGCCACGCGGCGTTGGACGCGGGTCGAGATACGACGCGGCGTCGGCGAGGTCAGGTCAGCGCGGGGGTGGATGAACCGCCGGACCCACGCGAGATCGACCCGGCGCGAAACCTGGAGCGCCACGAGCGACAGGAGCGTGTCTTGCAGGCGATCGAGTCGCTGCCTCCGCTTTACCGGGAGCCTTTTGTGCTGCGGCATCTGGAGGGCTGGTCGTACCGGCAGATCGCGGATGTGATGGATATGCCGGTGGATTCGGTGGAGACGAGGCTGGTGCGGGCGATGAGGATGATGCGTCAGGCCCTTGCGAGTCAGGGGGATGATTCAACATGAGACCCTTGGACGAACATGACGAATTGCGGATCGTCCGGGAGATTCACGGCGAGCTGGGGGATGAGGAGTCCCTGTTGCTGAACCGGGATCTGCTGAAAGATCCTGAGCTTCGGCGCGTTCATGAGGCGTATGCGGAGATCAGCCGTCTCGCCGGAGAGTCGCTGGGCGAGTTGCTGTCGAAACCCGCGAGGCTGGCGGGCGAAGCTGGGGCGGCCGGAATTGATCCGTGTTCGGCGGCGAACCGTGCGGAAGCGCGGCGCCGAGGCGTGCGGGTGTCTTGGTGGCGGCGGGTGGAGCAGTGGTTTGTGCCCCTGTCCGCGGCGGCGGCGCTTCTGATGGCGGTGGCGATGCCCGCCCCCCCCGGCGGGACGTCGAACCCCGCGACCGGGGGCGTGGACGGGCGCGACGGGATTTTCCGATCGCCGAGCGCGGGAATGACCTTCAATCAGCCGGTGAGCACGGCGCCGGGGCATATTCAACGGCGCGACACACAGCGGGACGTCATCGGCGTGATCGGCAAGGACGGACGGTATTACATTCTCGAGCTGAATCGCACGAGGGCGGTGGAAGGACAGGGCGTCGGTCGTGAGCGAGCAGGTCGTCAGGACGGTGTTTGAGAAGGGCGTCGGGACGCCGGGTGTTAAGGAATCTGCGGGGCGGGCGGCGAGTTAGTGAAAAGGAGTCGAATCATGATGCTGGCTTGGCAGGGATTCGGGTGGTTCATCAGCGCGGTCGCCGGCGCGGCGTCGGCGTCGGCGTTGGTTGAGGAATACAAGGGCGGTGCGTGCGTCGTGACGTGTGCGCCGGCGCAGGCGACAGCGAGTTCCCCGCGTCAGACCGTGCAGGTCTGCGCGACGGGAGGGGATATCGGGGTCTGCACCAAGCTGGTGCAATGCGGCGACGGAAAAGTCTGCACGGTCGCCTGTGACGGCAAAGTCTGCACGGTGACGTGCGACGGGAAAGTCTGGACGGCTGCGTGCGACGGCAAGGTTTGCACGGTGACCTGCGACGGAAAGGTCTGCACGTTCACGTGTGACGGCAAGGCGTGCAAGGCGGTCTGCAACGACTCCGGTCCGGCGACCACGGCGCGTTTGACAAACGCCGCGACGGGGTCGAGTTGCTGCGCGGATACGCAGAAGACCTCACAAGTCAAAGTGGTCACGACCGGGCACGCCGGATGCGCCCCAGGGTGTGCATCGCATCCGACAGCCAACCCGCTTGAGACGATCACGATCTCGCCTCAGGCCGGGGCGGCTGCGTGGGCGCCGGTGCAGCCGGTCAAGACCTCCGGTCCGACCGCCGGTTGCGGTCTGGCGGCGGGTTGCTGCGGAAAGTGTTGTTGTTGCATCGCGACCTGCACAGGGGTCGCGACCGGAAACAGCGTGGTGACCTGCGTGCCGGTGTTCAACAGCGCGACGGTTGCGGCGGGGTCGGGGTCCGGTGCGGCGGTGACGCCGGCGTTCGCGTATGTCACGGTGAGCGATGACGCGGCCGCTCAGCCGCGGGTGACGCGGGTCGGCGAGGCGGATGCGGCGCAGAGCATGTCGTCCGGGGCGTGGCTGGGCGTTCAACTCGGGGATGTGTCCGATGTCATCACGGCCCAACTGGGACTGGAGTCGGGGCAGGGGGTGACGATCCTCAACGTGGTCAAAGACAGTCCGGCGGAAAAGGCAGGGCTGGAGCGTTTTGACGTGATCTCGGCAATCGATGGGAAGCCGATCTCCGAGGGCGTTGCGGACTTCGTTGAGAAGGTGTCGGCGATGAAGGCGGGGGATCGTCTTGAACTGACGGTGCATCGCGGGGGCAAGACGCACACGTTGACCGCGGAACTTGCGGAACGTCGTTCGGAATATTCCTGGAAGTACGACCTTGCCCCGGATGTCACGGCGGAAGACTCCGTCAACGTGCGCGGCCGGGTCATCCGTCCTGACGCGTCGGGTGCGTGGATCGTTGAAGATATCGAGGATCTGAAGGAGCTCGACGACCTGCCGGACGTGTTCAAGAAGTACCTGCCGAAGGGGCAGAGCACGGTTCAGCGGTTCTGGTTCGGCGATGAGGGCAAGTCAATCCGGATCGAGCGGACGGTGGACGGGGAGAGCCTCGTGGTGGAGCAGTCAAACGACGGCGAGATTCACGTGGTGCGCAGATCCGCAAGCGGCGACGAGAAGACGTCAGCCTACGCAAACCGCGACGAATTGCGCAAGAGCGACCCGGAGGCTGCGGAGCTGCTCGAGGGTCAGGGCGTTCACGTCCACACCGACGGCCAGGGTCTGCCGGGCCGGTTCTTCGGCGGTCGCTCCGGCGGGGCGGATCCGCAGTACATGCAGGAGCTGCATGAGCGCCTCACCGAAGCGGAAAAGGCGGTGCAGGACGCATTACGAGATGTTCAGGAGCGGTGGAAACGGTTTGACGACGACGGGGCGGCGTGGCGTGAGCCGATGACCCGGCTGCATGAGATGCTTCAGGATCGCAGTCTGCTCCGTGATGGAGCGGTGGCGGGACGGGCGCGGCAGTCCTTTCGGGTCAACCCGGACGGGTCGATCGAAGTGGTGATCCGCAAGGGGGACTCGGAAGTGACGCGTGTGTTCCGCAATGAGGAAGACCTTCAGCGGCGGGACGGCGCCTTGTATGAACGCTATCGCGACGTGATGGAACGCGACTAGGCGCGCGACCGATTCCGGACATCGGGGAGGATCGATCGGGGTCACACACCCCACACCCGCGAGCACCGGGGACCAACCAGCCCCGGTGCTCGTCTTATTCATGCGGAAGCTCAATCGTCGTCGCGCTCGCGGGAGGGGCCGGCGCTCATTCGACGCGACGGACTTCCGTGCCGATGCGGATCCGACCGCCCGCGAGAATGTGCCCGTGAACCCCGCCTCGGCAATCCGGCTTCAGCGCGTTCAACAACCCCGCATGCGCCGCGTCCATCACGGCGCAGGGTCTCGTCTCACCTTCAACGCGCACGAGCACATCCCCGAGAGCGATCGTGGCGCCGATCAAGTCGCCGAGCGACGAGGCGTCGACCAACACGTTAGCCCGGCGGGTGTGCCACGGAAGGTCGCTTCCGAGTTCCTCGTTGGCCTTCGTCCACTGCGGCTGCGAGATCAGGGTGACGCCGCGACGGGGGCTGGACGGATTGTCGCCCTCGAGGCCGCCATCGGTGGCGGCGAGGACTTCGTCGAGTTCCTTCATCGGCGCGCCGGGTCCGGTGCGGACCGCAATACCGACGACGCGTCCGATCCGAATTTGTTGAGGCAGAGTGTCGTACATGCCCGGTGTTTCCTGAGTTCGCCGGAGGTTCTCCGGCGTGTCGAGCAACACAAGAAGAAATCCCTGTCGTCATCGTCGTCATCCGGGAAGACGGCGATCGTATCACGAATACGCGGCGGATGCAGGTGCGGATTTGCGTGAACCCTCGGAGGCAGGCATAATGCCGCTTCCGGTCAGGCCGGGCCGCAGGGGTTGCGGCAGGTCGGGACCGGCAGACGGGCGGACACATGCCGGGAACCACCGAAGCCCTCCTGAAGCTGCAGGAGGTTCAGCTAGAGATTTCGGAGTTGCGCCAGGAGGAAGGAGGGCGGGAGCAGCGGATCGCCCTGCACCGGCGGGAACTGGCGAAGATCGAAGCCCGCCTGGCGCAGATCGACGCCCAGATCCGCGACGCGAAATCTCAGGCGAGTCTCGCCGAACTCGACGTCAAGTCCCGCGAGCAGAACATCTCAAAGCACCGCGAAGCCCTCAAACAGACCCGGACCAACAAGGAATACAACGCGATCCTCACCTCGCTGAACACGGAGGAGGTGGATAAGGGCAAGGCGGAGGCGCGGGCGCTGGAGCTGATGTCGCAGGTGGACCAGCTCGTGGCGCAGCGGGGGACGATCGATGCCGAGCGCCAGCAGGTGCAGGACCGCATCCGGCACGTGGAGGACGCGCTGCGAGCCTACCTTGAGAAGACCGCGCCCCGGCGGCAGGAGCTTTCGGCGAGGCTGGCGCAGGCATCCGAGGGAATTCCGCCGCAGTCGCTTCAGACGTTCTTCCGGGTTGCGGATCGCCACGAAGGACAAGCGATGGCGCCGGTCATCCGTATTCATCCGAAGCGGGACGAACATTGCTGCGGGGGGTGCAATATGAAGGTCACCCTGGAAGTGATCAACGCCCTGCGCGGGCGCGACGACCTTCAATTCTGCGCCTCGTGCGGACGCATTCTTTATCCTGCGTGACGCGCTCCGATAACGGAACGGCGGCGGGCTGTCGAAAACTGTACCGGTCTTCAAAGCCCGTCGAGCACGCGGCGAAGCTCCTTATAATCGGCCTTGCGAGGCGGACGCACGGCGCGTTCGCGCGGCGGGCGGGTCGACATGGCGAGCGCCACTCAATTCCTGCGGACGCATCGACGGACGGTGGGGGTCAGCGACATCCCGCTGGCGCTGCTTTCGCCGCGCCGGCTTTTTGCGCGGATCGAGGACGTCGGCGCCTACGTCGGACCGCTCGTGGTTCTCCTGGCGCTGACGACGCTTGCCGGATACGCCACGGTGGAGACGGGGCTGATCGACCGCAAGGTGGAGGAGCAGATTCACGCGCAGAAAGCGCTGATCGAGAAGACCCAGAGCGAAGGCGTCGAGCGGGCGCAGTTGCGGAAACTTTTCGAGGATCTCGACAAACAAGGGCAGTTCATGCGCGTTCTGACGCGGCTTCAGGTCGTCGTCATGTCGCCGCTGGCGGTGCTGGGGGGGATGCTGCTGACGGGGGGCGTGTTCTACGGGCTGGTGGCGATGTCCGGGCGCAAGCCGGAGTGGAACACGTTGATGACGATCCTGACGTTCGCGGGGTTCATCGACCTGCTGCGGATGCTGATCGTCCTGGGATTGATGCTTCAGTTCGGCACGCTGGACGTAGACGTGACGTTAGGGGCGCTGGTGCGCCCGCTGGATGTGGCGCATCCGTGGGGGAAAGTCGCGGTGACGGGGGCGGGGGTGCTGCTGACGGCGGCGGACCCTTTTGCGTTCTGGTACTGGGGTTTTGTGCTCGCCGGATTGAAGCAGACGGGTCAGCTTCGCGGGTGGCTGGCGTGGACGAGCGTAATCCTGCTGGCGCTGACCGGCGCCGGGCTTCGTGTTGCGGGGGCGGCGGCGTTGTCTTTCTCGTCCGCCGGGGTGACGGGCGGGCAAACGTAAGAACCGGAGGAGCGGATGCGGAAAGTCTTGTTCGTACTGGTGTTCGGGGGGTTCGTGGCGGGGGTGTTCTTCCTGAACTCCTTCGTCCGGACGCCGGACGGACAGAGCGTTCTGAACGTGGCGGGACAGACGCCGCTGGAGGTCACGGTGACCCGTCCGGTGCAGCGGTCGATCGTCAAGACGGTGCAGGCGCCGGGAGAGGTCGAGGCGTTCCTTGAGGTGGACATCAGCGCCGAGGTCGTGGCGAAGATCGTCGAGATGCCGGTTGAAGAGGGCGATCGGGTGAAGAAGGGCGATCTGCTTTGCCGGCTCGATGACGCCGACTACCGCGCCCGTCTCCGCTCCGCCGAGGCCGGCGTCGAGAAACTGCGTGCATCGATCACCCAGGCGGAGGCGGATTATGACAAGGCCTCCCGCGACCTGTCGAGGCAGATTCGCCTTTCCGAGTCGGATGCGACATCGAGCACGGAACTGGCGGATTACAAGACGGCGGAAATCCGGTCGAGAGCGCTGCTGGACATCCGGCGTCAGGAGCTGATCGAGGCGGAGTCGATGCTGGACGCGGCGAAGGAGGATCTGGCGCGCACGGTGATCACGGCGCCGATCGACGGGATTGTCTCGCAGCGCTTCGCCAAGGCGGGCGAAGTGGTGGTCACGGGGACGATGAACAACCCGGGGACGCGCATCATGGTGATCAGCGACCTGTCGAAGATGCAGGTCCGCTGCCGCGTGGACGAGTCGGACGTGCCGGATGTGAAAGTGGACCAGGTGGCGCGGATTTTCCTTCAGTCCGACCTTTATCACGGCGTGCCCGGGCGCGTGTACCGCGTGGCGTCGAAGGGGACGCGGGCGACGGGGCGCGACGTCGTGACGTTCGAGACGTTGATTCTGGTCGAGCCCGGGGACTTTCCGATCAAGCCGGGGATGAACGCCAACGTCGAGATCGAGGTGCAGCGGTGCGACGACGCCCTGACGATTCCGATCCAGGCCGTCGTTCATCGCAAGCGCAAGGATCTTCCGGAGAACCTTGTGGCGCAATACGACGAGACGAAGAAGAATCTCGAGGCGGCGTCGGAGAAACGCCGGCAGGCGGAGTTCATCAAGGTCGTCTTCTGCAAGCAGCGTGGGGAGGCGTCGGTGCGGCTGCTGGAGACGGGGATCAGCGACGAGACGAGCGTCGAGGTGGTGAGGGGGGTCGCGCCGGATGAGCAGGTGATCACGGGCCCTTTCCGGAGTCTGGACCAGCTCAAGGACAAGGCCGCCGTGAAGGTGATGGAGGAGAAGCCCGCGTCGAACACCAACACGAATGTTAACGACAACAAGAGCGCCGATGTCTCGTCGGATAACGACAACCGCTCGGACAGCGCGACGCCGGCCGAGGCGTCGGAGGAGGGCGTCGTCGCTTCAAGCTCAGACGGAGGATCGCCGAAGTGACGGTCGTGGCTTCACTTCCGCTCGGCGCGACCGGGGCGGCATCGCCGGAATCCGGGCGGCTTCCGGTAATCGAGCTGATCGACGTGCATAAGACGTACCGCGTCGGCACGGAGTTGATTCAGGCGCTGCGCGGCGTGACGCTGACGATCCGCGAGAATGAGTACGCGGCCATCATGGGCGCGTCGGGCAGCGGCAAGAGCACGATGTTGAACATCCTGGGCTGTCTGGACGTTCCCAGCCGGGGGACCTACCGCCTCGGGGGCTCGGATGTGTCGCGCGTGTCGCAGTCGAAGCTGGCGGGGATCCGCAGCCGGAAGATCGGGTTTGTGTTTCAGTCGTTCGAGCTGCTGCCGCGCACGACGGCGCTGAAGAATGTCGAGTTGCCGCTGGTTTACAGTCACGCCAAGAAGCGGCGGCAGCGGGCGATCGACGCGCTGTCGCGGGTCGGTCTGCTGGAGCGGGCGCTGCACCACCCGAATCAGCTCTCCGGCGGACAGAAGCAGCGCGTGGCGATCGCCCGGGCGCTGGCGCAGGAGCCGGACATCATCCTGGCGGACGAGCCGACCGGCAACCTCGACAGCAAGACGGGCGAGGAAATCATGTCGATCTTCGACCAGCTTCACCGCGAGGGGCAGACGATCATCATCGTCACCCACGAGGACGATATCGCGCGGCACTGCCGGAGGACGATCCGGCTGAAGGACGGCGTCGTGGAAGAGGACCGGTCGAAGGGTTTGTGAGGGCGCGCATGTTCCGCTTCGCCTACAACGTGATGATGTTCGTTCCGAACCAGTGTTCGGCGCTGGCGCACAATGTTCTCACTGCATTTGTGCAGATCTGGGCGAACAAGGTGCGGTCGCTGCTGACGGTGCTGGGCATCATCATCGCGGTGACGTCCATCATCGTCGTGGTGTCGTTCGTGCAGGGGTTCGGGGAGTACGTGACGAACTTTCTGCGCGGACTGGGGACGAACCTGATGGTGGTCTGGCCCGAATCGGTGCGCGGTCCGCGCGGCGAGCGCATCCGACAGGCGTACATGCGCCCCGAGGACGTACTGGCGGTGAACGAGTTCGCGCCGGCGGTGCGGCGAACCACGCCGATCGTCTGGACGCGGGCGGCGGTCGAGTTCGGGCGGCAGCGCCTCGACAACGTAGAGGTCGTCGGATCCAGCGAGGCCTTTCAGCCGATCCGCAACTTCTACTGCGAGGGAGGGCGTTTTTTCGGCGCGCTCGACGTGGAGGCGGCGACGCAGGTCTGCGTCATCGGGCAGGAGACGCTGCGCAAGCTCGAGGCGGACTCGTCGATCGTGGGCGACTACGTTCACCTGGACGGTCAGCGCTTCAAGGTCATCGGCACGCTCGAGAAAAAGGGCAGCTTCATGGGCGAGAACCAGGACGACCAGATCCTGATCCCCTGGACCACCGCCGTGAAGATGTACCCGATGTTCCGCGACTACATCGTCTTCTACGCCGAGGCGATCGAGGAGGGGAAGATCGCCGAGGCCGAGGCCCAGATCGTTCGCATCCTGCGCCAGCGGCACGGTCTGCGTCCGGACGAGCTGAACGACTTCGGCATTTTCAAGCAGGACCAGATCCTTCAGGAGTTCGGAACGATCCGCTTGTACGCAACGAGCGTGCTGGCGGGCATTGTGAGCATCTCGCTGCTGGTGGGGGGGATCGGCATCATGAACGTCATGCTGGTCTCGGTCACCGAGCGGACGCGGGAGATCGGTCTGCGCAAAAGCGTGGGCGCGCGGCGGCGCGACATTCTGCTTCAGTTTCTCACCGAGGCCGTGGTGCTCAGCACGCTGGGGGGTGCGATCGGGATCGGGCTCGGTTACGGCGTGGGGGCGCTGGCGTCGCTGCACCCCAGCATGGTTCCCGTGGAAGTACCGCTGTGGTCGATCGCCTTGGCGCTGGGTTTTTCGGCGGGGGTGGGGGTGTTCTTCGGGATCGTGCCGGCGTTCAAGGCCGCGATCCTGCACCCGATCGACGCGCTGAGGCACGAGTGATCACGGGGGCGGCGAGCGGCTGTCTACGCTTTGCATTCAGAGGCGATCAAGTCACGGAAACCTTTCAGAAGGTTCGTGGTGACGGGACCGGGCGCGCCTTGCGCAATCGTTTTGCGCTCGACGCGCACCACCGGGAGCACCAACGCGATGACGCTGGTCAGGAACACTTCGTCCGCGTCCAACAGATCGTTGATCGTGATCGGTTCAGCGTCGTCCGCGCGGATGCCCAGGGTCGCGGCTAGCTCCAGTACGACGCGGCGCGCGACGCCGGGCAGCACGGGCGTTGACAACGAGGGCGTTCGTAACCGTCCGTTTCGCACAATGAAGACGTTGCTGATCGTGCCTTCGGCGAGGTGGTTGGACTCGTCGAAGAAGAGGGACTCCGCACAACGCGCAAGGCGGGCCTGCTGAAGCGCGGCGAGGCGCGGCAGGTAGCAAAGCGTCTTGTGGGCGGTCAGCGGGTCGGATGCGATCTGCGGACGGCGGCTGATCATGACGGCGACGCCGTGGCGGTAGGCGTCGGGCGGATGTGGACGCAATTCGTCCGCGACAATGCAGATCGTGGGTGCGGGGATCGCATCGGCCGGATCGGCGGAGATGCCTCGCGAGGCGGCGCCGGCGCAGGACGAGGGATCGACGTCCTGTCCGTCGTCGACGTCCGGACGCTGCGCACAAGCAGGGAGGACCGCGCCGGGGGTTGCCGTAAGCCGCACGCGAGCTTCTCGCAGGTCGTTTCGTGCGAGCAATTCCTCGAAGACCTCCGCTTCGGGCAGCGCAGAGCGCGGGATCGGCAGGCTCAGGGTTTCCGCGGATCGGGCGAGCCGGTCGAGATGTGCCTCCAGCCGGAAGACACGCCCGCCCTGCGCCCGCATCGTCTCGAAAAGCCCCGCGCCGTGCAGAAACCCGCCGTCAAAGACGCTCACCCGCGCCGCATCGGCGGGGAGCAAATTGCCGTTAAGATGCACGTAGCGGCTCATACGCTGAATAACTCCTCAACGAATGCCCCGGGGTTTCGCAGTCTTCCTGATCATCTGAATCCCCCGCATTCTCGCCGGCAAAGCTCGGATGCAATACGGCATCTCATCCGTATTGCCGGGTGGAGAGAGTGCTTGGCTTTGAGCCATCTCCGTCGGACTCGTGCTCCCTATCATGGGCCACACCGGATTGTCCACCCAGGGCCGAAAGCAGCCCCGCCGCCTTGGCCAGAGTTTCCTCGTACTCCGCCCGAGGGTCGCTTTCGGCGACGATGCCGCCGCCGGCGTGGACGTGGACGCGGTCGCCGAGGTGGATCATCGTGCGGATCGCCAGGTTGAACGAGGCGCGTCCGTCGAGTCCGATGAATCCGATGGCGCCGCAGTATACGCCGCGAGGACAAGGCTCCAGTTCGTCGATGATCTGCATCGCGCGGATTTTCGGGACGCCCGTGACCGAACCGCCGGGCATCGTCGCGGCCAGGAGATCGACCACATCGACGTCTTCGCGCAGCCGGCCTTCGATCGTCGCCACGCGGTGATGCACGGTCGGGTGGGTTTCGAGTTGGCCGGCGGACGTGACGCGGATCGAACCGAACTCGCAGACGCGGCCCAGATCGTTTCGCAGGAGATCGACGATCATCGAGAGTTCCGCCCGGTCCTTCTCGCCGGCGTTCAGATCGGCGCGGAGCGCGGCGTCCTCCGCCGGGTTGCGGCCTCGCGGGCGCGTGCCCTTGATCGGGCGGGTGACGACGCGGCGATCGTGGACGTCGAGAAAGAGCTCGGGGGATGCGCTGAGGACGGCGTATCCGTCCCGAGGAAGAAACGCCGAGTAAGGGGCCGGGTTGCGTGCGCGAAGGCGCAGGTAGAGAAGATCGGGCGACAGGTCGGTGACGCTCTCGAAGCGCCGCGTCAGGTTCACCTGGTAGACGTCGCCGGCGGCGATGTAGTCGAGAATGCGCCGGACACGGGCGTCGTAGGCCGCCCCGTCGAGCGAGGACCGGATCGTCGCCGTCAAACCGGGCGCCTGCGAGGGGGGGGGGACACGAATTGCGGCGCCTTCATCCGAGGGCTTAAGGCGATCATGCGGAACCGAACCGCATCCGTGAGGAAGCGGGGGTTCCGAGCCTTCCGGGAGCGTCTTGCAACCGCGCGTGAACTCTTCCTGCCCGCCGACTCCCTGCCGCGCGGTGGAGTCCCGAAGCAACGCCAGCACCGAGTCGAGCCTTTCCGCGGCGCTGGGACGACCCGGGAAGCTGTCCGGCGGCCAGTCCACGGCGACGGCCGTCCAGCCGAAGGTCCGGCGGTCGAACCACGCGAACGTGTCGTACAAGTGAAAACACAGGGCGGGCATCACTTTCAGCGGTGCGTGCCGCGACCGCAGACCCTCGGATCGGGTGGCGAAGTCGTAGGTGACGAATCCGATCCAGCCGCCGGAGAACCCACGGACATCCGTCCCTGACGCACGGTCGAGCGTCGAGGTTCGGCCTCCGGATCGCCGGGCGTGAAGGACGCGCGGCGTCCGCCGCAGCGCCCGGCGAAGCTCCCTCCAACCGTCTTCGCCCGAATCCGGATCAACGAGGCACTCGGCGACCGGATCCCACGCAACCACGGTGGGCCAGCGACCGGCGCAGGCCGGATGAGGCGGCTCGTATCCGGAAAAACCGTCAACGTCAGAGTGAACGTCTTCGAGAACCGCGGGGAGGCGCCGCCGCGCGACCGTTGCGATGACGGCCCGAGGGTCGATCGCCCCTGGTGCGGCAAGGTACAACAACGACGTCGAACTCCCTGTATCCGCGAGATCCTCATTCACAGGCGGATTATCCGACGGGCTTGCCCGGTCGCAAACCGCGCGAAGGCGAGCCGCCGCGAATCCGCGCCGCCCTAACGTTCCGCGAATGAATGTGAGGAAGCGGGATGCGTCGTTCGCGAAGGCGCGTTATCGCACGGCGCGCCGCCGTTTATGTCCAGACTTTCCAGCCCTGACGGTACTCCTTCGTCACGAAGGCGTTGGCCTCGGGGACGTTGGTGAACTTCATGCTCGCTCCGTCCCACTCCAGCCGGCGACCCATCCGGATCGCAATGTTGCCCAGAAGGATCGCCTCGGTCATCGGTCCGGCGTAGGCGAAGTTGGATTTGGGGTAGTCGATCGGACGTTCGCCGCGGCACGCCATCAACCACTCCTGCATGTGTCCCGGCGATCGCTCGATCATGCGCTTCGGTCGGCCGATCTTCTTCATCTTCGTCTCGGGGTAGACGCGCGGGCTTTCGCCGTAATCGCCGGAAACCAGCAGCGAGGCCTTCGTCCCGATGAAGAGGTTGCCGGTTTCGGGAAGGGATCGGCCCAACTCAAGGTCCGCCGGAAGGGTGGGGCGCAACCCGCCGTCGTACCAGTAGGCGTCGAAGGGCCGCTGCCCCGGCCGCCCCGGGAACTCCCACTTCACCATCGTGGACGTGGGGAAGGTCTCGCCGTTGAAGGGCGACATGGCGATCGGCTCGACCGCGCGAGGATGTCCGGGGTTCAGCGCCCAGAACAGACCGTCCATCGTGTGACAGGCCATGTCGCCCAGCGCGCCGCACCCGAAATCCCACCACCCGCGCCACTTGAAGCGGTGATACGTGTCCGCCTTGAAAGGACGCGCCGGCGCCGGACCGAGCCAGACGTCCCAGTTGAGATTGCCCGGGACGGCGTCTTCGCCTTCCGGGCGGGGCACGCCCTGAGGCCACCAGCCGCCCGGACGGTTCGTCCAGGTATGAACCTCGACGACGTGACCCAGTGCGCCGCCGCGAATCCACTCATATACGAGCCGCCACCCTTCGCCGGCATGTCCCTGATTACCCATCTGCGTGGCGACGCGGTAGCGCTTCGCCGCTTTCGCCAGCTCGCGGGCCTCCCACGGCGTGTGCGTCAGCGGTTTCTGCGTGTACACGTGCTTGCCGAGCTGCATCGCGATGATCGTCGCCGGGAAGTGATGATGATCGGGCGCGCCGATCATCACCGCGTCGAAGTTCTTGTGCTCCTTGTCGAACATCTCCCGGTAGTCCTGATAGCCCTTCGCCTGCGGGTAAAGCTCCAGGGCCTTGGACCACTCATTCGTGTCTACATCGCAGAAACACGGGCAGGTGACGCCCAGCTCGCGCGTCTGCTCGACGTGCGCGCCGCCCATCCCGCCGGTTCCGATGAAGGCGAGCCGGACCTTCTGATCCCCAGGCGCGTAGGGCGGCGCGTCAAACCGCTGGGCATCGGTGGTCATCTTCGGATCCCGCACCGAGCAACCGGTCAGCCCCGCGCCGATCACGCCGGCGCCCGCCAGGGAAAGCCCTTTGATGAACGTCCGCCGATCGGTCGCCGTTGCCGCTCCCACCTGTTCCGCCTGTTTCGTGTCCGATTTCATGTTCCTGGTTCTCCCGCGAAGCCCGGCGCGTCGAGATCAATCCGTCCGCGCCCGATAAGCTCGACAAGAATGTAACCGTCACGGGTCGATGCTCCAAGAGTAAGGGATTTATCCGTCAATCCGGCACTGCGGACCGACGCGTGGATTCTCGGATCAGCCGGGACGAATTCAGTGAACCACCCCAGCCGATAGCACCCACGGGACTGTCATTGAGATGTGGGGTCGCAGGGGGAAACAGGGATCTTCCTTCCGGACCGGATCGGGATGTCGGCAGGTGTCGATCAAGTCGCGGATTTCGCTGGTTCTGATAGCGCTGTTTGTACTTGCGCTGGGCGCGCTGAAGTACGTCGAGCACAGCGTGTTGATTCCGCAATTCGAGGATCTTGAACGTGACGAGGCGGCGCGGGACATCGCCCGTTGTCGTCAGGCCATCGATCGGGAGCTGGAGCATCTCGACCTGCAATGCCGGGAGTGGGCGTCGTGGGAATCGACGCAGCAGTTCTTCCGCGATCTGAACGGTCGCTTCGTGGCGGAGCATCTCTCTACGTTCGCCCTTCAGAACTCGAATCTCGATCTGATCGCCTTTCTGGACTGGCGGGGTCAGACGTTGTGGAGCCGCGTGGTGGATCCCGAAGGGGCCGCGTGGTCCGGTCCGCAGTGTCCGTTCTTTGGCGCGGGCGGAGAACTCAGAACCGTCATGAGAACCTCGCTGCACGGCGCGCTCGGCGTGGTTCCGACGAGCGCGGCGCCGGTGATGGTGGCGCTGCGCCCGGTGAACCCGGTGGGACGGGGTGCGAGCGCAGGCGGAGCGCTGGTGATGGGGCGGTTCCTGACGGACCCCGAGATCAGCCGGATCGCGGAGCGGACGCGCGTGCGCCTCGACCTGCTTCCGATTGAGGAGATGACGCCGGATCGGGGGCTGGCGCGCCTCGCCGCGGGGCTGGCGTCTTTGAATATCGCGTTCGATGAACATGAACCGGCGATGCTGCGCGTCGCCTGCACCTATCCCGACGCGGCGGGGGCCCCGACGTTCGCCCTGCTCATCGATGTGCCGCGGGCGCTGCTCGCCCGGGGTCAGGCGGCGCTGCGCTTCGCCTCGGTGTACATGATCGTCGCCGCGATGGCGCTGCTGGCGTGTTTGTGGCTGGCGCTGCACCGCCTGGTGGTGTCGCCGGTGGCCCGCCTGACGAACAACGTGACGCTCATTGCGGAGTCGCACGATCTGTCCCGGCGGATCAACATGCGTCGCGGCGACGAACTGGGGATCCTGGCGCGGGAGTTCGACCGGATGATGCACCGGCTGGACGCTGTGCATCGCCGGCTTCGCTACACCGCGCTGCACGATCCGCTGACGGGATTGCCGAACCGAGCGTACATCATCGACCGTCTCGAGCGTTGCATGGAGCGGACGCGGCGACGGCGGGATTACATCTTCGGGCTGCTCTTCATCGACCTCGATGGTTTCAAGAGCGTCAACGACACACACGGCCACGAAACCGGCGACCGCCTGTTGCAGGCCGTCGCCCAGCGCCTGCGACTGATCCTGCGGGCGTCCGACCTGGTGGGGCGCGACGACAACCGGGCGGTGGCCCGCCTGGGAGGGGACGAGTTCATCATCCTCCTCGAGGAGATTGCGAGCATCGAAGACACGCAGGTGGTTGCGGAGCGTGCCCGGTCCGCGATGACCGAGCCGATCGCCGTGATGGGCCGGCTGCTTCAGGTCGGGTGCAGCGTGGGGGTGGTGTGCAGCGCGGACTACGCCACGGCGGACGACATGCTCCGGGCCGCGGATGAGGCGATGTACCGGGTCAAACTGGAGCGCCGGGCGCTGGCGGAGGCGAACGCGGCGCGGTAGCGTTCGTCTCGATGAAGAACTTCGCGGATCGGCTGCTGGCGGCGATCGAGGACAAGGGCGCGCCCGTATGCGTCGGGCTGGATCCGGTCTGGGGGTGGGTTCCGGCTGAAGTCCGGGATTTCTTCGAGCAGGACCAGTGCGAACACGAACCGGGCTCCGATGAGGAGGAGGGCTGCGAATCCTGCGGAGACGAGCCGCAGGCGCGCAAGGCCGCCGCGATCGTCACGTACTGCGATGAGGTGCTCGAAATCGTCGCGCCGCGGGTTCCCGCCGTGAAGATCAACATCGCCTTCTTTGAGGCGCACGGTCCGGCGGGAGTGCTGGCGTATTCCGAAGTCGTCCGGGCGGCGCTGGAGCGAGACCTGGTCGTCATCGGCGACGTGAAGCGCGGCGACATCGGTCATACCTCGGAACATTATGCGGCGGCGCATCTGCGCGAGGATCCCGAGGCCGCAGAGCACCCCCGTCCGGACGCCGTCACGGTCAATCCTTATTTCGGAGTGGACGGTGTTGCGCCCTTTCTGGACGCCGCCCGAGGCGAGGGGAAGGGCGTTTTCATTTTGGCGCAAACGAGCAACAAATCCGCGACGCAGGTGCAGGGGCTGAAGCTGGCGGACGGGCGCACCGTGCGCGAAGCCGTCGCGGGTCTGATTCACGGGTGGGCCTGCGGTCCGGGATTGCTGGGGAAGGGGGGGTACAGCGCGGTCGGGGCGGTCGTGTCTCCCACGGACCGGGACTCGACCCTGCGACTGCGCGAGCTGATGCCGAACTGCTTTTTCCTCGTTCCGGGCTGGGGGGCACAGGGTCAGACCGGAGCGGATGCCGCGGCGTGTTTCAACCGGGACGGCCGGGGGGCGATCGTGACCTCGTCGCGCGGGGTCATGTTTCCCTGGACCGCGGCGCGGGGCGAGGCCGAGGCGCCTTCAGACTGGCGCGGCGCGATTCAAAGCGCGTGCGACGGGTTTGTGCGCGACGTCCGATCGGCCCTGCCGGGACGAGTCTGAGTCGTCATTCGCGAGGGTGGAGCGCCGCGCCAGGCCCCGGTCACCGGCTCGCGCGAATGCGCTGCTCGAGGCGTTCTGCGGAATCACAAATGACGATTGCGCTTCCTCGGTTATGAGGTCTTGCCGTCCCTCCGGCTCGATCGCCAAGCGATTACACTTCGCCGCATCAGCGGCGAATCTTCGCGCGGCGCGCACGCTCGACCCCGCGACGCTGCCAGGCTACCGCTTCGCCGATCGCATGGCGCGGGACGAAATTCCGTCTCCGTCCGTGCTCATCAGGAAGGTCGGTCGCAGCCCGCGGGCGTCGGACTCGCCTTGGCGCAGCGTTCGCGCTTTCGTGTGCCGCTTGGCCGATGGCGCTTCTTCGGTTGCCGTTTCACGCGGAAGGTCCGATCGACGCGGGTCCGTGAGGTTGGCGATCAGTTCCTTAAGAAGGCTCACCCTGGGTCTGCGGGGAGGGGGAGGGGGGATCGGCGTGGGATCGCCGCCCTTGTCCGGCCGGATAGGCCGCAGAACGGACTTCATCTCTCGGATGGTCGATTTGGACCACGCCTGCGGATGAGTGACAAACGCGAGTCGCTGGGCGACAAAAGACACCATCAGCATGTTGATTTCAGTTGTCGACGGGTTCCAACCGGACAGGGGAGCGTTCCTTTTCTTCGCCACGGGAGTCCTCCGGCTTATTGTGGGTTCACTGGGAGCACTTCGGTGTCCCGCCTGCTGAGGGAGTATCCTGCGCAGCAGGCATTGTTTCCGCAAGGTTGACGGATCTGGATCGATGATGCTCTCATGTTCGGTTGAAGGATCCGTCAGGAGGCAGGAACGCGGGAAACTTCGGTGAGGTATGAGCGTTGCCACGGATCAGAAATATTGCCTTTTCTGCGGTTACAACCTTCACGGTCTGCCGTCGGACCTCTGCCCGGAGTGCGGACGGGCGTTTGATCCGTCGAACCCGCGAACCTTTGATACGCATCAGGGCGACCGTCGCCGCGCGATCCGGCGGCGCATCATCCTCGGGATCGGGGGTTGCCTTCTCGCCTTCGCCCTCTGGGGCGCTGCGCCGCGCCGGATCGACCGCACCTATGTCGCGTTCCAATGCATCCGGTGCGGGGAGAGGCTTACCGTCACGCGGAGTGAGCCGGTTCCGGCAGACGGGTTCCCGGTTCGGTTACCCGCCTGGATTTCCCGCCAGCAGAAGGCGGGGCTGGACGAACACGGACACGTCCGAACTCCTTGTCCGGGACCGCACCCCGCGCAGGTTTACGAGTTCGATTTGATGTCGATGCGCGTCGGCAAGCTGGGTAGTGATCCGGATGACGGAGTCCGCAACCTGACGATCAACGGCGTCAAGGTCACTCCGCAATCCGCGGCCAACATCCTTCATGCGATGAGTGTTCGCGGCGTCGCGGTTACCATCGCGGTCAGCCCCGACAACGAGGAAGACTGCACATTCCCGTAGTGGCCGGATCCTTCCCGGGCGATCTGCCGGTCGTCTCAGCCGGGCGCGCCGACCCGCCGCCGTCTCAATCCCGGCCAAGCCGAATCATCTCACCCGGATCGAGCCGTTATGCGTCTCGGTCCGGACGCGCCCCGCGCCATCTCCCAGCTTGCCGCTGAGGTTCGTCCGGCTTGCGGCGTCCGCCGTCACCGGCAGGTCGCACCGGACGCTGCCGTTGCTCGTTAGGCAGGTCAAGGCCGCCGAAGCGTCATCGGCGAGGTCCAGGTCGATGCCTCCGTTATGTGAAACCAGCCGGATGTGGGGCGCGGCGCGGTTCGACGCCGTGCAGCGGATCGCGCCGTTGTAAGTCTCCGCATCCAGGTCCGCCGCAGACGAACTGACGCTCAGCCCCCCGTTGTAGGACTTGGCCTTGAGACGCGCTCCGGTGTGACCTTCCACGACGACCGCGCCGTTGTGCGTCGAAAGATCGACGTCGGACGTCAGACCGCTGACGTTCAGCGCCCCGTTGTGCGTCGTTGCCGCAAGCGCCACGGACGCGGGCATCAAGACCTCGAACGAGACGGTCGCGTTCCACGCCTTGGACCGCGGCTCCTTGTAGCGCCAGGTCAGCGTACGCACGCCGTCCGCCGTTTCCGAGATGATCTCGATCGCGGCCAGCGCCTCCTCCGCCTCCCGCATCGTCGGCGCCCGGCCTTCCTTCCTGACGGTGATCTCGAACACGTCCGCAGCCCCGGCGGTCGCGCGCACGAATCCGTTTCCGGTCTTGACGTGCAGCGCCGTCGTCTGATCGACCGGGAAGGAGAGCCGCTCCTCGCCTGCGGCCTTGGCCTGATGGGCGTAAGAACACCCGCTCAGGAGCATGACCGACAAACCCACCCCCGCCAACCCCGTTGCCGTCCGACGACTCATGTTTCCGTCTCCTGTGCTCGACTTACGCCGTTCTTGAAGGAGGGAGATTTCCAAGAGGATCAGCGACTTCAAGACGGCGCCTCGGGGTATTTGAATCCCCGGAGTTTCGAAGGGTGTTGCGAAACCTCAAATCCTGCGTTTCCCCTCGAGAGTCAGGCTAACCACCCTCTTGGAAAAGAGCAAAAGTCGAGTTTAGTTGATGTCGGGATCGGTTGCGTTTCCGCCCGGCGTGCTCCCGGCGGACGGCGCGGAACGGACGAGGCGGCATAATTCGAGCAATTGATTGAGCATGACGCGGACCACCTCGTCGTCATCGGAGGATTGCAGTGCGGTTTCGAGCGCGCCGGCGGCACTGTCGATCGTCGGGAACCCGCAGCTACCGCCCTCGCCCTTGAGACTGCGGGCGACCCGGGCGACGCGATCAAGCTGCCTGGCGGTCATCGCGGCTTCGAGGTCGGCGATGCGCGAGGGCATTTCCCTGACGAAGGCGTCGATCACGGCGGTGAACGCCGGGTCGCCCTGAAGCCGGCTGACGAGGGGCCGTCCTCGACGGTCCGAAAGCGCGCGGGCCAGCTTCTCACGCGCGTAGGGCTTGGCCAGATGCCCGTCGCATCCGGCGTCGAGGCAGCGTCGCTGATCCTCGGCGGAATCCAGCGCCGTGGCGGCGATGATGCGCCCGCGGAATCCTTGCTCCCGCAAGGCGCGCGTCGCGGTGAACCCGTCCATGTCCGGCAGCTCCATGTCCATCAGGATCACGTCATAAGCGCCGGCGGCGGCGAGTTTCAGCGCCTCCGTCCCCGTCGGCGCATGATCCGCGGTGACGTGCAACTGATCCAGCAGGATCATGACGAGCTTTTTCATGACCTCGTCGTCCTCGACGAGCAGGACGCGGAGGTGCTCCAGCCCGGCGTCGTTGCAGAAGTCCTCCGGCGCGATCTCGCTGTCAAACAAGACGCCGACGTGGTGCAGTCCTCGAGTCAGATAGTCGCAGCGCACCACGCGGCCGCTGACGTCCTGACACCCGCCGCGCAAATTGACGAGCTGGACTTCGACGCGCGTTCCGACGTGGACGTAGCCTCCGTGAAGGAAGGCGATGCCTTTGCCGCTGAGGTTGCGCGTCGGGGCGACGAAGGGCTTGCTCTCGACGTCCCCGGGCTGCCGGATGCGGATGACGCAGGCGTCGAGGCGGTACTTGTACCGGGCGGCCTGCCGACCGGCGATTCCGACGCTCTCGCCTTGCTGATCGAGGCGGTCCAGCAGCGCTTCGATCTCAGCGTCGCTGAGACGGATCGTCTTGATCAGCGGATTGTTCGAGGACGGATTCATCGTGACCGACCCGGCGCACCGGTTGGCCGATCCCGGGTTGCGGCGATCCGTCGGCGGCAGCCGCGGGAATGCACGCGGGACCGACGCCGTCCCGGCACGGGCCCTGAGCACTCCGACTCCCGGATATCGACAAAAACAGCTTAAGAAACCCGCTTATCTTCGGCGGGAAAATGCGGAGCCTGCCCGACCTGCCGCCGCGCGGACCGGAGCTGCGGGGTGAATACCGGACGAGTGTCAAAAGGGGGCGGACCTGGCGGACGCGGACACTCGGAAATGAGGAGACCGGGCAGGTTCATCCGGCGACTCGAATTGACGGAAGGCGTCCGGTAAGATGCTCGGCGATGACACAGGCTATCACTGCGGATACGGCGGAAACAGGCGGAGTCCCGGAGGCGCCGGCGGTGGACGTTCAGACCGTCGTGGAGGCGCTGCTCTTTGCGTCCGACCGGCCCGTCCCGGCGTCGCGGATTGCGCAGATCGTCGAGGCGTCGGCGGAGTCGGTCCGCGAGTGCGTCGAGGCTCTGAACCGCAAATACGAGCAGTCCGGCGCCGCGTTCCGGATCGAGGCGATCGCCCGGGGGTATCAGATGATGACCCTCCCGACGTTCGACCGCTGGGTGTCGCAGCTTGTCGCGGTGCGCCGCGACATGCGGCTGTCGCCGGCGGCGCTGGAGACGCTGGCGGTGGTGGCGTACAAGCAGCCGGCGATGCGGGCGCAGGTGGATTCGATCCGCGGCGTCAGCTCCGGCGAAGTCTTGGCGCGACTGCGGGAGATGAACCTCGTGAAGATCGTCGGTCGCGCGGAGGAACTCGGTCGCCCCCTGCTTTACGGGACGACGACGAAGTTTCTCGAGACGTTCGGACTGTCGTCGTTGAAGGATCTTCCGAGCGTCGAGGCGCTGCGCCCGCCGCAGGAGTAGGTTCGGGGTGGGCCGCGGCGTCCGATCGCGGGGGATCCGCCTCGCGCCAAACCCGGCCAAGGCGCGATTGAACTTCCCGGATCGGTGCCGCATCGATCGAGTGCGGGCGGGCTGAAACAGGCTGGACGGCGTGCCTGGCACGTCGCGAAGCCCCTGGACACCCCTGCGGACGGCTCCTCGTCGAAAAAAGCTTGATTCAGGGATCGCGACGGCAGTATAATTTCGTCCACATTGCGGCTGTTGGGGTGGGCGGCGCATTGTGCATGAACCGTCCACGAGACGGCGCCAAAACTCGTTACTGTCCTGAACCGCCCGATCTCCCAAGCCTCACGCCGGGCAGTCTCATATTCGCTGTGAGAGTCGCGAGGCGTATTTGACGGTCTTTGCGCCCGCTTCAGTGTCAAGGCGAGTCCTTCCAGGGAGACAGAGACATGAACGTAGAAACCGAGGACAAACGATCAGGGCGCGACGGCGTATCTTCATCGAATTCGCCGTCCGGGTTCACTCCGGAGGGTCGGGGATCTGATCCAGGATGGCGTGTCCGGACCATCCTGGGCATCGGGATCGCTCTTGTGGCGCCGAGCCTCGTCGCGGCGCAACCGTGTGACGCGGTGATCAGCCGGGTGAAAGTCACCGACCGCGACGGCGACCGGGACTGCGACGTCGTCGTCAAAGGGAGCGATCCGACTCCGGGAGATACGTTCGAGGTTTCGTTGCAGTCGCGCTCGCGGATCGTTTCCTCCAACGCGCGCGGCCGATGGAAAGCGAAATTCGCCAACGTGGACGGCGGCACGTTGATCGTGACGGCCTGCGGCAGCCATCATCAGTCGTTCTGCGCGGGTTTTCCGCCGATTCAGTGCGACGATATCCTCGGCTACGTTACGTGGTGCGACGGTGAAGCAGCGCTGAACGTGATCGTTCATTTCCGGGATCATTCGCACGACGGGGATTCGGTTCGGATCGGCGTGACTTGGCCGCGCGGGGAGACGGGGGTCGCATTTGACGTGCCGGTGATCGGCAACGAAGCCCGACTGGTCAGCCCGGGCTGGGTCCACGACCTTGACGTCGCCCTGCTGACTCCCTCGGGTTGTTTTCCGGCCCAGCGGGTCTTTGCCTGCGGATCGCCCTCCGGGCAGTGGTGCGAGATCGAGCTGACCGCGGATGGAGAGGTCTGGTGGGGCCGATGCGACAAGGCGCTATGCACCATGAAAAAGGGCGCGCGGTTGTGCGATTTCATGGGGCGCGTCTGTAACGGAGTCGGGGACTGCCCGAGCGAAAGCTGGGTCGTGATCTGGCAGGCGTGCTGGACCGACAAGGACAACGGCTGGTTGATCGGGGAATGCACGGCTGACGCGAAGTACACGGGGTGCAATTGCCCGCGACAATGAGCGGTGGGGCGCCGAAAAAGCTCGGACGCCCCTTTCTCGGTCTTCCACGGTGCATCTGACCGGAAGCGCCTACTGCTTCTCATGCAGATACAAGATGGTCGGCGGCGTGAACACCTCCACGCGGGAAAGATAAGTCGTGCCCGGGAAGCGGTCGGTCCCGCCGCAGATGTAAAGACCCTCGGAAGTCGCCGCCGAGGCAAGATTGGCGCGCGGGGTGCGCAGCGGCGTGGACGGCGTCCAGAGTTCGGCGATCGGGTCATATTCCTCAACGCTGTCAAGGATGCGGACGACCCCGCCGACGTCGCTGAACCCGCCGACGACATAGATGCGCCCGTTGCTGACGACGACGCCCATCCCCTCGCGCGGTGCGTGCATCCACGAGCGCGAGGTCCAGGTGTTGGCGCCCGGGTCGTAGACCTCGACGGTCCGCTCATCGGAAGCGCCGGAATATCCGCCGAGCGCATACAGCTTTCCGTCGAGCACGGCGGCGCCCGCGCCGTAACGGGCGACGGACATCGGCGCTTTGAAGGACCAGGTTCCCGCGACCGGGTCATACGCCTCAAGCGTCTTTGAGTAAGCAAGTCCGTCCCAGCCGCCGAAGACGTGAATTGCACCGTCGAGGACGGCCGCGGCGGGGTAGTCTCGCGGAGTCTGGAGCGGCGTCCCCGCCGACCACGCATCGGCGACCGGATCGTACACCTCAACGACAGCGAGAGCGGCGGAGACGCCGTTGTACCCGCCGATCACATAAATAAGCCCGTCGAGCGCCACGGCCGCGCTCTCGGCACGCGGCGTGGGCATCGGCGCGCGGGGGGACCAGGTGTTATTGCCGGGGTTGAACTCGTACACGGTATTGAGGAATCCGTTGTTGCCGCCGCCGGCGTAACCGCCGAAGACGTAGACGCGGTCGTTCATTGCAGCAGCGGCGGAAGCCGTCTGAAGCCCTTGCGGCAGGGCCGCGCGGGCGTCCCAGCCTCCGCCTTCGGAAAGACTCAGGCCGGTGTAGGCGAACCCGGCGGGCGGGGTCGCAGAGTCGGTCACCAGGATGCTGCCTGCGGGGAAGTCCGCGCCTGGTTCGCCGCTGGAGCCGCCCGGTCCGGTGTCGCCGCGGCAGTCGAACACATCGACCACCCCGTCCTCGTTGGTGTCTTCGGCGTCGAGCTGGGCGACGCCGTCGGCGTTGAGATCCCAGCAGGCAACGCCGGGCGATCCCGGCGCGCCATCTTCGCCGTCCGCGCCATCTTCGCCGGGCGGACCGGACTGGCCGGTGCAGTCGAGGGCGTTGAAGCTCCCGTCGCCGTTAAGGTCTTCCTCGGGGTCGTTCTCGCCGTCGGCGTCGAGATCCCAGCAGTTGCGTCCCGCAGCGCCGGGAGCGCCGTCCTCGCCGCCGGGGACGGGGCGTCCGGCCAGCGCCTCGTCGACGGCGGCGGCCACCAGATCGTCGATATTCGGCGTGCAACCGAGAAGGACTCCGCAGAGGAGTGCCGATAACGTGACACTTGCATCGCGCGTGACGCGGATTTCAGGCAGGTTCATGTCTCTTCTCCCTTACGGTTACGGATGATGCGCAACCCTCCGCGCCGGACGCCCCCGGATCGCGGCCTCTCTACGTCAATGTTAGGCAAGCGCTGCGACGAATCAACCCGAAAAACCGGAAGAAACCGCGCGGCACGCGCGGGTTTCCGACTCCTGCGACGGCGGGTGGGACCGCCCTTGCGGATCGGCGTCGCGGAGTTCTGATGCGATCCCCTCAAGTGAGTCGGTGCGAGCCGACCCGTGCATGAACCTTTTTGAATCCGCGACTTGCGACGGCGACGGCGCGTGCGCGGGGAGGAAGGAGTCCGATTCTCATGCGGACGGGCAACTCGTCGCGATGATAAGCCGCGCAATCCGGACAAGGAGGGGAATGCCGGGAGGGCTGTAAAAGTTTGTCCCGGGGCGGCGAACTCCGCCGGAATTGCTTTGACGCGATGGAGGGTTTCTGATACTCCGGTTGAGGTCGTCCAGAGGAGGGATCGCCAGTGACGTTCAAGCAACTGCGTCGCGCACTGCGTTTGAGGCGTGAGACGAATTCTCGTTCAGGGCGCCTGCCTACCCCGTATTGCTTCGTCATCTTGTTGATTGTCGCTTCGACGACGGTTCCGGTGCAGGGGCAGTTGTTCGGGTTAGGTGGCGGCGAGACGATCGAACATGCGCGGATTCTGACCGGAGACGGTCGCGTCATTGAGAAGGGCGGGATTTCAATCCGCGGCGACCGGATCGGCGACGTGGGCGCGGATGTCAAAGCGGGGATTCTGGGCAAGTCCTTCGATGCGACCGGAAAGACGGTCACGCCTGGTTTCATCGACGTTTACAGCGGACTGGGAATCATCTCGGGCGGTGGCGCCGCCAACGCGCTGTCGAAGGCGGCCGACGGGTGGGACGCCTACGCGGCGGACGTGTTCCAGGACGCGCTGCGCAACGGCGTGACGACGGTGTACGTCGCACCGCGCGGACCGGTCGGCGTGCTCGGGACGAGCGCGATCTTCTCACTCGGGCGCCCGGAGTCCGGTCGAGCCGGGTCGGCGATCAAGGAAGACGTCGCACTGCACGTCAACCTCGGGTCTGGGCAATCCGCGCTTGCTCGGATCAACACGTTCAACAACCTGCGCCGTCAGCTCCGCGAGGCGCTGGAGTACCGCAAATCTCTTGAGGATTACAAGGCGGACCTCGAGGAATACGAGAAGAAAATCAAGGAACGCGCCGAAAAGAAGGCGAAGGAAGAAGCGGAAAAAGCGAAATCCGGAGGCGAAAAGAAGGAGGCGGATCCGAAGCCTCCGGATAAGAAGGACGAGAAGCCCGCTGAGCCGAAACCGGACGCCCCGAAGCCCGAAGGTCCGCGCCCCGGTCCCCGCCCCGGACCGCCTCGGCCGTCGCCCGGCGGCGCGGACGGCGCCACGGGCGCATCTGAGGATACCGCTGGCGAAGCTCCGTCGGACGATCCGGCGGACCTGTTCCGCAGTCTTATGTCCGGGGACGAGGCGATGTTCGCGGACGCGCCTCCGGCGCCAGGTGCGGCGGGGGACGCCAAGAAAGAAGAGGAGATCAAGAAGCCCGCGGAGCCGAAACCGGATCGGGGCAAGGAAGTTCTCCTGAAGGCGCTGGATCGGAAGCTTCCGGTTCGGATCGAGGCGCACCGCAGCGAGGACATTCTCAACGCGCTGGAGCTGGCGCAGGAATTCAATCTTGATCTGATTCTGGAGGGGGCGACGGAGGCTTACCTGGTCGCGGACGAAATCGCGAAGGCGAAGGCGCCGGTGGTGCTCGGTCCGGCGCAACGCCCGGAGCTTCGGGCGGATAACGAGTTTCGGCGTCACGTGGCGACGAGCGCGGCGCGGCTGTCGAAGGTGGGCGTGCGTTGGGCGGTCGGCAGCGGCGGGGGCGTGCAGGAGTCTCGTTTTGTTCTGGCGAACGCGCAGTTGACGGCCGGGGCGCTTGAAGAGAGCGGGGCGTCGCCGCTTGAACTGGTGACGACGCGTGCGGCGCGGCTTCTCGGGCTGGAGGGCGCCGGTCGCGTGGCTCGCGGCGCGCGGGCGGACCTGGTTATCTGGTCGGGAGACCCGCACGATCCGTCTTCGGTGGTCGAGCGGGTGTACGCGGGCGGCAAGGTGGTTTACGAGGTGAAGGCGGACAAATGAGGCTCGACGATCGGCGCATGCGGAGGCAGGGCAGGCGGATGCTGCGAACGTCCCGGGGCGGGAGTCGGATCGTCGCAGCGTGTTTGACGGCGGGTGTGTCGTGCATTGCGGCGCACGGTGCGGATCGCGTGACGATTGCCGCCGGAGGAGTTGTTCTTCCGGACGGGTCGATCGGCGGCGCCAGCACGGTGGTCGTCGAAGGCGGGCGTTTTCGCGAGATCAGCGCAGCGGCATCGGCTCCGGCGGCTGACGGCGTTGTGAATCATTCCGGCGCGGTTCTTTGCCCGGGCCTCATTGATGCGCGCTCAGCGTTGGGGGTGGCCTCGCTGGGGCGTCATGTTGAACGATCGGTGGCGATCGCTCCGGAGTTGAGTCTCCGAGAGGCGATCGACGTGCGGCATCGTGATTTCGCGTCGGCGCTGCGCACGGGCGTGACAGCGGCGTTGATCGTTCCGGCGGGGAACAACGTCGTGGGGGGGGCGGCGCAGGCGGTGAGGATCGGCGCCGGCGGGGAAGCGGAGTGGCTGCGCGAGGACGGTCCGCTGGTGATGACGTTGGGACAGTCGGTGCTTGAGTTCGACCGTGAGCCGACCTCACGGATCGGGGCGGTGACGCTGCTGGAGTCGGCGCTGTCTCAAGGGAAGCGCGGAGAGGGACCGGCGCGGATGCGCGCGGCGGCGCGCGGTCAGCTTGACGTTCTGATGATGTGCGAAGCGGCGGAGGATCTGGCGGCTGCCGCAAGATTGCTGGGCGGCGCACCAATCAAGGCGCGCCTGGCGTACACGCCGACGGACGTCGAAGCGGAATCGGCGTGGATGTCGTCGTTCGAGGGGCCGGTTGTGCTGGACACGATGACGTTTGCGACGACGCCGCGCGTGCTCCGGACCGCCGGGCTGCTGGCGGCGGGAGGGAAGGAAGTCGTGTTCGCGGGCGCTTTGCCTTATGCGCCTGCGGATTCATTGCGGATCAGTGCGGCGCTGGCGGTGCGTTACGGGCTGGACGCGTCGGCGGCGCGGCGGGCGATCACGATCAATCCGGCGAAGGTTGCGGGAGTCGCGGAGCGCGTCGGATCAATTGAGAAGGGGAAGGACGCGGATTTTGTCGTGTTCTCCGGGGATCCTCTGCGGTTGGAGTCGCGCGTGCTCGAGGTCTACGTCAAGGGGGTGAAAGTGTATGACGCCGCATTGCAGACGGAATAAGCCGCGAAGACGGAGCGGGTTGCGTGGATTGCTGGCGGCGACGTTGCTTGCCGCAGCGACGACACCCGTCGCGGGGCAGGGTGACGCGGATAAGGCGCTGGTCGTCAAGGCGGCCGTGATTCACCTGGGCGACGGGCGGACGGTCGAGGGCGGCGCTATCGTCATCCGCGGAGGACGGATCGCGGCGGTGGGGTCCGGCGTGGAGATTCCGGCGGACGCGACGGTCATCGAACTCGCGGGCGCGAACGTCACGCCGGGTCTGATCGACGCGAACGCGGCGGTGGATTCGTATGACCTGATGCCGACGCCGACGCTGTCGCTGGGGCATGCGCCGTCGCCCGGGAGCGCGGCGGCGTCGAGCGACGTCGAAGTCGAAGGCGGAGACAAAGGCGAACACGGTGGCGCAGGCGATCACACTCATGCTCACGTTCATTCCGCGGATCCGGCGACGGTGACCGCCGGCGCCGGATTCGGCTACCTGAGCGCGGATGCGCACGTTGAGGCTGGCTACGATCACTCGTCCTGCTTTTTGTGCGGCGGGGCGTTGATGCACGACGAGCTGACGACTGCGGCGGGAGTGCGCGTCGGGCTGAGTCAGACGGAGCACGCGGCGGAGGTGATTCCGCACACCCGGGCGCTGGACGCGATCGACTTGAACGCGCCGGATTTTTCGCGGTTGTTGTCGCAAGGCGTCACGACGGTCTACGTCGGCGGCGACCCTGGCGCCGTGATCAGTTCGCGAGGCGCGATCCTTCGCACTGGAGGGGATGCCGCGTCGCGCGTTGTCAAACCGGAGTCGGCGGTTCGGGCCGTGATGGGTTCGGATTCCTACCGGGTCGGAGCGGGGAACCGGTTGCCTTTTCGGGGCCCGGCGAGCATGTACACGCGGCGTCCGACGACCCGGATGGGCGTGGCGTGGGTGTTCCGGAAGGCGTTTTACGACGCGCAGCGGTGGGCTGACGGCGTGGGGATACACGGTGCGGACGCGCCGCCGGTGGAGGCGATGCCCTACCTGATCGGCGTGTTGAAAGGCGAGATTCCGCTGCGGATTCAGGCGCGGATGCAGCACGACATCGAGGCGGCGCTGCGTCTGAGCGACGAGCTGGGATTGTCCTTCACCCTTGAGGAAGGGACGCAGGCGTACGAGTGCCTTGGCGCGTTAAAGGATCGCGGAGTTCCGGTCGTTTTCGGTCCGATCTACGAGCAGGCGCCGGGGCGGCGGGGCTGGTCGGGAGAGGCGGCGGGGGCCCGGCTGCACACGTTCAAGGCGCTGCTGGACGCGGGGATCGAGACGGCGCTGAGCGCGCAGGAGCTGCGTGACGAGGACGGGTTGGCGAGGCAGGCGATGTACGCTCGGCGGTTCGGGGCGGAGCTTGACGACGTGGTTCGCAGCGTGACGGCGACGCCGGCGAAACTGCTGGGGATTGACGGCGACACCGGCACGATCGAGGCGGGCAAGCGGGCGGACGTGATTGTCTGGAGCGGGGCGCCTTTTGCGGCGACATCACGTCCGGTGGTGGTGGTCGTTGGGGGGCGCGTTCAGGTGGATCGTCGGCCGGGTTAGGCTCGCGAGCGAGAAGAAAAGCGAGAAGAAATCGGGAAAGCGGGCAAAGACTTGAAGCAAGTTCGGAGGCGCAGCGTGAGGAGAACCGAGAGTCGTGGGATGCGGCGGACGGGGGCGTGGCGCGCCGCGATGGCGGTCATTGCGCTCGCGGCGGTCAGCGTGGAAGCGAGTCCGCCGACGAAGATCGCGTTGACCGGGGGGCGGATCGTACCGGTCGTAGGTCCGGAGATCGAGAAGGGCACGATCCTGATCGAGCACGGGAAGATCACGGCGGTGGGGGCCTCCGTCGAGCTGCCCTTTGACGCGATGGAGGTGGACGTTTCCGGCAAAGTTCTTTTTCCCGGGCTGGTCAACGCGCACGACTGGCAGGGGCTGGACATTCCGAATGAGAACCTCGACATCGGGGCGGCGCTGGACGTGTACGACGCGATCGATCCGTCGCGATTGTTTTTCGAGAACAGCCTGCGCGACGGGGTGACGACGGTTCACATTATTCAGGCGAACAACTGCGTCATCGGCGGAATCAGCCGGGTGGTGCGTCCGATCGGGCTGGATGTGGACGAGATGACGGTGAAGCCGCGCGCCGCCGTCAAGATATCGGCGTCGCCGAAGGGCGGGTACGACCGGATGGCGCAGTGGGCGATCCTGCGGGAGGCGTTCGCGGAGTTGGCGGACTACCGGGAGCGGCTGGCGGAGCAGCGCTACGAGGAGGAGCAGAAGAAGCTCAAAAAGGACGTCGACGTGGGGCCGGCGGAGGCGCGAAAGCGCGGCGCGGAGCTGATCCGACCGCAGGATTATGACGACGCTCACGCGAACCTTCACGAGCTTTCGCAGGGACGGCTGGATGCGTGGGTGTACGTGGGGGCGGCGACGGATGTCGGGCCCGCCGTGAAGTTCGCGAAGGAAAACGGGTTCTTCGAGCGGGTGGTGTTCGTGCTCGGGCCGGACACGTTCAAGGCGGTGGACGAGTTGAAGGTGGCCGGGCGTCCGGTGGTGCTGGACGTGAACCTGGATTTCCGGGAGCGCGATCCGCTGACGGGGAAACTGTCGGAGACGTTTGTTCCGAAGGTGATCGCCGACGCGGGGCTGACGTTTGCGATGCTTCCGCATCCGGATGCGTCGTTGGCGGAGCGCTATCTGACGTATCAGGCGGCGCGGTGCATCCGAGAGGGCGTGGCGCGGGAGACGGCGCTGGCGGCGATCACGATCAACCCGGCGAAGATGCTCGGTCTGGGGGACGCGCTCGGATCGCTGGAGATCGGGAAGGCGGGCAACGTCGTCGTATACGGCGGCGACCCGCTGGACTTCAACACCTGGGTGGAGCAGGTGTACATCGACGGCATCCTTGCTTACGACCGGGCGAAGGACGTTCGCATCCGGCGGTTGCTGGAGGAGCCGGGCGCCGAGGAGAAACCGAAGGAGCCTGCGGGCGACTCTGCGGCTTCGGATCCAGCGCATCAAGGAGACAAACCGGAGGCCGGCAGTGGCGCCTCGGATCCCGCGAAGCCTGAGAACAAGGAAGAAAGCAAGCCGGACTCGCCCGCGCCGCCGCCGCCGTCTCCGGAGCCGGGCGACGACGACGCTTCGGTTGAGCGGGCGTCAGATCGGGCGGACCGCGCTGAATCACGTCGGCGGAAGGACAATGCAAAAAGCAAGGGAGGTCCGGATGCCTGACCGGGAAAACATTCCTGCCAGTGCGCGGCGCGTCGGCGCGGGTCGGAAGATCCCGGGCCTGGCCTTGCTGGGATGCGCGGCGTTTTTCTGGATCACGGCCGCGACGACGGCGTATCCGCCGGAACGCGGGGGGTCGCTGGTGATTCGCGCCGGTCGAGTGATGCCGGTTGCGGACGGGGTTCCGTGGGTGATCGAGGGTGGCGTGATCGTGATCCGGGACGGCCGGATCGAGGCGATCGGCGCTGAGGGAGAGGTGGTGATTCCGCCGGACCTGCCGGTGGCGTCGTTTCCGGATGAGACGGTGATGCCGGGGATGATCGCAGCGGCGTGCGATCTTGCGGGGTTTCATCGCGGGGTGGAGTCGGTCAGCGGCGCGTATTCGGCGGTCGATGCGTTTGATGCATATGCGGACTACCGAGTGATTCTGGCCGGAGGCGTGACGGCTGTGCATCTGGATCCCGGGCGTCACCGGTTGATCAGCGGGGTGGGGGCGGTGGTGCGGCTGGGGGGGGCGCCGGCGGAGCGAGTTCTGTCTGAGCGGTCCGCGCTTCAGTTGAATTTTCTTGAATCGGCGTACTCGCCGCCGCTGGATTTCAATTACATCTTTCCGGCGTCCTCGGATGTGGCGATCGAGCCGGGTCGGCGGCAGGCGCCGGATTCGCGGCTGGGACAGCAGCCGACGGTGCGTGCGGCGTTGGAGTCAGCTCTGTCGCCGACGCCGGATGCAGCCGTATTCGATTTTCACCGTCGGGCGCTGGGCGCCTGGATTTCCGCTGGAGGAGGGATGCGGGTTCGGGCGGATCGGGCTGGCGATCTTCGCCAGGCGATCGAGTTCCTGCGGGATCGCAAAGGCGGCGTGGTGGTCAGCGGTGGGGAGGTGAACGACGTGGGAGCGGAGCTGGCGGCGGCGAAGCTGCCGCTGGTGTTCGAGGTTCCGCTTCAGACTGGGCGTCCCGCGGGCAATCTCGGGGCGCACCCGGACGTGCTGGCTCGCAGGGTGGAGGTTCTTGAGGGGCTTCCCGAGATTCCTCTGGCGTTGACGGTGGGGGAGGGGCACGACCTTAGTGACATGCGGCTGGCAGCGGCGACGTCGCTGCGGGCGGGGTTGGATGAGCGGCGGGTCATTGAGGGCGTGACGCGGCGCGCCGCGGAGATCCTCGGCGTCGGCGACCGGATCGGAAGCCTTGCGCCGGGCAAGGACGCGGATCTGCTGGTGCTCTCGGGAGATCCGCTTTCGACGACGACGCATGTTCGAAAGGTGTACGTGCGGGGCACGACGGCGTTTGAGCCTCCTTCGGAAGGTGCGCTGGTGGTGCGGGCGGGGACGGTCTGGGTCAGCCCGGATCGCGTGATCGAAGGCGGGGAAGTTCTGATCGAGGGGGGGAAAGTGGCGGCGGTGGGGCGCGCGGTTCCGCGCCCACCTTATGCGAAGGTGGTCGACGCGGGCGACGATGCGGTGGTAACGCCGGGGTTCATTGACGCGCGCGGGCACCTCGGGTTGCGCGGAGACGGCGGGAGTCCCGGACCTGACGTGAAGCTGTCGAAAGCGATCGGAGCGCCGGACGTGACCGATCTGCGGACGGCGGCGGCGGGCGTCACGACTGTGGCCCTATCTCCTTACCGGGGCGGCGGAACGACCGGGGCGCAGGTTTCGGCGATCAAGTCGGGCGGGCGGTCGCGGGCGGACCGGGTCATCCGTGACACGGCGGCGCTGATTTTCGACGTCTCGGATACGGACCCGCCCGCGGCGGCGGAGCAGCTCAAGAAGCGCCTCGAGGCTGGGAAGAAGTACCTGGAAAGCTGGCAGAAGTACGAGAAAGAGCTGAAGGAGTGGGAGGAAAAGCAGAAGAGCGGGCAAGCGGCTGAGGCGAAGCCCGCAGAGAAAGAGCAGACGACGGAGGTCAAGGACGACGACCCGATCACCGGAACCTGGTCGGGGACGCTTTCGGGGGGACCGCTGCCGAACCCCGAGACCGGCAAGGTCGCGCTGCGCCTGACAGGTACGCAGATCGAAGGTCGGGTGGTCGAGCCGGCGGTTCCGGTGGATCACAAAATTACCGGCACGTTCGACGGCGAGAAAGGGATCAAAGGCCAGATCGAGGTAGACACGCAGGGCAACGGGTACCCCGAGTTCGAGCTGACGCTGGATCGGGCGGACCACATGACCGGCGTTATTCGTTTCATGGGCATCACGGTCAACGTGGAAGGCGAGCGCGTCGAGAAGAAACCGGTTGAGTTCAAAGTGGAACGATCGAAGACGCGCGGCAAGGACGGGCGACCGCTTGCGCCGAAAGTGGATGAAGGGTTGGAGCCTCTGAAGCTGCTGCTGGAAAAAAAGATCCCTGCGGTGGTGCGGGTTTCGGCGCATACCCAGATTGACGCGGTGGTGAAGCTGATTGCCGAGGAGTTCGAGCTGCCGCTGACGCTGGTTGATGCGGAAGAGGCATCGGTGCATGCGGCGAGACTGGCGGAGAAGAAAGTCGGGGTGATCCTGCCGGTGAACGTGGTTCGCACGCGGCAATATGTCCCTTATGTGCAGGGGGACGATCTTTCGCGGGCGGGCGTCGCCGTGGCGTTTCAGAGTGACGCGGAGGACGGGGCGCGTTCGTTGCGCGAGGTGGGGATGTACGCGGTCGAGCGCGGGATGTCTGCGGAGGCGGCGCTGGCGGCGCTGACAACGAACGCGGCGCGCCTGCTGCGCCTCGACGACCGGGTGGGTTCGCTGGAGCCCGGGCGCGACGGTGATCTGGTGATCTTCGACGGTCCGCCCTTTGAGGCCGGGACGTCGGTGCGGCGCGTGATCATCAACGGGGAGGAAGTGCGATGATAAGGCAGCAGGCAAGAGGCAAGACGCGACGCGTGGGGACGGTCGCCCTCGTCGGGGCGCTGGCGCTGCTGACGGGTGTTGCGCGGGCGGAGGAACCGCCGAAACTGGCGTTCGTCGTCGGCAAAGTGCTGGTGATGGACAAGGCGGACACGGTGATCAACAACGCCGTGGTCCTCGTATCCGGCGGGCGGATCGAAAAGGTAGGGAAAGCGAGCGATGTGGCGATTCCGCAGGGGTATCGGCGGATCGACATGCCGCGTCACTGGATCGTTCCGGGTTTTGTGGACTGTCACAATCACACCGCCGGATCACTGTCCGACCTGAACGACATGGTGTACCTGACGAACCCCGGACTGGACACGCTGAACACGGTGCAGCCGGAAAGCGACGACATGTGGATGGCGCGGGCCGGGGGCGTGACGACGGTGCTGCTGATCCCCGGGAGCGGGACGAACATCAGCGGGTTCGGGACGATATCGAAGACAGCGGGACAGAGCGTGTCCGACGTGGTGGTGCGATCGCCGGGATCGATCAAGGTGGCGCAGGCGGGCAACCCTGAGCGGTACTGGTGGGGCGTCGGGCGGATGTTCATGAACTTCAACACGCGGCAGACGCTGGAGAAGGCGCAGGCCTATCACGAGGCGTGGGAGAAGTTCGAGCGCGGGGAGGCGACGGAGAAGCCGGCGTTCGACCCGATCTTCGACGGCTTTCGGGGGTTGTTCAGGAAAGAGTTCGTGGCGTCGGTGCATACGCAGATCTACCAGGTGGTGATGACCACGGTGGACATGCTGGCGCGGAAGATGGATCTGCGGACGGTTCTGGATCACAGCGAGTTCGACGGGTGGAAGGTGGCGCCGCTGATCCGCGAGGCGCTCGCGGCGGGGCGGAGCATTTACACGATCCAGGGTCCGCGGGCGTATCACCTGGACGGCACGCAGCGGAAAATTCACGGGAACGCGGCGCGGTGGTGGCAAGCGGGGAACCCGCTGCTGGGAATCAACACGGACGCGCCGGTGGTGGCGCAGGAGCAGCTTCCGTTTCAGGCGGCGATGGGCTGCTACTACGGGTGGGTTCCGTATGAGGGGATCAAGGGGCTGACGCGGATCCCGGCGGAGGCGCTGCTGCTGGACGACCAGATCGGAACGATCGAGGCGGGCAAGCAGGCGGAGTTCGGAGTCTGGACCGGAGATCCGCTGGACACGCGCAGCGCGTGCGAGATGACGGTGATCGGGGGGCGGATCGTTTACGACGCGAACGTGCGCCGGCGGTGGTAGGCGGCAGCGGGCAGCAGGGACGGAAACCCGACGCAGGAAGGGTGTTTCATGCGGATGCGGATGCGGATGCGACAAAGAGGCTTCGCGGTATGCGCCGTGTGCATCGTCGCGGTGCCTGCGACGGGAATTGCGGCGGGCCAAGTCGGCAATGACGAGAAGTTCGTCGTCGTGCGCGCCGGGCGGGTGATCACAGTCAGCGGCGAGGAGTATGCGCCGGGGATGATCGTGATCGCCGACGGCAAGGTGCGCCTCGTCGGGCAGAACCTCGAATACCCCGACGGGGCGACGGTGATCGACGCCCGCGGGCAAACCGTCATGCCCGGGATGATTCACGTGCGGACGCGGTTCGGGCTTCCGTCATACAACCGGCCCGGCGTGCGCGGCGATCTGAAAGCGCTGGATGAGGTCGTGCTTTCGCAGATCGAGTTTGAGGAGCTTCTTGAAGCGGGGTTCACGGCGGTCTGTTACACCCCCTTCGGCGACGGGATCGCGGGCGTGGCGGGCGTGCTGCGCACGGGCGGAGCGGAATCGGCGCGGCGCGTGAAGGACGCGGCGTACCTTCGCGTGGACATGACCGATCCGGCGTCGGACAAGGGCACTTTGCGCAACGCCCTGAAGAAGGCGCAGGAAGAGATCGACAAGGTCGAAAAGGCGCGGCAGGAGTGGGAGAAGAAGCAGAAGGAAAAGGCCGAGGCGGAGAAAAAGCAGCAGGAGGAGCAGCAGAAGAAAGAGGGTGAAGAACCAAAACCCGGCGACAAGCCCGCGCCGTCTCCGCCGAAACCGGAGGAGAAACCTCAGCCGCCGAAACCGTCTCCGCCGAAACCCGGCGATCCTGGGGCAGCGCCTCCGGTCGAAGCGCCGAAGGAGGGTGAAAAGAAGGAACCCGAGCAGTTTGTCCCGCCGGCGATGGATCCGGCGCATCTGCCGCTGATCGACCTCATCCAGAAAAAGTACGACGTTCCGCTTTTCATCGAGCTGGATCAGGCGTCGGATTACCTTCATGCGGAGGATGTCCTCAAACCGCACAAGGAATTTCCGCGCGTATATTGGCTGGGAGCGCGGCTCCCGAACCGGGCGTCCGATTACGACTACGTCGTCAAGGCGCTGGGAGAGAAGAAGGCGTTGGTGGTGGTTCCGCCGGCGATTTACTACCTGCCGCTGACCGTCGAGCAGTACAACCTTGCGGCGGAACTGACGAAGGCCGGGTGCAAGGTGGCGTGTGCGCCGTGGTGGGACGCGCCGCTGGAATTCGACCGCGTGCGTTCGCGGCTGGCGGATCTGGTTCGTGGGGGGCTTGCGCGGGCGGATGCCTTGAAGTCGGTGACGGCGCATGCGGCGGAAGCGGCGGGGGTTGCGGATCGTCTCGGGACGATCGAGAAAGACCGGGACGCGGACCTGGTATTCCTGTCCGGTGATCCGCTGGACCCGCGCAGCGAAGTGACGCAGGTGATGATCGGGGGCGAGATCGTGTACGAGCGGAAGGACGGCCGGAGATGAGCGCACGCAAGCAGCGGTTGCTTTCAGGATCGCCGTGGATTTCAGGGGTCGCGGCGCTCGGCGTCGCCTTGCTGACGGCGGCGCCGGCGTTTTCACAACCGCCTCCGCGACCGCGCCCCGGCGGCGGTCCTCCGCGTTCCGCGCCCCCGGCCTCGAACGCGCCTGCGGAAAATGAACCGAAGAAGGATGACGAACCGGTCGAGCCTGAAAAGGAGGTCTTCTTCGCCGTCAAGGGCGGCATCGTACACACGGTCAGCGGTGGCGATCTCTCCGGGGCGACGATCCTCTGTCGGAACGGGCGGATTCATGCGATCGGGACGGGTGTCGAGATTCCGAAGGATGCGGAAGTGCTGGACGCCACGGGGTATCACGTCTATCCGGGGCTGGTGGCGTTCCGTGCAACCGGGTTCCACGGCGGGTCGGATCCGTCTGACGGCACGGATGTTTACTCGTTGAACATGGCGCTGGCGCTGGCGGCGGGAATTACGACGTGCATGTCGGGGGATACGGTGGCGAAGCTGACGTTCGGCAGCGTCGAGGACATGATTGTGCGGAAAGAACCGCTGGTGAACCTGAATTACTCGACGCGAAGCCCGGACGCGCGCCGGCGGTTGCGAGAGTCGCTGGACAAGCTGGTCGATCACCTGCGGAAGGTGGAAGCGTACGAGCGCGAGTCCGCGACGAACAAGAACGCCGTCAAGCCTGACGACAAGTGGATCCGCGGCGAGGCCGAGAAGCATCTCAAGCTGCTTAAGGGCGAGGTGGCGGCGGAGATCAGCGCGGACCGGGCGCATGACCTGTATCAGGCGTGTGAGCTGGCGGACCGCTACGGGATCCGGATCGTCGTGCGCGGGGCGTACGAGGGGTGGACGATGGCACCGCGCCTGGCGCGGTCGGGCGTCTCGGCGGTCGTGACGCCGCGGACGCGCGTCGACTTGGATGAGCGCCACGTGCGGCCGACGGGGTCTTCGATCGAGAACGCGGCGATCCTGCACAATTACGGCGTGCGGACGGCGATCCTTCCGCCGGGGTTGAGCGTTTCGACGTGGGGCGTCGTCGGCGAAGACCTGACACACTTCAACATGGAGGCGGCGTTCGCGGTGCGCGGAGGTTTGCCGCAGGAGGAGGCGATCCGGGGGATTACGATCGACGCGGCGCGCCTGCTGGGCGTCGATCACCGCGTCGGGTCGATTGAGATCGGAAAAGACGCGGATTTCTGCATCACCGACGGCGACCTGCTGCATTACATGACGCTGGTGCGCTGGACGGTGGTGAACGCCCGCGTCGCCTACGACAAGCAGAAGGACACGTTGTTCGATCACATCCGTCCGGACGGCGACCGCAACGCTCCGCCGCCGAACGATTACTGGCCGCGACGACTCGGGTCGGACTGGGAGGGTCCGCCGCTCCCCGAGAAGCAGCCCCAGGCTGGGAGGTAGGTTCGCCGCGCCAGGCAGGCGACGAGATCGCGGCGGATCGCAGCGAGGATCCTGGTGTTGGCGATCCAGATTGCGCGCTCCGCCCGAGGGATGATCCAGGGGGACGGCCTTGCGGAAGCGGTCCGGTTGTCGCCTCACAGCCCGTTTTATAAGGGTAGCGCGTCCCTCCGGAACGTGAATTTCACAGAGACAAACCGGTATCACAAAGGTCGATCTTAAGTTCCTCAACCGGCTGCTAAGGCGCAGCGGTCAGCTCAAATGAAGGGGCTTCGACGGCGAGCCGGACTTCTGCGTCGGCGGCGCCTTCGCCGGAATCCACCTCAATGCGTCCGGCAAGGATCACCTGATACGCGGCGCCTTCGTCAACCGTGAACGTCAGGACCGCGTCTTCTTTCCCGCTGAGAGAGCGGGCTGCCTGCGCGATTTCAACATCGCGGAAGTTGTAGCGGGCGAGGACTCTGCGGCGCGAGTTGAGTACGACGGCCTTGAGGGCGAGGAAGCCCGTCGGAGCATCCGCAGACGTGGTTACATCGTACCGGGTGGAGGCGGCGAGTCGCAGCGTGAGCGAGCCGGGCGGCAGAGCGTCCGCTGCAAAAACGTGGCCGACCTCGAATTCGACCCAGGCCGCGCCCTTGCCGTTAAGAACCACCTTCGCTTCCGCGTTGCCGTCGGGGTTGGCGTGGCCTTGAGCGTCGGCGGCGCCGGAAGCATACCGCCGGACGTGATGCAGATTCAGCGGCGTCTGCCCGGACACTTTCACCGGCAGTTCAAGCCGCCGGGCCTGAGGCGGGGAAGCGGGCATCAGAAGCTCCTCGCCGAAGCGCTTCTCGCCGCAGCCGGCGCAAACTGTCAGAAGAACTGTGATCGCCCGCCCGGCCGTGATTGCCTGTTTCAAGCGCTAACTCCCCTGAAGGACCGATCCGAAAGCACCGGCGAGCGCCGATCGCATTCTAACCTGAGGCGTTCCGAGCGCGGGAACGACTGCGTGCCGCGCCCTCCGACGCAAGCCGCGCGGGGAACGTTCCCCTGATCGCACAGGATCATTTTCCCAGCGGCACGTCCATCGCAAAAATCTCGACGCGACGGTTCGCCTGCCGGTTCGCGGCGTTGTTGTTCGCGGCGCGCGGGCGATGCTCCCCTGAACCGCAGGCGACGAGGCGCTTCGGATCGACTGAACGCGTCGCCAGATAACGCAACACCGACAGCGAACGCTGGCAGCTCAACTCGTAGTTGTCCTTCCAGCCGCTTTTCTGGATCGGCTGGTCGTCCGTGTGTCCGAGGACGAGCACGTCTTTCCCGGAATACGTGGAGTTCAGCGTGGTCGCGATGCGATCCAGCACGCGCTTCGCGTCGTCGCGGAGCACCGCTTTCCCCGACTGAAACAGAACCGCTTCGTCGATCGCGATCATGACGCCGCCGCGGACGGGCTGCCAGCCGGGTTCGAGGACGCGAGGCTCCTCGGGCGGGGTGTTCAGGCGGCCTTGAAGCTCCTCGTTCTGCCGACGTAATGCGAGCAATTCCTGATCCCGCTGGGACAGGGCGCCTTCGGCCTGACCTGCCCGGCGGTTTGCGTCATTGAGCTGGGCCTGCAGATTCGCGCGGTCCTGCTCGAGCGTGCGAATCTGGGCCTTCGGATCGGGTCCGCAGCCCGTGATCGTCAGTGCCGCCAGCATGACACCTGCCCACCCCACCCGGATTGCGCGCATGACAGAGCCTCCTCAGCGTTTGCACGTTCCCGTCGCCGCTGTTTTGCCGCAGCGATCGGTGACTCCTGCTCCGGCGGACATGGCGCTGCGCCACTCAGTTGATGCAGATCCTTCCGGAGCGCGATCCGAGGTTAAGGCTTGCGAGCGAGTTTTTCAAGCACTTTCCGGGACATCAGGCCTGCGGCATTTCGAAAGGCGCGCGTGCCGTGGCGGCAAGGTTGCGCATCATGAGACAATCTGTGTGTTGGAGGCTTATGCAGGAAGAAAGGTTGCGTGCGTTCACAGAAAGTATTTCACAGCTTCCGCGAAATTGACGATCATCCGCGACTCGGTGATCGGGCGGTAGAAAAGGACGGTGATCAAGAAGGAAAGCGACAACCACGGTCCCAGCGGAATCGCGGCGGTCCGCTTGAAGGGCAGGGTCGCGACCCACCCCAACATCGCCAGGAAGCAGGCGAGGAAGAACCCGATGACCACGACCGGCCACCCGGCGACGCATCCGGCGGCCGCCATCATGTGAATATCCCCGACGCCGAACGCCTCTTTGCCGAAAAGGAGGGTGAAACCGAGCCTGACGGCCCATCCGAGCGATCCGCCGATGATAAAACCGCTGCCGGCGGTCGCCAGACCCAGCAGGGGGCGCCATGTGGCCGGCGCCCCGGTTTCGCCGGGGGCCCAGGCGCGCATGAGGAGCGCCTCGAACCCGCCGGAAAAGGTCGGATCTCGCTGAAGCCAGATCGCCACGAGGACCGCATAAATGACGGCGGGGACGAAAATCAGCGTTTCCACCCCCGCCAGGCGACGGGCGTCGACGCTTTCCTCTTCCAGAGTCTCGACGATCTGCTCGTCGGATTCCTGCGGGTGCCGACCCGCCCAGATCAACGCGGCGAACAACCCGCCGCACACCAGGGCGAGCCTTGTCGCCGCCCCGCCGGTGCGGACCTCAAACACATCCAGGCATGACAGCACCCAGCATGCCGCGATCAACGCAAGGAGCATCACGAGCGGCGTCCGTGATGAAGGACGGCGGCTCATATACCGGCTTGGAGAGGGGGCGGCGCCCTCCTGCGGCGGCGTCTCCTCATCGGGAGGGTCCGCTTCCGACAAAGACACAATCCGCAGGATCCAGACCGCTCCCAGACCAACGATCACGGCGAAGGAAACGGCGGCGAACGTCGTGCCCGGCCGGGGCCACGTGGCGAGGCTGTATGCCGGCGTCCAGACCGAGTGCAGAGCGAACCCGGATGCGGCGGCGAAGGAGGAGAAGCGGATGTCCACCCAGTAATGCTCGAGATCGATCGCCGACATCACGAAGAGGCAGGCGAAAAGAATCAGGTGCGCGGTCAGAATCGGCCAGTCCGTCACAAGGCGCTCCGTGGCGCCGGCGTTGGTGGGGCGCAGGCCCGGATGCGAGGGGTCAATCAGGAAGGCATCGGCCAACGCGAGAAAGACGAGAGCGACGAGCGCTTCGATCGCCGGATAGCGGATCGAAATCGGGAGGCGGCAGTTGCGGCATCGCCCTTTCAGAAGCAGGTATCCGATCACCGGGAGGTTATCGCGCCAGCGGATGCGTGTCGCACAATGCGGGCAATGCGACCAGCGTGGTTCGCGGATCGACTGACCCAGCGGCAGGCGGTAAATCAGGACGTTGGCGAAACTGCCGATGCAAAGCCCCAGCGCCGTGAAGAACGCCAGCCACCACAGCATCGGCAGAACAAGGAAGAACCCGATGACCGACCCTCCGGCGGAACCTCGCCGCGGACTGAAAGAACACTGACGCCGGCTCCGCAAGACCGCGTCCCGACATTGTGATCGGGTCGAACCACGATGCAAGTCGTCGAAGGGTGCCGGGCGGAGGATTATCGGTCGCCGAGAGGGACGGTCGGTCCGCTTGGGCGCTTACTTCGAGGAGGATTCGGCGGAGATTCAGTGTCCTCCGTGCTTGTCCGATGCGACAAGGACGGCGGATTCCCGGGTCGCGGATTGCCCGCGTGACGTCATGCAAAGGAAGCCTCATGCGAATACTGCTCGTTAACGAGTCGGACGAGATTGCCGGTCGGATCAGATCCGGTTTCACGAGGCGCGGACATGACGTGGAATCCGTTGCGGACGGGTGCGGCGTCTTTGCGCGCATCGACAAGGAAGCGCCAGACGGGTTGCTGCTTGATGCGCGGATGACAGAGTTGGACGCTTGCGCCCTGCTTCGGCATGGCGCGCGAGTTGCGCCCGCCTGTGCTCGAGTTGGCCTCGTCGGCGAGTCGTTGTCGACCTTGGTCGAGCTGATCAACGACGGTGGGGTGCAGTATGTTTTGCCGATGCCGCTGAGCGACGAGGGGGTGGAAGGACTCGCGCGCTGGCTGGAGATGATGCGCGTGACGGGGCAGGAGCGGCTGGAGTGGACCGCGTGCCTCGAAACCCGGGTCGCCGTGCAGACACAGCGGGCGGACAAGGCGTTTGAGGATCTGGTGTCGGCGCTGGTGATGGCGCTGGACCTTCGGGAGAACGAGTCGGCGTATCACTCGAGGCGGGTGGCGCTGATGTGCCTGTATTTCGCGATCGAGTGGGGCGTCGCGCCGGACGACTTCGAGATGATTTTTCAGGGAGCGCTCCTGCACGACGTCGGCAAGATCGGGATTTGCGACGCGATCCTGCTCAAACCGGACAAGCTCACGCCGGAGGAGCGCTGCGTGATGGAAAGCCACGTTTCCGTCGGCGTGCGCCTGTTGTCGGAGGTAGAGCGGCTGCGGGAAGCGCTGGCCATCCCGCGCAGCCATCATGAGCGGTTCGACGGCGGCGGATACCCGGGAGAGCGCTCCGGGGAGAATATCCCTCTGGCGGCGCGCCTTTTCAGCATTATCGACGTGTACGACGCCCTGCGATCCGAGCGTCCCTACAAGCGAGCGTTCGATCATACCGAAGCGATCGACGTAATTCTCCGCGGCGCCGGGACGCATTTCGACCCGGACCTGGTTGAAGCCTTTGTCCGGATTCCGCCGACCGTGTACGCGCATCTTTCCCGTGCCGCCGCCGCCGTGCGGGGATTTTCGCAGGCGATGCTGGTCTGCCGACAGGTCAAGCAGCGCACGACGACGTCGACGGTTCCGGCGACCGGCGTGGATGACGGGTCCAACCTCTGGTTCTGCGAAACCGTCGGCGCCCCCGGTTTTGCGTCGTGTCATGCATGAAACCGCCGGGAGGGGGTCTCTTTCGGACACGGGTTCAGCGTCCTGAGTCGTAAGATCGTTGCGAGATTGCGGACCGCGGAAATCCGGACCGCACTTGCGGCGCAAAGTGCGGCTCTTCTTCAGCGGACCGGAGGTCCGCGATCCGGACAATGCAACGAGCTTGCAACTGATCGCACGAGCGTTCCCTGATCTAACCCGCCTTGCCGCCGCCGCCGATATGTTATCGGGCGCGCGGGACGCACCGATCGTGACGGAGCCGAACTCTCTGCAGGGTTTGATAGATGACGACCGGTCTTCATGCTTGTTCGAGCGGCGGCGATCCGGGGAGTTCGGAGCAACGGGCGGATCCCGGATTGAGGCGAGGCGTCGCTGCCGCAAAAGCGCCGGCGGTCCTTCTTGCGGCGGTTTTATGTCTCGCGGGCGCTTTGCGCCTGACCGGCGTCAGCGAGGTCGGGTTGCGTTACGCGGACGGAAGCTGGTACGCGTCTGACGCGCGGTTGTGGCATCGGTGTGCGAAGGTCGCGGCGGACCCGCTGTCGTGGTACGCCGTCTTCAGACAGGACAAGGCTTTTCTTCTGAGTCGGCTCGACGCGCACGGCGTGGACCGGTCCGGGCGTTATGCGAAACCGTGCCAGGGATACACGCTGCTGGTTGCGGCGATGATGACGATCGTTGGCGACACGCCTTCCGCCGGACCGATCACGAACGCCGTCCTGAGCACGATGAGCGTCGGGGTGCTTTTTGTGGGCGTCCGGCGTCTGCTGGGGGACAGCGTGGCGTTTCTGGCGGCGCTGCTGCTGGCGCTGTCGCCTTATGATCTGGTCTACGCCCGTGCGGATCTGGCGGATCCGGCGGCGACGTTTTTTGTGCTTTCAGGCGTTCTGCTTTGGGCCAACGCGCCGCAAGATCGCGTGACGCCGGGCCGACGACTGCTGATTACAGGGGTGGCGCTGGGACTGGCGGCGACCTGTCATTATCGATCCGTCCTTTTTGTGAGCATTCTTTTCGGAATCGATGCGGCACGTGTAATTGCGCGAGGGGCGGGGTCGGGCATCGTCGTCGAGGCGAGGCGTCTTGGGGCGCGCTGGACGTGGATCGGGTTCGGGTGCGTGCTGCCGGTTGCCGCGCTGGAGACGTTTTTTCAGTCGGGGGCGCTGGCCGCACGGATGTCGGACGCCTTCTTCCCGTTTCAGTCGTTTGTCGGTGCGGCGTGGCACTGGATCGGACTGCACTTCGACGGCGACGCAAAGGCGACGCCTGATTTAGGTGCGATCGCCGTGTACGCCGGATACCTGGTCCGGTGGCAGGGGTGGGTGTTCGTCGGTCTGACGGGGATCGGCGTGATCATCTGCATTCGGCGCGGCTTCGCGTTGTGCGTTGCGGGGATTGCTCCTGTTCTTGTGATCCTGTCACTGCTTTTCCAGCCTTATCACGTCGCCCGGGCGCTGTCGGTCGTCGTGCCGATGATGTGCGTGTGTGCCGCAGTCGGTGCGGCGACTCTGGCGAGAGTCTGCTCCGGCGGGGGGCGCATGACGGCGGCGGGGGCGCTCGCGGGGGCGCTTCTCGCGCCGCTGGCCCACGCGGGATACCGTGCTGCGGGCGTCATGAAGCACCGCAGCGGTCTGGCGCCGCTCGTCCGAGAGCTTGCATCTTCTGACGGCGCAATTCTCGTTCCGAACGTCATGTTGTATCAGCCTTATGCGGAACCGCTGGGGCTTAAGCTGGTTTCGGCGGAGGAGATGCCTCGCGTCGCGCCGGACGAAGCGATCCGGTGGATGATTGAACACGAAGTGACGCGGGTTGTTCTGGATCCGCAGCACTGGCACTGCGACCCGCGGTCTGATGAGTTCCGGTTCTGGGAGCGGCTCGAAGCTCATCTTCGCGCGGTCGCCGCGCCTTCGGCGCAGTTCCCTCATCTGTCGGACTACCGGTGGGAGTTTCTTGCCGAAGGACCGGGGTGTGACCGCCTCGCAGACATGATCGCCTCCGACGCCGGTCCGTTGCGGGTGTACGAAGTGCGGGGCGCAGGCGGTGGCTTGACGGATCGACGCGTCGAGCGCTGAGGAATGACCGAACCCGACATCAGGCGCCGAACCTGGCCTTCAGTTCGGAAAGCAGCTTAAGCGCATCCAGCGGCGTCAGTTCGTCAGGCCGAAGTTCCTTCAAAACACGCAGGACTTCGTCCGCAGGGTCGGGGAAGAGGGATAACTGCGCCGAGGGGAGGGAACGATCCCCAGCTCGCCGCGGGTGCGTGGACTTGCGCTCGAATCCCCGCTGAAGCTCGTCGAGAATCTCGATGCTCCGCCGGATGACCGGCATCGGCACGCCCGCCAGCCGTGCGACGTGGACGCCGTAGCTTTTGTCCGCACCGCCCTCGACGATGCGGTGCAGGAAGACGATGCTTCCCGCGTCGCTTCCACGTTCGTCGCTCTCGTCGCCCGCGGCTGGAGGGCTGCTCGACGAACGCGTCGTCAACCCCACCTCCTGAACCGCGACGCGGAAGTTGCGGATCCCGGGAACCAGCTCCGCCAGCTCGGTCATTTCGTGATAATGCGTGGCCACCAGGGTGAGGCACCGCGTCTGCTTCGCGAGGTGCTCGGTGATCGCCCACGCAAGCGACAATCCGTCGAAGGTGCTTGTTCCCCGTCCGATCTCGTCCAGGATGACCAGCGACCGCGGCGTGGCGTTGCGCAGGATGTTGGCAGCTTCAATCATCTCGATCATGAACGTCGAATGTCCGCGGAGAATCTCGTCGGACGCCCCGACGCGGGCGAAAACGCGGTCGACCGGTGAGAACGTCATCGCGGACGCCGGGACAAACGAGCCGGACTGCGCGAGCAGCACGAGCAGAGCGGCCTGGCGGATGTACGTGCTCTTGCCCGCCATGTTAGGCCCGGTGAGAACGATGAGGCGGGCGTCCGGCTCGCCGAGGACCACATCGTTGGGTACGAAGCGATCGTCGAGCGTCTGATCGAGGACGGGATGCCGACCGTCCCGGATATCGAGCCGATGACCCTCGATGACCCGGGGACGGACGTAGCGCCGCTCGACGGCCAACTCGGCCAGCCCGCACAGGATGTCGAGTTCGGCGAGCGCCTCTGCGAACTGGAGCAAGCGCCCCGTCTCCGCCGCCACGTCGCGCCGAACCTCCTCGAAAAGCTGAAACTCCAGCTCGTTGGCCCGGTCGCGCGCGGTGAGGATGTCGTCCTCAAACCGCTTGAGTTCTTCGGTGATGTAACGTTCGGCGTTTTTCACCGTCTGACGGCGCACGAAGTTCGCGGGAATGCGGCCTTTCTGGGCATGAGAAATCTCGATGTAGTACCCGAAGACCTGGTTGAACCCGACTTTGAGTCGGTCGATCCCGGTCTCCTCGATCAGACGGCGTTGGTACTCCGCCAGCCAGGACTGTCCCTCGCTCGCCATCGCTCGAAGGCGATCCAGTTCGGGATGAAAGCCCTCGGCGATGATGCCGCCTTCGCGCAGGCCGATCGGAGCGTCGTCGCGGATCGACTTCACGAGGAGTTCCGTCAGTCCCGCGAACCCGCGGAGGCGACCCGCGGCGTCGCCGAGGATGTGCGGTGGGTGCGTCCCGACGGCTTCGACGATCGCCGGCGCCGTCGTCAGCGTCCGTCCGAGGGCGACCAGATCCCGCGGGGTCGCCCGTACCAGCGAGATGCGGGCGGCGATCCGCTCGATGTCCGCGCAGCCTCGAAGCGCGTCGCGAATGCGCCGACGGACGGCGTCCTCATCGCGCAGGTAGCCGACCCCGTCGTGACGGGCAGTGATCGCGGCAAGATCGCGCAGCGGGAACGCCAGCCAGCGCCCCAGCCGCCGAGCGCCCATCGCGGTGACCGTGCGATCCACGGATTCCAGCAGGCTGCCCTCATGCGACCCGGTGCGAAGCGTTCTGTCGATCTCCAGCGCGCGCCACGTATTCCGGTCCAGTTGGACGTAATCAGCGGAATTGCGCCGGGTCAGCGTCGTCAGGTGGGTCACGGCGGAGCGCTGAGTTTCACGGAGATAGCGGACGAGCGCCCCAGCGGCACACAACGCCGATCCGATATCGTCAAAGCCGAACCCGGACATCGTGGTAACCCCGAAGTGTTCATGCAGGGTTCGCTCCGCGTTGTGCCTCGTGAATTCATGCGGCGGGCGGCGTGTGCAGGAGAGGGGAAGATGCTGTGAAACCTGCCGGGCGATTTCCGCAGCCGGTCCGCTCTCGTCGGTGAGAATCTCCGCAGGGGCGATGCGCACCAACTCATCCACCGTCACCTGCCGGTTCGCCGTCAACACTTCGAAGATTCCGCCCGACAGCTCGGCGACCGCCACGCCGACCTCCTCGCCCTGCACGCAAAGGGCGGCGATCGCGTTGGATCGGGTCCGCGACAGAAGCGTGTCGTCGGTCAGTGTTCCCGGCGTCACAATCCGGGTGATGTCGCGGCGGATCAGCCCTTTTGAAGATCGGGCGTCCTCGAGTTGCTCGCTGATCGCCACGCGGTAACCGGCTTGCACCAGCTTCAGGAGGTAGGATTCGAGGGCGTGGTGGGGGATTCCGGCCATCGGAACGGGGTTCTCGCTGCGGTCTCGCGTGGTCAGGGCGATGCCGAGGACGCGGGCACAAAGGGCGGCGTCCTCAAAGAACGTCTCGTAGAAGTCGCCCATCCGGAAGAGCAGGACGGCGTCGCCGACGGCTTTCTTCTGATCGACGTACTGCCGCATCGCCGGGGTAAGCTTGTTCGGGTCGGCATCCGCCGTGGCCAGCAGACGCACGGCGGAATCGGCTGACCGCAAGCCAGGTCGATCGGCATCGAGAAGGAGCGGGTTGGCCGGTTCGGTGCTCATCGATGCCTACCTTATCCCGACGAACGCGAGTACGACAACCCGAAGTTTATCGGGCCAGAGGAGATGTGTCGGTCCGAAAGGCGACAATCAACGCGGCCTGAACTGAGCGTAATTCCGCCTGCCCCGGCACCAGCCCAACATGAAAGGTTTTTCATAAGATATTTCGTTGAACATGCGCTGTTAGACTGGTAGCGTAAGTAGGACGAACCTGCGCTAATGCGGCGGGAAGGGGTCATACCCGATGTTCCGCGGCGGCATGTCTCTTGAGGCGCTGCCGGACGGAATGCATTGGGGTGTGCCGAGGTAAGTGTGTTTTTGCGTCGGCGACTCAGAGCTTCGTGGGCCAGGTTTGTGAACTACCTTGGATCGGGCTTGTGTGAAACGTTCCGAGGGACTGCAATCGCGCATCCGTCGGCGGTTGTCATAAACGCCTGTGCGTGCGGGCGGATTGCAGAGGTCAGAGGGAGGCGGAACGGCGCCGCCGGGTTCGGCGCCGCACGAATGTTTTTCGTTCAATTGCAGGAAGGGAGCAGCTCGTTATGAAGAACGCTTCTTGGGCGCTGGCGTTACTGGCCGCGGGGGGCTTGGCCGTCTCGGTCTACGCTCAGAAACCGCAGGTCGAAAGTGAAGGGGTTGGCGGCGATGTCGCCGTCGAGGGGTTCACTTCGGTTGAATACGGGATGCAGATCGCCCCGTTGCGCATCGCGAAGATCGATGAGTTCGGCAACGTGATCGGCGGCTGGGTCGAACTGGGCGAGCCCGGTGTCTCTGAAGACTGCGGGGCCTATCTGTGCTACGACGCCTTCGAGTCGGATACCCGGACAGGGCTGCCGAGCGACGGTTTCTACGGCCAGAATTGCGGGCAGGGCGGCGCCCGGTATTTCATCAATGCCGACAACCAGGATCGCGTCTTCATCGAAGATTTCATCATGCAGGGCGGCTGCAACGGGATCGAGATCGGTCGCGTTGAGCATGCGTGGTGGTGGAAGGCCGGCGGTTCAGGCACGTCCGAGCGCTGCGTCATCTTCCTGAACACGCTGGAAAACTGGGAAAACGCGGGCAACTGCACCAGCAGCGGTGTTCTGGACGGCGTGGCGATCGACTTCGGCGTGGTTCCGTCGAGCTTCGATGTCGGCTACGTCTTCACGGACCTGAGCCTGTGCCTGGCGGGGATCACCTTGACTGGTCCGGCTGACGGTTCCGGTTCTTACCGGATCGTGTATGCGAAGGACGAGTTCGGCACGCTCGCCACGGCGGCCCAGCCGATGCTGTGGGGTGACAGCCAGCCGCTGAATGAAGGCAACAGCGCTCGTCGTCACTTCTCCGACCTCGACAACGACAACGTGGTCGACTCCGGCGAGTGCAAGTCGTACAACTTCGGTCTGTGCCCGGATCCGCTGGGCGCGGCGACCTCGTTCTGGCGCGTCGGCGGACCGTGGCCGAAGCTGAGGGCGAATTGCAAGGGCGGCACGTACATCGCCCGGGCCAAGAACTTCGGCCCTCCGGGCGAGCGCGTGACGTTCAAGCTGGACGGCGGTCCGAACAACAACAAGCAGGTCCGTCCGAGCGGGCGCTGCAACGTCAAGTTCAACGGCGTCGCCTCCGGCCCGCACACGGTCAGCGCAACCTCGACCGCGTTCGGGGCGACGATCTACCGCAACTACTCCTGCCCGTGATCGTGTAACACGCACGTTTCACAAGGCAGTTAACAAGCAGGGGGACCGCGGCGCGACCGGCGCTGCGGTCCCTTTCTCATGCGCAGACCGGGGCTGCCGTGCTGAATTGCAAGCCTGTCGCATGAACGCGGAGCGCGCACCTGCGGTCCGCGCGCCCCCGACAGAACCACGCCGCTCCGATTCAATTGCAGGAAACGTGCATCACACCGGATCGGTAAGCCCGGCGGCCTCGGTGGGATCAGGATTCCGGGTCGTCGTGCTCAAACCGCGTGGTTGAAATCAGCGTGGCGGTGACGGTTTCGCCGATGCGGATGTTGGACTCACTCAGTTCAAACGTGCAGAGATCCAGCGCTTGCACAAACGCCAGACTGCGCGTCGCGCGGAAGGTCACGGTCGTGCGCGTCGTGAACGTCCACCCGTCGTCGCCTTCGGAGCAATCCTGACAGGACTCGCCCTCGGCGACTTCGATGCAGACATACGGATCGGTTTCCGGATCGTTGTCGGTCAGCTTCTGAAAGAGCGGAAATCCGCTTTCACCGCACGGCCCCGGATCCTCGTTCCCGCCGTCTCCCCCCGACCCTCCGTTGTCGGACCCGCTTCCGTCCGAGCCGTCGCCGCCGTCATCCGCATCCGCGTCGGGGGTGGTTTGAATCTGAAGACAGCCGTCAGAGATGACAAAGCGGCGCTCGGTTCCCGGAGATTCGCCGTCCACGCTGAGCACCAGGCCGTCCGCGCCGATCTCATACTCAACGACTGTCTCCGCGGGCGACTCGTCGCACGAACCAGCGCCACGGATGATTGAGATCACGTTCGCCAAGCCGGTATCCTCCGGCGAAAGCTCGATCGTCGAGCGACTGACGCTGCGGAGGATTCCCGGCGGCGGGGCGTTGCGCGACGTCCGCGTGCCGCATAAGTCGCTGAGGTCCGGCGGAGCATCGGAACCTCGGCCTGCGTCAGGATCGACGGGTGCTCCGCAAGCCGCCACAAAAATCACTAAGCAGCCTGACGCAATCGACGTCGCTGCGCGCCCGGCTGCTCCCGTTTTGCTCAACGTTCTCATCCTGCTTTCTCCGGGGGCTCCTCGCCCGTCATACGTTATACCCGTCGGCAGGCCGGGGGAACGCGGGGGGAGGTTCTTCAGAGCGGAAAAACCGGGAAGTCCAGGCGCGACGGCCTGAACGCAACCCCGGGACGGCCTGCCCGCGAAACGATCGCAGCGAAATCGCAGGTCAGGCGCTCCGCGGGGGGGGCTCGCCCTTCAGGCGTCGGATGCGATCTTCGAGGCGGCGCGCGATCTCAAGCGGGACAAGTCGTGCGAGACGGTTCGTGTCGTATCCGCCGATCTCGACGATCTGCTTGATAAGCGTGCTGGACGTCATCGCGTGCTGGGAGCTGGCCATCAGAAACACGGTTTCGATGTCACTGATGAGCATATTCGTGTTGGCGAGTTCCAGCTCGGCGTGCAGATCGACGTTGTCGCGGATGCCGCGAACGATGACGCCGGCCCCCACGTCACGGGCGAACCTCGCCGTCAGACCCTCATAAGGGCGGACCTCCACGTTCGTCAGATGTGATACCTGCGCCCGCAGCATCTCGACGCGCTCGGGAGCGGTGAAGACCGAGGCCTTCTCCGGGTTGTGCCCGACCGCGACGATGAGCCGCGCATACATGCGCGCGGCGCGCTCGATAATGTCGAGATGCCCGTAGGTGACCGGGTCGAACGTGCCCGGGAACATCCCCACGCTCTTGCTCGAGTCCGGCATGTGCTTCGTCAGCGTGATCGCCGTCCCGCCCGCCGATTACCGCCCGAAGCGCTCGGCGACATCCGCCCAGTTGATGAGGTTCCACCACGCGGCCAGATAATCCGGACGCCGGTTCTGATACTTGAGGTAGTACGCGTGCTCCCAGACGTCCACGCCCAGCAGCGGCGTCAGGCCCTTCGTCAGCGGGCTGTCCTGATTCGGGAAGTCCTGAATAACCAGCTTCCCTCCGGCGTCCCGGCACAACCACGCCCAGCCGCTGCCGAAGCGGTTCGCCGCGGCGGCGGTGAACTTCGCCTTGAAGTCGTCGAAGCCGCCGAACGTGCTCTTGATGGCGTCCGCCAGGGCTCCGGCGGGTTGTCCGCCGCCGCCGGGCTTCATGTTCTTCCAGAAGATCGAGTGATTGCTGTGTCCGCCGCCGTGATTATTCACCGCGCCGCGGATGTCGTCGGGCACGGACGCCAGCCCGCGAAGCAGATCCTCCAGCGGTTTCTTGTGCAATTCGGGGTGTTTGTCGAGGGCTTCGTTCAGCTTGGCGACGTAGGTCGCGTGATGTTTCCCGTGGTGAATGCGCATCGTCTGCTCGTCGATGTGCGGTTCGAGGGCGTTAAAGTCATAAGCAAGCGAAGGTAATTCGTGCGGCATCGTGTCATCTCCTGGCCGAAACTTGCATGCTGCGCGGAGGGGGCGCTACTCCGACCCGACGCCGGGAGCATAAGTCGATCCCGCGCGGGCGTCAACCGGGCGCGGCGGCGGCGCGGGCCGCCTGAATCACCGCGCCGGCGGGAAGCGCCTTCCCGCGCACTCATCGCTGCCAGGCGTGCCCCGCCTCGCTGCGACTATTCGCGGATTGAAAGATCGGATCAGAGCACGGGCGAAACCGTTGTTCGGACCCGGACGCAGGCAATCGAGAATCACTTCGTATCGCCGGGGAGGGTTTCGTACCCTTCCTGCCGAAAGTCGTCATCGAGTGACACGACCGTCTCGAGATTCAATCGGCGCATGATCACGAACGACGTACAATCCGTGAAGCTGTAGCTCTTGTCGGCTCGCGCGAGAAAGAGCGACCAGGCAGCCCGCTCGTCCATTTCGGTGACGCGGACCAGATCGACCACGTCCGCCGAGAGGAGCGTGTCACCCATGGCGGCAGCCACCTTGTGGCCATAGCGATACCTGCACAGGGTCACCGTTTCGTCAAAATAAACGAAGAGGTGACCAGGCGCCCCTCGAAGCGCCGGAGCACGGCCGCGACGCGATGATGCTTCGGGTCACCACGGTTCGCGAACGCGAACCAGCCGCTCGTGTCGACGAAGACGCGCTCCATCAGCGGGGCTTCGCCGCGCCGTAGATGACGGCATCATGATCGAGCTCGGCCGCCGCGGGATCGTCCACGATGCCCTCGATGGCGCCGAGGCCCTTGCCCGCGCCCGCGCGAGATGCACCGAAGTGCTGCGCCACGAGGTCCCCGACGATCTCGGCCACGCTTCGCCCGCACCGGCGGGCGATCGACTCCAGCGTCTCGTAGGGCTCGTCCTCGACCAGGACTTCATGGATCATATGGAGCAAGCCGCTCCGCCAGCCAAACTATGACGTCCTCCGACTTTACGTCTCCCCTCACGACATCAAGAACAAGCCGCTCGGCATCGTCCGTCGACGCTATTACGCGCAACCGGCACATGCGAAGCTGGTCCTCGCACGCGAGCCAGGCAACACGCTTGTTCCCATCATTGAACGCATGATTGCGGGCCAGATAGCAGAGCAGATGTGCCGCTATATAAAGTGGGTCTGGCTCACCGGATTCGTTAGCGTATAGTGCGGCCGTCAGAGCGCCCCCGACGGCACTCTCCAGGAGACCGGCATTCAGCACACCAGGCCTGCCGCCGGCGTGCGCCAAAGCAGCCGAGTGGAGCTCCTGCACACGCGTGGCACTGATGCGAGGAGGCCAGTCCCAGGAAGCATCATTCATTGCGCCAGCCGGCGAAGAAGCTCGTCCCAATCGTGAACCATGTCGCGAGTGCGCGTCGCGGAGTCGGGCATGCTCTGCTCAGATACAGGATCCACTCGCAGGAGCCGCTCCTTCGGACCACAGAGGACGAGCGCCTGCACCGGCACCTCTCGCAGCGAGAGCGCTCGATCGACCAGCTCAGGCGTGGCAGAAATCCACCAGCTTTGCCCTTCCAAGCAGACGCTGGGCGTTGGCAGGAACATCGCTCCTGCCACACGCCCGACGAGGCGCTGAATCAGCGGAGGCGGCGGGCTCGATGCCACTGGAAGCGGTATTGGGAACGGGTACAGGAGACCGTTCAGTTCATGGGCAAACGGCGACGACCCCTCGAGCGAGCATCGCGCCATTGCGTCGATGTACCGGTCTCTCTGAACGTCCGGTGGCTCATCGGAGACGATCGAGACGTCAAGCCCCTGGCAGCGCAGCGCCGTCACCCCCCGCACCATATGGATCAGCGACAGACGCGCAAGCTCTCGACCTCGCTCAATGGAGATCGACCGTTCCACGGCTTCCAGGAGAGCCGCTAGAAGTGCCAATCCTCGCGCCCCGTCGGCCGCCGGGGACGCCATGAGGTCCTCCACGAGCTCATCGAGGCTGGTCTCGGGGAGCTGCGCTTCGATCGATGCCACCTCCGGACTACCCTTCAATTGCTCGATGACGCTCTCATTTGCGTGCATCATCGCGACGCCAGCACGCAGCGCCTGCTCTGCCTGCCCCGCAGCGGTCGGTTCGCCGGCAAAGAAGGACTTCAATTGGGGTAGCGTTGCGAGCAGGGCTTGGCGCAGCGCCGGGAGCGGGAGGTCACCTCGTAGTGCACGCAACAGGATCGTCTGGCACCCAAGGCTGACCCGGGCATAACGACGTACTCCAGCATCAATGGCATCTGCGTTCAGTGGTCCATTGAGCAGACTGTCAAGCGCGGCGGTCAGCCCCGGGCGAGCCCAGATCAGCTCAGCTCGCTCGCGTGCAGGTAGCTTTTCGAGCCAGGCTTCCAGCGCGCGCGTCGTCCAGGCGGCGGGCATCTCCGACGCCAACGTGGCCAAGGTCGCAGTCGCAGCCATGCGGACCAGCCTACGGCAAGATCGCATGGAAAGCAAACGGACTGCTCCGGCGTGCGCCCGAGGTTCCCAGCTCGCAAGAGCAGCGTCATTCACCGTGACGACTGCGCGTTTTGAACGACTCGGTCGGCACCGCCGCGCAACATTTCCAGGAGAACTACCCGTCCTGAGCTCGATGAAACCAGCTCCCGAGCAGTCGCCCCAGCGCTTCGTAGCAGACCCGCGCCGCCTCCAGTTCCCCCGCCACCACCGCCGCCCTCATCGCGTCGATCAGGTGCACGACGACCTCGCCCCGCGCCCCTCCGCCACCCCCGACCCGGGCCATCCCCGCCGCCCGCACCCCGCCCAGCTCCCCCTCCCCTCCC
>JABWBH010000051.1 GCA_013360585.1 Phycisphaerae bacterium | reverse complement strand
TGTCCCATGGCGTATCCTTTCGTAAAGGGTGAACTGAAACTCCACCCAGGATACGCCGCCTTTTTCTTCAGGTCATCCACAGGATTTGGTCATAGCTCAGGGTACGCTTCGACGACCTGCCGCCCGGGCGCTACGACGTGCGCCAGCAATGGATCGGGGACGCTTCCGGCCAGCGCTTCTGCGACGGCCCGCTGATGGAACGCTCGACGGTGGTGCGATAAGGGTGAGGAGTCGAGGAGGAAGGAGGCGCAAAAGAATCTCGAACCGATGTCGCGTTATCCTGCGTCACGTGGTCGTGAAAAGGGAGCGAAGACGCTTCGTCGGGGCATAGCAGGCGCAGGACAAGCGTCGCGCGGGAGCTTCATCAGGGCATGACGGGCGGATAGAGAACCGGCCCTGCCGCGCGTGGCGACCGGGCCGGGTTGTGAGCCTCATCCATCAAGGCGGATGGGAAAATCAGCGTCTCAGGACTTGTTGACCTTCTCGCCGTTCTTGTAGGTGACCTTGCAGTGCTCGCACGTGCCGTTGGTCACCATCGCCGTCGCGCACGTCTCGCACTTCGTCTTCGTCGCCGTCGCCAGCACCGTCATCGCCTTCTTCGCGGCTTCGTAAGCGTCCTTCGCCGCGAACATGTACCGCCCGACGAACCCGCCCTTGCACGGCTCGCAGTAGCTGCCTTCGCTCTTGCCTTCCGCCGCGCTCTTGCAGGCCGGACACTTGATCGTCGCCGGATCCGTCGCCTTCCCCGGCGCCATCGCCGCCGACACGAACGACTTGTAGCACGTCCCGTCGCAGAACGTCACGTGACATTTGTCGCACGACCCGTTCTTCTCGAACGCCGTCTTGCAACCCGGACACTTGATGTCCTCGGCCTTCATCTTCGTGCCCTGAAGCGCCTTGAACAGACCCTCGCTGCCGATCTCGACGAAGAACACCTTCCCGTGCTTGCAATCCGCACACCAGCCCGTGCCCGATGCGTCGATCGCCTTGCACGTGCATTCCGCATACGCGCTCGCCGAAACCCCCAGCGCCACGACGCCCACGAACAAACCGGTCACAAGCTTTCTCATCTTCGTTTCTCCTTTCAGAACACAACGCATAAACAAATCGCGCCTTGTTGCCGAACTCGCCGACGCAACCCCGCGCCGGCGCGGAACAAGACCGCGCCATCAACACATCACTTGATCTGCTAAATTTGAATACGTAACTGGATAACCCCGGGATGTCGCACACCTCAGACGCGCCTTGCAACGCGCCCGCCCCGCCGTCGCCGCCATCCGCGACCCGGAAGATGCAATCATTAAAGGTTACTCACGTCCCCGGACGTGTCAAACACCAGCGCCTCGCAAAGCGGCTTTCGCCGCATGCCGGCTTCCGGGATGACGCAATCCTCCGCCGGATACCCCACCGGTATGAGCAGAAAGGGCCGCTCATTGTCAGGGCGACCGAGAATTTCACAGAGAAACTTCATCGGGCTTGGCGTATGCGTTAACGTCGCCAGACCCGCGTGCTGGGCCGCCGCCAGCAAGATCCCCACCGCGATCCCCACCGACTCCGGTCCGTAATACACCTGCGATCCGTCGTCCCCGCGTACAAGGCGGAACACCACGATCAGCCATGGCGCAATCTCCAGAAACCCCTTGTGCTCGTCCGTCCCCAGCTCCCGAAGGTCCGCCAGCCACTCCACGTTCGCCCGGTGCAGATAAAGTTCCCGCTCCTCCGCCTCGGCCCCCTCACGGATGCGCCGCTTCAACCCCGCATCCTGAACGCAAACGAAGCGCCAGGGCTGCTTGTTTGCCCCGCTCGGCGCGGTGCAGGCCGCCCGCACCAGCCCTTCGATCGTCTCGCGGGAGACTGGCCGGTCGCAGAACATCCTAACCGACCGCCGCCGACGCATCACTTCGTAATAACGGCGCAGTGCCTCCTCCGGTGGGATGCCGGGGTCGTAACGATCCACATAAGGCAGGAAACGCGGGTCGCTCATCCACGCAGGATATCCCCTCGCGAGGCAGGCATCAAAACCCGCCGGGATCGACCAGCGGCGCGCGGTTCTGGGACACGATCACGTCACCCTCCTCCGCCGCACCGTCACGGCGCAGGGACTCCGCGAACCCCAGAACCAGCGGCTCGCCCTCCGCTCCCCGTGTCTCGAAGTGCAGATGAGGATCAAACGTCAGCCCCGTGTCGCCGGTGACGCCCACCCTCTCCCCTCGGCGCACCGCCTGTCCGATCTCCACGAACACGCCGTCCGTGTCCAGATGCACATACCGGGTGAACCAGCCGTCCCCGTGTTCCAGCATGACGAAGTTCGCCGGACCCTCGCGCGGCGGACGCCCCGGTTCATTACGCGGGATCCCCTCTTCGAATTCGACGACGACCCCGTCCGCCGCCGCCAGCACCTCGGTTCCCCACGGCAGATGAAAGTCCCACGCCGTCTCCGACCCGTGCGTATACGCCCCGAAAGGTCCCTGAAGCACCACCGACGCCGTCCCCGCCGGAAACGGCGCAAACACCCGCGTCACCCCTGCTTGCGGAATCCGCCGGAACACCGCCTCGACCGTGGTGTCCGCGTCAAGCGCCAGCGCAATCACCGGCTGGACGCTCGTCGCGTTGCCGAACCACCCGCCGAACACCCAGCCGTCCGCCGCCCGCGCATCCAGCACCACTTCCGCCCCGCGCTCGAAGCACCCCCCGTCCGCCGCGCCGATCACCTCTCCTCGACCCGTCAGCCTCACTCGCACCTGCACCGGCGCCTCCCGCGGACATTCCGCCACGGCCCGCCCCGTGCCCCCGTCATCGACTCCGCGCCAGCCCGACGGATCACATCCCGCCGCAACAAAAATCACTGCGCTGCACAGAAGTGACGCAGTGCTCCAGGGCGACGCGGTTCTTACGGGTGAAGAAACTCTCCGAGCGTCCGCCGGCCCGACGGCTCTTTGAACCGGCGCTGTCCCGCGCATCCCTCGCATCCGCTTCCCACCCACGATCCACATCCCGTGTCTTCCTCACGGTTTCGGCTTGTTTTCCGATTCTTCCGGCGCTTTGTCCAGATAACCCAGGCTCGACATCGCCCGGCGTTGCGCCCGATCCTCCGGTGAAAGCTCCTCCGGAGAGGCGGGCTCCAGATCCCGCAGATCAAACTCGTACCCCAGCTCATCCCGAAAGAACACCAGCCCGTTGTTCTCCGCCACGGTCCGCTCGTCCTTGCCCCGACGCACAAGTTCGTCAAACGTTTCCCGGATCGCCTGCTCCGCCGCCAGCGTGAACGCATCCAGCTCCGCCCGCAGCAGCGCCCCCTTCGACAGCTCGATCCCCGCGCCATCCGACAGCCGGACGAGGCTCGGCCCCAGCGGCAGGTGCTTCCCGTTAGTCGTCGGGCTGATCTTCCAGATCGGGCTGTCCGCCGGGCGACGGTCCTCCCGGTAGTACATCCCCCGGAACGCCACCCCGCGCTGCGAAAAACCCTCGCAGAAGACCGGCTTCTCCTCCGGCTCCTTCCCCGCCCGCACCGCCGCCGCCCACGACCGCCCGGACGTCTTCTCCACCGGCTTAAGACCGATCATCTCCGTCATTGTCGCATATACGTCCACCCCCCCGATCGGCGTCGTCATCACTTTCCCCGCCGGCACGCCCGGTCCGACGATCGCCAGCGGCACACGCACCTGGTCCAGACCCACCGAGTGACTGTGCGCGAAGAAAAACTCGTCCTCGGAAAACGCCTCCCCGTGATCCGATGTCAGCACGATCACGGTGTTGCGCGTCAGCCCGAGTTCGTCCACCCGGTCGAACAACGTCTGAATGTGCCGGTCGAGATAAAGAATCTCGTTGTCGTAGCGCAACCCGTAACGCCACGCCGCCCGCTCCTCCTCGATCACCTGGTACGTCGGGATCGCCTTGTACCCCGACGTGTCCGTCCCGACCGGGAGAATCCGGTCTTTTTCCGGCGGAGGCGCCGCGTCTCCGAACGTCGTCAAATCGCACGGAGGAGAATAAGGTCCGTGCGGATCCTGATAATGAACCCAGAGGAAAAACGGCGCGTCATGCACCTGGTTAAGAATCTCCAGCGCCTCCTGCGTCGTCGCCGTCGCCTCCTTCGGCAGGTAACGCTCGTGCACCCGGTCGAACTGGAGGTCCACGTAAAGCGCGAAGCCCTGATGCAGCCCCAGCCGACGGTTCAGCGTCGGGTTGCTGATCACCGCCGCCGTCCGCATCCCCGCGTCCCGGCACTGCTCCGCCAGCGTCACCGTCTTGCCCGACAGCTTGAAGAACCGCCCGTTGTCCAGCAGGACCGAATTAAAGCTCGGATAAAGCCCGGTCAGCAGCGAAATGTGCGACGGCGCCGTGTACGACGCCGACGAGAACGCCCACTCAAACCGCGTCCCCCGCAACATGAACCGGTCCAGGTTCGGCGACGTCGCCCGACGATACCCGTAACACCCCAACCGGTCCGCTCGCAACGTGTCGATCGTGATCAGAATGAGGTTGACGGGTTTGTCCGCGATGACGGCGCCGTTTCCCGCTGATGCGACGCCCGCGCAACCCAGCAACCATCCTGCAATGCGCAACATATGCTCACACCTCCACGTGACCCTCAAACCTCGGACGTGGTTTCATCACCGAGCCGCGCCGCCGGATCTGACGCTGCGAAGCAAGGCCAAGGATAAGAAGCGCTCTTATTTCGCCCCGCCCTGATGATCTTGCGGCAGCGTCTTGATCACCACGTTCCCGCGCAGGCTCTCAACTTCAGCCTCCAGAAGTCGCGTAACGACTCGTGCATCCTCCAGCGTGCAGACCGGCGACGTCGACGATCGAACCGCGCCGATAAAGTGCCGGACCTCTCCGTCATAACCTCCCTCGTCGGGCAGGTTGATCGCTTCCTGCCCGCCGTTCCGGTGCAGCGTCAGCGGCGGCGACTTCGACAGATCGAACTCCGCCGTCGCCGTCTCGAACCGGACCACGTATTGCATCCGGAAGCCGAAGCCCGGCGCGTGCCTCCAGCCTGCTTCCGCGACGACGTGCGCCGGGCCGCGCTTATACCGGTAAAGCGTCGTGACATGATCGCCGTCCCCCGCGCTGCACACCGCCTCCGGGTCGCCGAAGCACCACCGGATGAAGTCCGCGTCGTGCAGGTGAAGGTCGAACATCACGCCCCCCGTCTGCCCCGCATCGCCGTAAAATTCCGGCGCCCACGTCGGCGCGCTGCCCAGCCGGCGGAACACCGCGCTTTGCACCCGCCCGTAGCTCCCGTCCGCAACCCGCTCCTTCAACCACGTCCACCCCGGCCAGAATCGCATGCACATCGCCGGCATGACCACCCGTCCCGACCCCGCAACCGCCGCGATCAGCCGTCCCACCTCCGCTGACCGGATCGCCACCGGCTTTTCCACCAGAACGTGTTTGCCCGCGCGGACCGCGGCGATCGACAACTCCACGTGCGTCGGCGTGTGCGTGCAGACGCTGACCGCGTCCACCTCCGCATCGGCAAGCAGCGCCGCGGCGTCCGTGTAACGCCGCACAGACCTCAGATCCGCCGTCTCGCCCGCGCCGACGTCCGGATCGAGATTCCCGCCCGTCGCCCCGAGACGCTCCGTCCGTTGCGGATTGCGATCGCACACCGCGACCAGCCGGCAGACGCCCGCGCGCTCCGCGCGAAGATAGGCGCGCACGTGCGTCGCACCCATGAAACCCAGGCCGATGACGCCCACCCGAAGCGGCGACGCTCCGCTCATCGCCGCTCCCCCGCGCCGTCGTCCGTGGCGAACGACGCGACTCCGTCCGCGGCGAACAAAGCAACCCCGGAAAGTGCCTCGCGGATGTCACTCACACGGTCGTCGCCGCCCTCCCGCTCGATCATCCAGTCCCCCGCGACATTCCGCTCCCGCACCACGCGGAAAAACTCCCTCCAGTCCACCTCGCCCTCGCCGAAGCGCGTCTCCTCGCCCCACGCCCCGGCGCGCCGCGCCGCCCGGGCGTCTTTGATGTGAATCTGAACGACGCGCGCCGAAAGTTGTTGCAGCGCCGCCGTCGGGTCGCCCATCCCGTAAAGAATCATGTTCGCCGGGTCGAAGTTCACCCCGACGTTCGCCGCCCCCAGTTCGTCAAGCACTTCCAGCAACGTCGCCGCCGTCTCTTGACCCGTCTCCAGACCGACGCCCACGCCTTCCCGCGAGAACGCCGCCGCCACCTCACGCACCCGATCCAGCATCACCTGCCGCAGCGGATCCCTCGGTTCGTGCGGAAGAAACCCCGCGTGAAACGTGACCAACCCGACGCCCAGCGCCGCCGCGACCCGCGCATGCGCCGCCGCCGCCGCAAGGTTCGCCGGCCAGTGCCCGTCCGGCCGCACTCCTCCCGTCCGACGGATCGTCTCCAGCGTCGAGTAATCCTCGCCGCGCGTCGCCATCATCCCCGAGCGGATCGCGATCCCTGCGTCCGCCAGCCGCCGCGACGTCTCCCCCGCCTCCCACCGTCCCTCGCACAGCGGACCCAGCGCAAGCTGCACGCACGACGCCCCCGTCGCGCGCACCAGCTCCACGAGGTCCGAAGGAGATTCAGGCCGCAACGACCACGAACACACGCCCACCTGCCGCGTCATACGCCGACTTGTACGAATCCGCCGCGGGGCACGCAAACGCCCGGTTGAAACGCAGTCTCAAAACCGAACCGTCCCCCGAGGAAGCGTTCCGCCGGAGCCGGGCGGCGCCCGCCTGCTCTTTATGTCACGCGGCGATGCAAGGGTCAGGAAGCGGGAGGAGGAAGTCAGGAGGCTCGCTTAAGGAGGGTCGATTCAAAAATCAAGACTCGGGATCGGATCTCGAAATCAAAACCGGATCCGCAAACGCAAGCCCGCAATCCTGAATCTCAAGTCTCGAATGCAGATCCCGCCCGACCGTCGCCTACGCCCGCGCCACCGCCGGTCGCGCCGCCAGAGGGTCCGCCGCCGCCGCCTCGCGGAACGCCGCCGCGCGCACCCGGCAGCTCTCGCATTTCTGACACGGGGATTCGCCGCCTTGCTCGCAACTCCAGGTATTCTGGAACGCGATCTTCCTCCGCAGTCCGAGACGGACGATCTCCGCCGCTCGAAGGTCGATCAGCGGGGCCTCGATGCGCACCGCGGTCCCGCGCGGCAGCGCCGTCTCAATCATGCACTGCCACGCATGAACGAACTCTCGCCGCCGGTCCGGTCGGCCCGATCCGAACGGCGCTCCCAGTGCGCCCTCATCCGCGACCTGGCTGATGCCCGTGATGACCCGGTCCGCTCCGATCTTCGTCGCAAGATGCACCCCCAGTCCCAGCATCGCCGGAATCAGCCCGCGCGACCCGCTTACCGCTCCGAGGTCCGTTTCAGGACGAAGCCCCCCTGATTCCGAACCTCCCACCCCCGCCCGGCCCGCCTCCCGCGACGGCGCGGGCCCCACGGTCCACCGCACGCACCGCCAGCCCCCCGTCCCGCGGCACAACCGCTCCAGCGCGGCCCACCCCCGCGCCGCCGACGGCGCCCCGTGATCCACGAGAAGATAAATCCCTTCCGCCGCAGCGCTCACCGCAGCCGCCACGGCGCTCTTCAACCCTCCGCTGCTCATCACGACGACCGACGGCATGATCGAATCCCCGAGAGTAACGATGCCCGGCGCGCACCGACGCACGCGCCAGTCATGCTCATCGTCCGGTCGGGGAATCCGGCTTAAACGATCGGCGCCGCCCGTCCGGCGAAACCGGGGGTGGATCGAGGACTCGGGCCGCTTGTTGCGTTTGCGCCTCGTTACCCGTGCTCTCCCCGAACGCTTCCTTGCGGGGGCGGGTCGGTTTAGAACATCATTATTCATGTGAGAGCAGGATCCCCGCGGAGCGAGAGCGTCATGGCGCATATCCTGGTGGTCGAGGATGAGGAGATTCTGGCGAAGAACCTCGCGGATGCGCTGCGCTATGCGGGGCACGAGGTGACGTTGTTTCACGCCGCGGAGACCGCGGTGGACCGGCTGGAGGAGGTGGCGCCGGACCTGGTCCTCCTCGATCTTCGGCTCCCGGGGATGACCGGGCTGGAGCTGCTTGCGGCCTGGCGCGGACGCGGATCGCGCGTACCGGCGATCATCATGACCGCGCACGGCAACATCGAGACGGCCGTGGAGGCGATCAAGGCCGGGGCGGATGACTTTCTCACCAAGCCGATCGACCTGAAGGAGCTGGGGCTGGTCGTCGGCAAGACGCTGGATCATCAGCGGGTGGTCGACAATCTCGACTACTTCAAGAACCGGGAACGTTCGACGAGCGGCGTGGCGACGCTGCTGGGGACGTCGGCGGCGATGGAGGAGATCCGGGCGAAGGTGCAGCGCCTCGCGCGGTCGACGGCGATCGCCGGAGAGCACCCGCCGAGCGTGCTGATCACCGGCGAGACGGGCACGGGCAAGGATCTGCTCGCGCGGGCGATCCACTACGAAGGCCCGCGCTCCGGCGCGTCGTTCGTCCACGTCAACTGCACGGCGGTTCCGGACGAGTTGTTCGAGGCGGAGCTTTTCGGGCACGTCAAGGGGGCGTTCACCAGCGCGCAGTCGAACAAGAAGGGTCTGATGGAGATCGCGGACGGGGGAACGATCTTCTTCGACGAGATCGGGCACATGAAGCCGTCGCTTCAGGCGAAACTCCTGACGGCGCTGGAGCACCGGACGATCCGCCCGGTGGGCGGGACAAAGGAGCGGCAGGTGAACGTGCATGTGATCTCGGCGACGAACCGGGATCTCGAAGCGGCGATCGCGGGAGGGGAGTTCCGCCGGGACTTGTATCACCGGCTTCGTGTCGTACCGATCGAGATGCCTCCGCTGCGCGGGCGCGGCGAGGACGTGGAGCTGCTGGCGAAGTTCTTCCTCGATCGGTACCGGGCGCGGTTCGGGAGTCTTGCGCAACGGATCAGCGACGGCGCGATGGACGTGCTGCGGGCGCACGACTGGCCGGGCAATGTGCGCGAGTTGTCGCACATGATGGAGAGCGTCGTGCTGATGTCGGACGCGCCGGTGATCGAACCGCATCACCTGCCGCTGAAGGCGGTGCGGACGGGAGCGGTGCTGGAGGTTGAGCTTCACCCGTCGTCGCATCGGATCAGCGTGGATTTCGACTCGGGCAAGCCCGTGCTCGAGGATCTCGAATACAAGGTGCTCAAGGCGGCGCTGGAATACAGCGGGAACAATCTCAGCCGGGCGGCGCGGATGCTGGGCGTCACGCGCGACGCGATCCGCTACCGGATCAACCGCTACGAGGAGGAGCACGCGAGCGGTCGCAAGCCCGACGCAGGCGGGGGTGTAGGCGCGACGCCTTGACACCGCACGACCGTGCTTTGACGATCGCGGACATCATGTCTGACGCTTACACGGGTCCGCTGGAGCGCGTGGACGCCTGGCGCTGGCGCATTCCGAAGTCGTACAAGCCGGGGATGCGCGTCGACGGGTTGATCTTCGCCAGCGAGGCGCTCATCGCGCACATTCGCAAGGATAAGTCGCCGGAGCAGGTGGCGAACGTGGCGACGCTGCCCGGAATCGTCCGTCATTCGATGGCGATGCCGGATATTCACTGGGGTTACGGGTTCCCGATCGGGGGCGTGGCGGCGACGGATCCCCGCGCCGGCGGCGTCATCAGCCCCGGCGGCGTCGGGTATGACATCAACTGCGGCGTTCGACTGATCCGCACGAACATTCCCTGGAAGCGCGCCGAAAAGCGGATCGAGAAACTGGTCGAGACGTTGTTCGACACGGTCCCCTGCGGCGTGGGGCGCGGCGGGCGCGTGAAGTTCGGAACGAAGGAGATGACGCGCCTGCTGGAGCGCGGATCGCCTTTTGTCGTCGCGGAGGGCTTCGGCTGGGACAGCGACCTCGACGTCACGGAAGGCGGCGGACGGATCGACGGTGCGCGGCCGGACTTCGTCAGCGAGACAGCGTACCAGCGCGGGGAGGGTCAGTGTGGGACGCTGGGCAGCGGGAATCATTTTCTCGAGGTGCAGGTCGTCGAGCGCGTAGACGACGAGGCGGCGGCGAGGGTTCTCGGGCTGGAGGAGGGTCGGTTGACGGTGATGATTCACTCCGGCTCGCGCGGGCTGGGGTATCAGGTGTGCGAGGACGCGCTGCTGGAGCTGCGGGACGCGCCGCGGAAATACGGGATCGACCTGCCGGATCGGCAGCTCGTCTGCGCGCCGGTGAACTCGCCCGAGGGTGAGCGGTATCTGGGCGCAATGCGGGCGGCGGCGAATTTCGCGTGGAGCAACCGACAGATCATGACGCACCTGGCGCGGGAGGCGTTTTCGCAAGTGTTCGAGTCGCCGGCCGAGCAGTTGGGCATGACGCTGGTGTACGATGTCGCGCACAACATCGCGAAGATGGAGCCGTATGAGGTGGACGGGAAGGTCGTGCCGCTGTGTGTGCATCGCAAGGGGGCGACGCGGGCGTTTCCGCCGGGTCACCCGGAGTTGCCGGATCGGTATCGTTCGATCGGTCAGCCGGTGCTGGTTCCGGGCGACATGGGGCGGGCGAGCTGGGTGCTCGTCGGGCGCGAGGGGTCGATGCTGGAGACGTTCGGAAGCTGCTGTCACGGCGCGGGGCGACAGATGTCGCGCGGGGCGGCGATCCGGGCGAGCAAGGGCCGCAATATCCGCAAGGAGCTGCTTTCGCGAGGGGTGGTCGCGCGATCGCGCGGGAGAACCGGTCTGGAGGAAGAGCAACCGGACGCCTACAAGGATGTGAACGACGTGGTGGACGTCCTTCACGAGGCGGGGATCAGCCGGCGGGTGGCGCGGCTGAAGCCGGTGGGGGTGATCAAGGGGTAGTCGAACGACATTGAGCCTGCTTGTCCAGGGAGCATGAAAGGTCGTCGCAGTTGGAAGCGCCGCGGTCGGCGTTCGCCTTGCGGGCGGATCTTCGGACGCTGGCGTTGTTGCTGATCGTCGGCGTGTACGTGGCGTCATGCGTGCTGGGCATCCGGTGGGGTCTGCCGTCGCGGGCGCAGGACGCGGCGCTCTTCGGCGACGGTCCGGTGTGGCGCGGGGAGGACATTTATCGCCTCGCCGGGCGCGGGTGGGGCGCGGCGGACCGCGGCGCGGACGTGGATGTCGATCCGATCGTGCGAGGGATGGGGGAGCCGATCCTGCTCAATGAGTCGGCCGCCGACATCGCTCGCATTTACCTGCGTTACCGCCTGTATTCGCACCAGCCCGACGAAATGATCGTGTTTCGCGCGCTGGGCGGCATGAAGCCGTCGGAGCGGGATTTCGACCCGAAGCTGTATCAGTACGGCGGGCTTTTTCTTTATCCGGTGGGCGGGCTGCTGAAGTGGTGCGGGCGGATGAACCTCATCGACGTCGGCGGCGACATCGCGTCCTACCTCGATCGCCCGGACGAGTTCGGGAAGTTCTACGTCGTGTCGCGAGCGTACTCCGCGGCGTGGGGGCTGGTCGGGTTGCTGGCGGCGCTGGCGATCGGGCGTCGGCTGAGCGGAACGGGCGCGGGTCTTCTCGCCGCAGCGTTTTTCACGCTCATGCCGGTGGTGGTGTGCATGTCGCACGAGGGCAAGCCGCATCTTCCCGGCGCGGCGCTGATGCTGGCGAGCGTGGCGTTGGCGCTGAGGAGCCTCGGCGGCGCGATCGAGGTACTCGAGGCGCGGGTTGAGCCTGAAGTGGCGGCGGTCGGGCAACGTCGTCAGCGCCGCGCGTGGTGGGGGATGTGCGTGACGTGCGGAGCGTCGGTCGGGATGGTGCTGTCGTCGGCGCCGATCATTGTGTTGATCCCGCTGACGGCGTGGCTGATGCGGCGTGGGGAGACGAGGGAGACGGGAACGTCGTCGGATGCGGCGAGCGCGTCGTCAAGATCGGGCGCGTCGACGGTGAGGTGGATGCTGCGCGTTGCGGCTGGAGCAGGGTGCGCGGCAGGGACGTATCTCGCCACGAATCCTTACGTGGCGATCAATGCGGTGCGCAACCGCGACGTTCTGCGGAGCAACTTCGGCAACTCGCTGGATATGTACGAAGTATCGCGGGTTTTCGAGGGGCTGGTGCGCGTAGGCGAACTGACGGCGGAGGGAGCAACGGCCGGCGTTGCGCTGACCGGGCTGGCGGGCTGGGCGTGGCTGCTGAGACGTCACGGCGCAGCCGGAGCGGTGCTGGTCGTGCCCGCGGCGGTGTTTCTGCTTCAGTTCGTCATGATCGGCGCGGGCAAGCCGGCGGAATACGGTCGGTTCGGCGTGTTCGCGGACGCGGCGTTGGCGATCGGGGCGGCGTGTTTGCTTTCCGAGCTGCTGCGACGGAGCGGGTGGCGCAGGAAGGCGGGCGCGGTGATGACCGCGGCGGTGGCGCTCCTGACAGCCCGCGGGGGTTACGCTTATCTGCGGAACTTCGTCACGGACGAGGGACCGGAGGGTTCCCGCGCCCAGGCGGCGAGGCGCATCGCGGAGGAGGCTTCCGAAGCCGGTCGAGGCTATCTCGACGTGGGGGTCGGCCGCGAGCCTGCGCCTTACTGCTGTCCGCCGATGAATTTCTCGGCGCATCGGCTCCGGTTGTTTCCGTCGAAAGAGGCCTGGCGCGCGAGCGGGTCGAAGACGACGAAGATCTGGATCGAGACGTCGGACACGGGCGCTTTTTCAGAGGAAGCCGAGGGCGGCTACGGATTCGGCGGTGACGAGACGCCGATCAGTTGGGCGAACAAGCCGATGACCGTCATCGTCGTGTCGGGCGACTCTCCCTGATGCGTAGCGTGCGGACGGCGCAAACGCGGAGGGGATCAGAAGGGCAGCTCCGCCACGCGGGTCAGAAGGTCGTCCCCCCAGCGAACGCCGGGCAGTCTCAGCCACCGCAGCACGGCCAACATTCCCGCGTGTTGACAGGCGGCGAGCAACAGGTCGGATTCCGCCGCGTCCGACACGGGCGTTCCCAGCGCTTCGGCAGGGATCCGCCGTGCAAGGTTTTCAACCAGATCGGGCGGCGCCGCAGCGTCGTCGGCGCCTTCGAGAGGCTCTGCTTCGGAGGGGCGACGGCGCAGTTCGTGACGCAGGCGCCAGAGGAGGGCGTGAATCTCGGCTTCCTTGGCCCGCAGCGCGGTGTCGCAATGAAGCGGCGTGTCCGGTGGGATCGCGGCGAAGTTCAAGCCCGGACCGCGCAGGTCAATTTCGTAGGCCCAGCAGAACGTGCAGTATTGTCCCCACGTTTCGTGCAGGCGCAGGAGCAGTTCGGCGTCCGAGGCGTCGCGCAATTGATCCGGTGTCAGAAGAGCGTCGCGGAACGCGTGGACCGCGCCGGGAGAGGGCACATTGATCCCGCGAAGGTGGGGTGCGAGGTTCGGCCGGCGCCCCACCGCCGTGCGAAGCTGGACGAGGTTCGCCTGCACGGCGAGGGCCAGTGCGCGCACCTCCTCCGCGGGTCGCCGGTCCGCATCCTTCGGATCATGCACGGGGAGCTGCATCAGGAGGGGTTCGCTCCTTCCCAGGACGCTTCGGCAGGCCGGTGCAATCCGTATTTCTTGATCCGGTAGCGAAGATTGTCTCGGCTGATGCCGAGCGCGCGGGCGGCGTGAACCTGATTCCAGCCGCACTCATTCAAGGCTTTGAGGACGAGGGCGCGTTCCTGACTTTGCAGGATCGAGGCCTGATCCGGTGAAGCGGGCGGCGCGGCGCCGGCAAGGAGGTCGGCCGGAAGATGCTGCGGGAGGATCTGCGCTCCGTCGGACATGAGGACGGCGCGCTCAATGACGTTGGCGAGTTCGCGGATGTTCCCGGGCCAGGGGTGACTCATCAGCAGCGCGACGGCGTCGGGCGAAAGCGTGCGCGGGGGGACGCCGAGTTCGACGCACGCGCGCCGGGCGAAACGATCGGCAAGCGAGGGAATGTCCTCGCGGCGATCGCGCAGCGGGGGCATGAGGATCGGGAAAACGTTGAGGCGGTAGAAAAGATCGTCACGGAACCGCCCCTCGGAGATGAGTCGCTTCAGGTCGCGGTTGGTGGCGGCGATGATCCGCACGTCGCAGGCGATCGTGCGCGTGCCGCCGACACGCATGAACTCGCGCTCCTGAAGCACGCGCAGGAGCTTGACCTGCGTGGACAGGCTGATGTCACCGATCTCGTCCAGGAAGAGCGTGCCGTGATCGGCGAGCTCGAAGCGTCCGACGCGCTGACCGGCGGCGCCGGTGAAGGCACCCTTTTCGTGTCCGAAAAGCTCGCTTTCCAGCAACGTTTCAGTGAGCGCGGCGCAGTTCACGCCGACGAAGGTTTTGTCGTGACGGTCTGAATTCGAGTGAATGTACTTCGCAAGAACTTCCTTCCCCGTCCCGGTTTCACCGAGCAGGAGGACGGTCGCGTTCGTGCGGGCCACGCGGTGGGCGAGGTCCAACATGCGGCGCAGCGCGAGGGAGTCGCCGATGATCTCCACGCCGGCGAGCACCGTTTCCCGCAAGCCGACGTTTTCGCGTCTCAGCGTTTCATGCCTTTGCGCGTTGCGCGTGCTGCACGCCGCCAGATTGGCGAAGACTTTGAGGAGTTCGAGGTCGCCGGCGCCGAACGGCGCGGCGTCGCGGGTGTTGAGGACTTCGATGACGCCGACGACCTCGGATTTGTAGATCATCGGGGCGGCGAGAAGCTCCCGCGTGCGGAACGACGCGCGACGGTCGAACTCGGCGTAGAACTCCTTCCGCGCGGACACATCCTGAACCCACTCCGCCTGCCCGGTGCGCAGCACCAGTCCGGCGATCCCGAGGTCGGCGCTGAACTCCTCCCCGATGAGGAAAGGTGCGTGATCGCCGACCGCCGCCGCGAAGATCAGCTTCCGTCGACGACGATCATGCAGGAGCACGCTGCTCGCCTCCGCCCGCGTTACGTCGCGCGCGGCGCGGGCGATCTGATCCAGCACCGCATCCAGGTCGAGCGAAGACACCAGCGCGGCGGTGGCATCCGCCAGCCCCTGAAGCGAGCCTGCGGGAAGTCCGGCATGTGAGATGACGTTCGACAAGCTGATGTCCGCTTTCCCGCGGCGCCCCCGGCCGCGTTCATCCGCTTTCCCGCCCCGCTTTCTCCATCGGGGTCCGTCCGCCGCGACGGCGCGCGGCGCTAGATCAAGGCCAGATTTCGACCGGGTCGCCGATCCGCAGCACGCGGTAAACCGCGTCGATGTCCGCGTCGCGCAGGGCGATGCATCCCGCCGTCCAGTCCGCGCCGCGCCCGCCGCCGTGCAATCCGATCCCGCCGCCCAGCGCCGTCACCCAGCTCGGACAACGCCCCTCGCGCCATGCCCGTCGAATGCTCTCGGCCTCGCCCGCGGACAGCAAGCCCGAAGCGACCGCGGCGTCCGCCGCCGGGGGATCCGGGTAGTTGATGCCCAGGAAGCAGCGGTAGGCGCTGGAGGGATGGCGTGTGACGATGCGGAAGCGTCCCTCCGGCGTCCGACCGTCGCCGTCTCGCACCTTCTGACCGACCGGGTTGGCGCCGAGATCGACGGGAAACGATCGGACCAGGCGAGGGCCGTCGAAGAGGTGAACAATGCGACGGCTCTTGAGCACGACAAGGCGCGGCGCAACAACCGTCTCGAGACGCGAGTCCGGCGGCTGATGCTTGTCCTGACCGGATGCGCCGGATGACAGCAGGAGGAGCATCGATCCGAGCGCGGCGATCGACAACGCCTGAACGGCGCACTTGTGATAATTGAAGCGTGGCTCGTCAAACATGCTTCTATCCCCGCAGTATTCCCGACGCGCGGAATGATCATACTGGCGCGACGGAAGGCATCCACCGCGGCCCGCGACAGGGCACGTGAGGGTCGCCCCCGAGCATCATTCTCTCGATCCCCCCCTAAGGCAATCCCCTTACGAACCTTTCAGATGGACAAAGCCCGCGCAGAGCAGGATCAGGAGGCATTCTTTTGTTTTTTGCGGATTCAGCTTGTGCGTGGGCCTTTCCAAGTGTAAGATTGAGGGGCATATTTGCGGGTTCTTTCCGCTCCGGCGCTGATGAACGAAGACAACGTGAGGTCAGACCTTCATTCCGGCGGCGGTCTGGCGGGGTTGATTTGAACCAGGGCTCGACTCGCAGGCTGGTTTGATGCAGCAAGCGTACCTATGACGGACTTGCCGTGGTGACGCACGAGCCGCCCTCCCGGAGGTAGAACATGCCAACACTTCCGTTTCAGGATCGCATCGGCGAACTCGGTCATGCCTCAACCGCCGAACTGCTGGAAATGATCGAGCAGGCGCTGTCTTCGCCGGCGACGGCGTTCGAGTCACGCGCGAGCGCAAAGCACTTCAAGCTGCTGCTGGACGCCTTGCATGCGAAGCTGCGGCGGCATCACGCGGTAGGCATGCTCTCTGCAGAGCCGGGCGCCGGCGCGCAGACGTCGCTGACCGACGCGGACCCGCGCGCGGGGCGCCTGAATGAGGAGCATACCACGCTGCTGGGCATGCTCGGCCGGTTGTGCGAGCAGTGTTACGCCGTGTCGGGGTTGTCGCCGGATGAGCAGGAGTTGTTCGTCCTGCGCTGCCGAGAGTTGCTGGCGGTCTTCCGGCGTCATAAGTGCGAGGAAGACCTGCTGTATTACCAGAACATCTGGCGCGAGGTCGGCGGGGAGGGCGGGTGACGAGCGTCTCCCCCCGGCTCGGACGGCGGCGACCGGGAGGGCAAACCAGGTGTCGGCTCCGGCGACCGTGATGACGCCGTTCTTAAGCCGGCGGGGACGTCTTACGTTTGTCGTTCGCCGGAATGTGCGGGTATAACGCCCGCATGATGCTCAATTTCAAACCCGCGCTCTTTTGCCTGATCCTCACTGCCGGATTCTTCGGACAGGATGCGGCCCCGCCCGCGACTCCGCCTCCGAAAAAACCCGCTGACCCCGCCGCAGCGCCGGGCGTCCTTACCTCCCCGAACCGGGAACTCACGCTGGAGACGATCCTGCCGCCGGAGGAGGCCGTCCGGCAGGCGCTGGCGGCGTTCGAGCGGATCGAACTCGGCGGGGACGTGCAGAAAGAAGCCGCCGAGATCACACGGCTTTACAACATGCTCGTCGAGACTGCGAAAGACAACCCCTGGTTGTTCTACATCCGGGGGCGCAGCGCGATCCTCTCGGGTCGTGTCGTTGACGGGATTTCCGACCTCGAAGCCTTCACGAAAACACCGCCGGGGCAGACGGACTGGAAGACGTTCCGCATCCTCGGCGATGTCCACGTGCAGGACTACCCGCGCCTGGCCGAGGCGAAGTACCGGCAGGCGCTCGCCCTGAACGACCGCGAGCCGACGATCCTGCTGGGATTGTCGCAGGCGGTGTTCAAATCCGGCCGCAAGGATGAAGGCGTTCAACTCGCGGAACGAGCGCTGGCGCTGGACGGTCGGCAGCACGTTGGATACTTCGACAACCTGGCGGCGATGCTCCGCTCACGCGGCGGCGAGGGCGATCTTTACAAGGCCGTCGAGGTCGTCAATCAGGCGATCCAGGTGGCGCAGAAGGGCGCGGACCAGAACCCGCTGGACCTTCTTTCGCTGCGGGTGCTGGCGGGGGAGTACGAGGCTGCCCTCGTTCTTCTGCGAGACGTGCTCGTCGCCGAACCGAAGAACGCCTCCGCATATAAGGCGGCGGTGGACGTCGGGGCGAACCTGGCGGAGATCCGACATCGCCTGTCGCTGCTGGAGGCCGTCGCGCTGCTCGAGGTGCAGGCGATGCCCGCCCTCGAAGGTAAGTTCACGCCCGAACTGGCGCAGTCTTACGCCCGCCTGCTCGAACTCGTCGGGCGCGTTGACGACGCCTGCAAGACGTATCAGACGCTTCTGGACAATGACCCCGCGCACGCCGAGGCGAAGGCTGCTCTGGAAAGGCTGAAAAACGCGCCCGCCGCGCCGGCGCCCGCCGGAGAGGCGGAAGGCACCGCCGCGAAGCCGGGCGATCCCGGATCCGCGGAACTGCCGAAACCGGAAGCGACGAAACCCGGGTGACGCGCAGGCGTCCGCGCGGACTCCTGGTTTCGGCGCGCGGCGAAGGACGGCGCCGGCGTTCTCGTTTGACGCCACGGAGATGCATCATGTCGGTTGTATGCACGTTGTTCCTGACGCTTTCCGGTTTCATCGTCTTCCCTCAGGACATGCCGCGTCCGGAGCACCCTCGCCCCGATCGGCAGCGCGAAGCGTGGATCAATCTGAACGGTCGCTGGGACTTCGCCGAGACGGATGACGACGCGGACGAGTCCTTTCTGACCCGGGCGGACTGGCCCGACAAGATCGTCGTTCCCTTCTGCCGGGAGTCGAAGCTCTCCGGTCTGGAGCGCAAAGGCTTCATCAGAAACGTCTGGTACCGTCGCACGATCACGATCCCGCAGGACTGGAGCGGGAAGCGCGTGCTGCTGCACATCGGGGCGTGCGACTGGCGCACGACCGGCTGGCTGGACGGCGTGCGCCTCGGCGAACACACCGGCGGCAACGTGCCGATTACGTGGGAGTTGAAAGACGCGAAGCCCGGCGCGATGCACACCCTCATCCTTCGCGCGTTCGATGACACCCGCGGCGGACTCCAGCAGCTCGGGAAGCAGTCGAACCGCGAGGAAAGCCACGGCATCTTTTACACCCGGACGACGGGCATCTGGCAGACGGTCTGGCTCGAAGGCGTCGGAACGTCGTTTGTCCGTGACGTCGCCGTCGTCACCGACCCGCAGACCGGTCGGGCGACGTTCCGCATTGAGACCGACGGAGCGTCGAAAGGGCTGGAGGCGGAGATCGAGATTTTCGCGGAGGGCAAGTCTGTCGGGAAGTCGCGTCGCCCGGTTTCCGGGCTTTGCACGGAGCTTTCGACCGACCTCGGCGTGAAGCGGGCGTGGACGCTGGACGATCCTTTCTTGTACACGGCGACGGCGTCGCTGCTGGCGGAGGGTCGGACGGTGGACCGCGTCGAAACCTACTTCGGTCTGCGCAGCGTGGACGTGCGCGGACGGCAGCTCCTCCTTAACGGAAAGCCGGTGTTCCAGCGGCTCGTGCTCGATCAGGGGTTCTACCCCGACGGGGTCTGGACCGCCCCGACGGACGCGGCGCTGAAGCGCGACATCGAGCTTTCCAGGTCCGCCGGGTTCAACGGCGCGCGCCTGCATCAGAAAATCTTCGAGCCGCGCTTTCATTACTGGGCGGACAAGCTCGGATATCTGACGTGGGGGGAGATGCCCAGCTACGGCGCGAATTACGCCGACGCCCGCGTTCACCTGCCGATCCTTCACGAAGCCGTCACGTCGGTCGTCCGTGACCGCAATCACCCGTCGATCATCGGCTGGTGCCCCTTCAACGAGACTCCGCCGGAAGCCGGACCGCTCCAGAACGTCGTGTACGACATGATCAAAGCGCTCGACCCGACGCGCCCGGTGATCGAGACGAGCGGGTGGGTGAAAAGTCATCCCGATCCCGATGTCGACTGCCGGCATGATTACACGCAGGAACCGGCGGCGCTCGCCGCCAACTGGGCGCACATCGGCGAGGCCCTCGCTTTCCCGCCGCAATACGGCGTGACCCGCATCGACCGTCCCTTCTTCCTCAGCGAGTTCGGCGGCATCGGCTGGCTGCCGCCCGGCAAGGAGGGCTGGGGATACGGCACGAATCCGAAGACGCTCGACGAATTCTACGAACGCTACGGCGGGCAGATGAAGGCGCTGTGCGACAACCGCTTCATGTTCGGTTTCTGCTACACCCAGCTCACCGACATCGAGCAGGAATGCAACGGCGTTTTTTATTATGACCGCACCCCGAAGTTCGACCTGGCGCGCGTGCGGTCGCTGACGACGCAGCCGGCGGCATATGAGCGGAACCCTCCGGGGATCGAGCCTGCGGCGCGGATGCGCTGGACGACGCTGGTCAAGGCGGCGGTCGATCCGGGGACGCCGCCGACGTGGCGTTACACAACGACCGCGCCGCCGGAGAACTGGAGTGAGGCAGGATTCGACGACTCCGCGTGGTCCACCGGGCCAGGCGGATTCGGGCACAAAGCCGGCTGGGAATCGCGCATCAGGACGCCGTGGACGACGCCGGACCTCTGGCTGCGGACGGAGTTTGAGTACGACGGCGCGACGTGCGAAGCCGCGTTCCTCGTCATGCACTACGACAACGCGACGGAGGTCCACCTTAACGGCGTGCCGCTGGTCGAGCTGAAGGGCTGGAACGACGCCTACGCGCCGTTCGACGTGAGCGCGAAGCTGATCGGCGCGTCCTCCGCCTTGCGCAACGGCGTGAACACGCTGGCGGTTCATGTACATCAGGACACGGGCGGGCAGTTCATCGACCTGGCGCTGCTGGTGGCGTCGCCTTCGTTGAGGTAGGCCGCCTCGCCCGAAGGCGTGGTGGTCCGAAAGACCGGGGCATATACAATCGCCGGTCATGCTCATCGCCGAGAACCTCACGAAAGAGTTCCCCCGGCGCGGCGGCGACCTCGACATTCTCCGCGGCGTGTCGTTTCAACTGGCGCCGGGGCGGTCGCTGGCGGTGATGGGCCCCTCCGGATGCGGGAAGAGCACGTTGCTGAACATCCTGGGGACGCTGGAGCCGCCGACGAGCGGGCGGGTCACGATCGACGGCGAGGATCCCTTCCGCCTCGCGCCGCAAGCGCTGGCCCGCTTCCGCAACCGGCGGATCGGTTTCGTGTTTCAGGAGCATCACCTCCTGCCGCATCTGACCGCGCTGGAGAACGTGCTCCTGCCGTCGCTGGCGCGCAAGGACGGCGGGGACATGAGCGGCAAGGCCGTCGAGCTGCTGGGTCGGGTCGGACTGTCGGATCGGCGCGATCATTTCCCGGCGGCGATGTCCGGCGGAGAGCGGCAGCGCGCGGCGATCGCGCGGGCGCTGCTGCTGGGGCCGGCGATCGTGCTTGCGGACGAGCCGACCGGGAACCTCGACCGCCGGACCGCGGAGGAGATCGCGGACTTGCTCTCGGAACTTCCTCGGACGGACAAAGTGGCGCTGGTCGTTGTGACGCACAGCGAGACGCTGGCGGCGCGGTTCGATCGGACCTGCGAACTGGTTGACGGAGGGCTGGCGGACAAGACGGCGGCGCGGACATGACGGCGACGTGGTACGTCCTTCGCGGGTTGGCGCACCGGCGATCGACGTCGCTGACGGTTGCGCTCGGCGTTGCGGTCGGCGCGTCGGCGCTGATCGGCGCGCTGATCGTCGGCGACTCGATGCGCGGCAGCCTGCGCGAGCATGCGCTGAAGCGGTTGGGCGGCGTGACGCACGCGCTGATTGCGCCGCGCTTCTTCCGCGCCGAGTTGGCGTCCGTCCTGCCGCATGAAATCGTTGCGGATGACGCGCGGCTGGCGTCCGCGATCCTGCTCACCGGCGGCGCGGAGCACGCGGAATCCCGGCGACGCTCCAACGGCGCGCAAATCTTCGGAGTCGAGGCGGGGTTCTTCAGCACGGGCGCACCCGAAGGAGCGGGCGGCGGGAAGGAGCCTCCGCTCGCGTGGGTTCCGGACGGATCGAAGCCCGAAGGATGTCTGATCAATGAAGCGCTGGCGTCGGACCTTGGAGTGCGGACGGGGGACGAGCTGCTCCTGCACTTCGCCCGGCCCGGCGACGCACCGGCGGAGACGCTGCTGGGACGGCGAGAGGACACGACGGCGGCGCTTCGGTTGCCGGTCCGCGGCATCGTGCCCGACGAGGCGGGCGGCGGGCTGAGTCTGCGTCCGCGCCAGAAGCCGCCGCGCAACGTTTTTGTTCCGCTGCTTCTGCTGCAGCGCGCTTTGCGCCGGGACGGCGTGGCGAACGTGCTGCTGGCTTGCACATCCGATCCGGACCGAATCTCCTCGGACGCCGTAACCGCGTCATTGACCTCCGGTTTGCGGTCGTCGGTGACGCCGGAGGATGTCGGCATCCGGATTCGGACGGACGAGGTGCGCCGGATCGTCTCGATCGAAAGCGACCGCCTGCTGATCGACCCGGCGACGGAGCGTGCCGCGGAGGCGGCGATCCGCCGGCTCGGAGCGGCCGCAACGCGGGTGCTGGCGTACCTGGCGAACGACATTGACGCGGCGCAGTCGAGCGTCCCTTATTCGACGGCGGCGGGTCTGGATACGCAGGCCTTTGCGTGGGGCGACTTCCGCGACGTGCAGGGTCGCGCGGTTGCCGCGCCGGGTGACGACGAGGTGCTGCTCAATGCGTGGACAGCCGAGCAACTCGGCGCGCATCCGGGCGATGCCGTGACGTTGCGGTACTTCGTCTCCGGCGGGATCGGCGAGTTGCAGACGCGCGAGCAGGCGTTCCGCGTGTCTGGCGTCATCGAGATGAACGAAGCGGCGGCGGATGCGGGCTTCGTTCCGGAATATCCGGGCATCACCAACGTGCGGCGGCTGACGGACTGGGATCCGCCTTTCCCCTTCGATTTCCGAAAGGTGCGCGACATCGACGAGGCGTACTGGGACGAACACCGCGCCGCGCCGAAAGTCTTCCTCAACCTGGCGGTTGCGCAGGCGATGTGGGCGACCGAACCGGACCGTCACGGACGGCTCACGTCGATCCGTCTGCGCGTGCCGGCGGAGGATGCGCCGTCGGCGTTCGCGGAGCGGGTTCGTGCGGCGCTGACGGAGGGGATCGACCCCGCCGAGTTCGGACTCGCCTGGCGCGACGTTCGCGGCGAGGCGCTGGCGGCGGCGAGCGGCACGACGGATTTCAGCCAGCTTTTCCTGGGGTTCAGTTTCTTTCTGATTGCGGCGGCGGCGATGCTCGTGGCGCTGCTGTTCCGGCTGAGCGTGGAGCGGCGGTCGCGGGAGATCGGCGTGCTGGCGGCGACGGGGTTTGCGCCATCTCGGATCCGCGGGATGTTCCTGAGTGAAGGCGCGGTGCTGGCGGGCGCGGGGTCCGTCGCGGGGTTGCTGGGAGCGGCCGGGTATGCGTGGCTGATGCTCTCGGGGTTGCGGACGTGGTGGTCGGCCGCGGCGAACGCGCCTTTTCTGTCGTTGTACGTTGAGGCGGCGACGTGCGCGATCGGCGTTCCGGCGGCGGCGATGACGGCGCTGATCAGCATGACGGCGGCCCTGCGCGGCGTGCTGCGGGTAAGTCCGCGTCGGCTGCTTTCCGGCGCATTGCCCGAGAGCGCGCCGGGCGGCGGACCGTCGAGACCGGCGCAGGCGTTCTCGCGGATTCTGCCGCTGACGTGCGCCGCGATGCTCGTGTTCGCGTGGTTTGTGCGCGGGACGGCGGCTGAGACGGGTGCGTTCTTCGCCGTCGGGGGTCTTGCGCTGGTCGCCGGGCTGTCGGTGGCGCGGGTGCGGTGGAGCCGCCGCGCGCGGCTGGGCGCGCGGGCAGCCCCGGGCGTGACGTTCGCG
>JABWBH010000075.1 GCA_013360585.1 Phycisphaerae bacterium | reverse complement strand
TAGCGGGGGGTGGACTCGAACCACCGACCTCGAGGTTATGAGCCTCGCGAGCTGCCAACTGCTCCACCCCGCAGCACTTAGGGACACGATAAGCGGGGGCGGACGGGGTGTCAAGGAAGTGTCGAGTCGAAGGCGTGCTTGACGTTTTGTGCGCTGTAAGGCGGACGGTGGGGGTCGGCTGGAGTTCGTCGGGGGTCGCAGGAATCAGGGTTTCCGCAGTATGAAGGGGCCACGACATCGCCCTTGTAGCTTTTCACGCCTTGGGGGTCGCGCGTCCCTCCGGTCGAACGGGCTCGTCTCTCCGGCCGATCGATCTCATTCCTCCGGCCAACCGATCTCGTTGCTCCGGCCGACTGATCTCCCGTACCCCCGGTCGACCGCCCTCAACTCTCCGGCCAACCGGTCTCGTCCCTCCGGTCGACCGGTTTCGCCCTGTCGAACCGGTCGCCCCTCTCGAAAATCATCTATGAACCATGTGTAAGTATCTCGGGGTTCGTTACGGATTCAGGATACAGGGGGTCGGCGTTTGCCCGGCGCCCGGAAAGACCGGCGGGTCCGGCGGCGCGTGCCCGCGGGATCGGGAGCAGGTCAGGAAGGAGCAACGATCATGAGTTGGGGAATTCGTTCGGGTCTTCAGGGTCGCGTGCGGCGGACGGGAGTGATCGCGGTGGCGGTGGCGGCGGCGGGGGGGACGGGGGCGACGATGTCGGCGATGGCGGCGTCGCACACGGTCACGTTCAACGATCTTGCCTTCTTCAGCAGCTATCTGCCGAGCCAGTCCTTCAACAGCATCACGGTCGACGTGGACGTGTATCCGGTGAATCTGACGGTCGGGAACAGTTGCAACCCGAACGCCGCCGGCGCCGCGACGGTCGTCTCACAGTCCTTCCAGCCCTGCACCAACGGACCTCAGCCGAACAACAAGCGGATGATCATCGACCAGGTGCTGCTCGACTTCGACATCAGCGACTACGTCGCGCAGATCGGCGGTCCGGTGCGCCGCATCAAGTTCCGGTACAAACCGGTCGCCGGGAACGTGCAACTCGTCGTCAACGGAAACTGTTTCGTGCAGCCGACGTTCGGGGCGATCAACGGCAGCGGTTTCGGGTTCAGCGTCAACGACAACGGCTGCGCGGTGACGATCAAGGCGGCGCCGGGCACGGCGATCATGCAGTTCTCGCTCGGCGGGGACGTGCTCTTCATCGACAACGTGCGGGCGAGCGACTGAGCGGGCAGAATCGACAAAGCTGCAAGGGCGTCCGTCGGTGCTGAGGATCCCAGCGCCGGCGGACGTTTTCACACCAACGCATGTTCCCGGCGGGCGAAAGGCGCGGGGTTGACCGATCGGGTTGTCACACGGATTCAGTACCTTCAGAGGCAGAAGGAAAAGAGAGGAACGCTTCCTTACGGGCGCGGCTCAGTTTTGAGACCGAGCGTTATCGGTCCGCGGGGATACGGACGCGGCGCTTGAAGATCGGGGAGAAGGCGCAGAAACTCCTGCATGGAGGGAAGGAGTATGCCGCCGGCGTCGATCGCCAATCCGGGCGCACCTGTCGCGCCGTCCAACCGCACAAGTTACCCGGACCTGCCGGCGATCCTGCTCGGGCTGGTCGCGCTGGGGATCTGTTACGGATCGTGGATTCCTTTCGACTTTCAGCTTTCGCGGCTTCCGATGCTGCTGGAGCATCGGTTACCGCCGCTGGGCTTGCCGCGACTGGATTTTGAGGACGCGCTGGTCAACCTTCTGATCTACCTGCCCGTGGGAATCCTGGTTTCTCTGCGTCGAGGACGGGTTCTTACCGTGGCGCTCGCGCTAAGCATGCTGGCTGAGATGGTGCAGGGGCTCCTGCCGGCGAGAAGTCCTTCGTGGATCGATGTGGGGTTAAATGTGTCGGGCGCTGCGCTGGGATATCTCGTGGGACCGTGGGCGGGCGACGTGACGGTCAGGATCCTGGAGGCCGCTCGGAAAGCCGTGGCGAACCGGCCGATGAGCGCGCTGGCGACCGCGACGACCGTGTTGTGGGCGGCGCTGGCGTTGTCGCCGTTCGATTTCGTTCCGAACACGGTCGAGCTTCATGACCGGTTTCTTTCGGCGAAGTGGTCGCTGCTTCCGGGCGTCCCGTCGTCGCCGGAGAAAGTGTTCGAGATCGTCGCATTGGGATCGCCGCTGATGATCGCCGCGGCCTGTCTTTCGCTGGATCGGCGAAGTCAGGGCTGGGGTCGGAGCGCCGCTTTTCTTTCGGGCGTTCGGCACGCGGTGGTCGTGGGAACGATCGTGGAGGTATTGCAGATTTTCAGCCTCGATCGTCGCTTCGAGCTTTCCGGCGTGGTCTGGGCGCTGCTGGCCGGGGTCTGGGGATCGGGCACGGCGCTGACGTCCGAAGGCTTGTTGAAAGCTCCGGCGAAGACGGCGCCGAGGCTGAATCGCGCGTTCCTTCCGACGGCGGCGTTGCTCGGCACGGCGTACCTGGCGGTGTTGCCGTCGCTGGTCTTCGGTGACGCCGGGACGGGGGCGGGGTTTCGTGAGGGGTGGCCTGTTGTTTCGGCGCCGTTTGAGCGGTTGTGGTCGCTGTCGGTTGTGCATGCGGCGGGAGAGGCGGCGGGGATGCTGGCGCAAGGCGGGCTGGTCGCTTTGCTGTTGATGGCGGTGATCGGCGGGCGCCGCGCCAGTCGGCATCCGTTGTTGACGTCTGCGGCGGCGGCGGTGTGCGTCGTTGGCCTGCCCGGGATGGGCGCGACGACCGGGGGGGCGATCGACCTGACCGGCCCGATGCTCGCGCTTTCGGCGGGGATGGCCTTGATCCTGGGATATCAGGTCGTGCGACCACAGGGGGCGCGGGCGTCATAGCGAAATTGTCGGGATTTCAATCCCCCCGACGCAACCCTGGGCGGGTCAGCCCCCGGCAGTTCCGTTGTGATCGGCTCCGGATCTCGGCCCTGCCGCGCAGCGCTTCGGTCTTAACGCCCCGAATATCGGTCCTACCGTCGTCGCGCGTGATACCCGAGGTCCGCGAGATCGCGATCCGCCGCGTGGTCGGTGCGCGTCGTCGTGCCGCTCAGGAAGTCGAAACTCGATGCCTCAACGCTGCCGGCGTTCACGCACGGGCTGTCGGCGCCCTGTCCGGCTGCGATCTGGCTGAGATAGCAATCCCCCGCAGGCGTCGCGACGAAGAGGGGATCGAGATCGAAGTTTCCCGCGCCGTCAACCCGCCCATCACATCGCACGTGCGGAACTTGCGCTGCACATCAGGGGGCGCGCGCCGGAGACCGCTCTTCGTAATACTGAAGGGTTCCGTAATTACAACAGAAAACAGATTCGGGGCCGGGCGTTCCCTTGTTGGATCGCGGAGCTCCGCTCCCTCTTTCCCGTCTCAAGAAGGCTCGGAAAAACCGTTTCGGGAGAGCGACAACCCTTCAAGGCCGCCCGCACCCGTGTCGGCAGCAGTCAAACGCCTGTTGCAGGCGTCGCAAAGCTTGTGCGAATACAAAATAATAAGGGGCAGGGAGCGCCACGGCTCCCTCCCCCTTGCCTGTGCCGACCTCGCGTTCGCGATCCAGGACGGTCGCGTTAAATCCGAACCGTTGCCCGGAACCGCGCCCCGTTACGGGCAATCCGTCGTCGCGCTGACGCGGCATTCCTGAACGCTGATCGTGTGCGACCCGCTGCCGGCGGGGCACCACTTTGCTTTCGCCCTGCCGTTGGCGTTGACCGTCTGTTGCTGCGCCTGCCCGCCGTCCAGCAGGAACGTCACGGTCGCGCCGGGCTGACCGTTCTTCATGACGCCCTTGGCCTGCGCGCCGCAATTCTTCGCGCGGCACCTGGCCTTGAGCGTTTCATTGCCCGTGCAGTGGCCGCCGTCGCGATCGCCGTAGAACTGGATCATGCGGTGTCCCGCCCAGTCATACGGACCGTTCCAGTTCGACTGTCCGTTCGGCGTCCAGTAGTACGTCAGGTGGACGCCGCCCTGGGCAAGATAGTTGCTGTAGTCGTTGCTGCTGTAGAACGTCACGAAGTACGTCTGCCCGGCTTCGATCGGGTATGACTGCGAGAAGGGCGCTCCGTGCCAGCCGACGCCGCTGGCGTTGAAGTTCACCTCGCGCAGAATCGCGCCCGGCGTGCTGCCCGTGTCGACGCGCAGCCGGATCGTCCCCGAGTTGATCGTGGACGTGTGCCAGCGGATCTCCGTCAGGTCAAACGTGTTCTGCGCCGTCCAGCGGTAGGCGATCTCGTTGCCGCCGGACGCCGTCCAGCCGCCTTCGACCGGAAGGGTGTCGTTCACACCCTCAATGTACTCCGCCGCCCCAGCCGCGGGCGCGAGCGCCGCCAGCATCAGTCCGGCGGACATCAGGCTCAAGCGATTTCGGATCTTCATCGTTCTTCCTCCTCTTGTTGGATCCCACCTTGCCGTCAACCGCTTCTGATCCGGCGACGGCGCGTTTCAATGCGACGTCCTGCCGCGCCTCGCCGGACCCTTCCGGACGCATATTCTACCGCGCCGCTCAGCCCGCGCCAGCAGACCGCCTCCATCCCGCAAAGCTCCAGCCCGGTCCATCCTTATCCTTTTGTGGATTAAGCCATCCCCGAGGATGCTGACCCGGGCGCTCCGAAGAACCAGCCCGATATTCTGCCTCAACCTGACGTTCATGCGTCCAATAAGGCCCCGCTCACTTGAGTTGCGGGGATCGACGGTCAAAAATCCCGCGTCCGGCCTTTCAGGCGGACAGGGGGAAGGAAGCGCATGATTCTCGGCGTCAACGTTGTCGATTTCTTCGTACGCAAGGTTCGGATCGCGTTGCTGACCGCGGTGGTCTACGCGGCTCTGTGCTGAACGCCGAACGATCTCAGATGCGCCCCGCGTCGTATCCTCGGCGCCGAACTGCGCCTTCGGTAACACCGATGCCACATCCGGATCCCTATCAGCCCGTGGTAGAAGCCTGTTTCAGCCGCGTGCGGGTGTTCAAGCCGCGCGGCGCGCCGGAAAGTCGAACGGCAGCTCGTTCACACCCGCGCGCTCCGACCCATGAC
>JABWBH010000014.1 GCA_013360585.1 Phycisphaerae bacterium | reverse complement strand
TCACGCGACCGCCCGGCCGCCGCGCTCCATCTGCGCGCTGCCACACCGGTGACACCCACGTGGCAACCTGGCACTATTTAACGCTTGATTTGGGCCTAGTGACGCCTGTTTGCGTGAAGAATCCGTGGGCAGGCGAATACGGTTATACAGAGGGATGGGTTGCCATTGACCCTTGGGATTCATGTGGGGATCCTGTCTGACTCGAATAGGGTATTGGCCATAGACGCCCAAGGGCTCCGCATGGCTCTTGTTGTGGCGAGGAGACCGTTATGCCGACCTTCGTGATGTGGATCCTGTTGACGCCGGGCGTTGCGCTCCTGACCGAGGATCCGCAACCGCCGGAGGTACTTCGCCAGGTGCTTCACAACCGGGCGGCTGTCGACCTTGCCGCCATCGAATGGTCGGTGGATTTCTGGGATGATCGAGGCGAATCGGTCACGAAGACATGGGGAATGACGAGCAAGTTTGTTGATGGAGACGAACTCGCCATCATTCACGGCGATGAGAATGGCTGCCTGCGACCCGAGGCCCTCGGAGAGCTCGGCGCCTGCTCTGAGGAACGTATCCTGATTAAGGACGGAATGGAGTGGCTTTTTCTTGAACATACGGGCTCCTGCTCCGTGCAGGGCGGTCGTCCCGGCGACTCCGGGCCTGCCCGACGGATGACAACCGTGGATGTCCGGACGCTCGGATTGTATTCCCACAATGCTCCCTGGCCGATCGAGGGATTCTGGACGCGGCAGGGATCCGTTTCACGCTTTGACGTCGTTCAGAAGGGCGACCAATGCGAGGTCAAGGCGTTCCTCGATTCGGCCACGGGTTCGGATTCGGTCTATGTCCAGTGGACCATCGATGTATTGCGCGGGCCCAATCCGGTGCGCACGGCTGTCATTCACAATGGGACGGCGTTTCGGGAGGCGACGTGCGAGTTGGAGAAGTTCGGAGATCGCTGGTTGCCTGCCGTAACTACCCTCAAAATGCAAGGCAGGCGTTTGCATACCGTCCGGCTGGAGAGCGTCGTGCTGGATGATCCCGATCTCATCCCTCCCTTGAGTTTGAAAGATTTGTCATTGCCGGCCGGCATTCAAGTTTCCGACGGGGAGGATCCGTATGGGAAGTTCTGGGACGGAGAAAAACTTCTGACTCCCGCGGAGTTCGGCGCCGCCATCCGCGCCGGGACGATCGATCAAAGCGAGGCTACCGAGATCTACCGTTACAACAAGACCCCGCAGGGATACGGTCGCTTTCCGTTTCCCGGAAAGTCGCGCCAGGCGGCGTTTCTGGTTCTGGACGAACCCGTGCGCAAACCTGGACTGTGGGAGGAGTATGTCCGGCTTTATGTCCGGCTTTACCAGATGGACGCAGCGCAACGCCGACGAGCCTGGGTCCATCTTCGCGCGTGTCAGAAGCCGGCGATGGACGTCCTCGCCAAGCAGGCGCAAGGCGAGCGCGACGTGAAAGGCTCCCTGGAGGGCTTGACCGGGGAGGCGTTAGAGCAAAGGACCGTGTCCGTTCAGGATCGCCTCGCCCGTATGAAAGAGGCAACCGATCAGGCTCTCGATCGCCAGTTCAAGAACCTGCGGGACGGATTGTGGGAGATGTTGACGCCCCGGCAGCGCGAAGAAGGCGCGCAAAGGATTGCAGCGCTAAAAGACGGCTCCTCATCCGGAACCTGACGCCGCAGCCGGGATAGCGCGTACATGGCCGAGCCGTCGCGCAGCGTCCTGACCTTCCCGCACCTGGCGGACCAGCCCCTGAAGCATGATGGCGCCGTCGGTTAGCCGGGAGATTCCCGGCCGGCAGCGGCCTTGACCGGCGTGTCACCTTTCGGGCTGGTTCGTCCCATCTCGATGATTTGCCTCCCGCGCGGCAACCCGTATTCTATGAGGCGGACTTAGGCGGCTTCGCTTCTCCCGGCTTCTCTTATCCCCCTCTAACGAGGACATCAAGAGAAGAACGATTCGAGGTCGAGCATCGATGGCGTCAACACGAGCACTCCCGGAGCGTAAGCATCATGGAGCCAGCATTAGGTGTCGGGATCATCGGGGCCGGGCATATCCTCAAGAGGCACGCTGACGCCTGTCGTGCGCTACCGGGGCTTGGCCGGCTTGTCGCCATCGCCGATCTGGACCGCGACCGGGCGCTGGCGGCGCAGCGGACGTTCGGGTTCGCCGCCGCCCTCACGGATCACCGCGAACTGCTGGACCGCAAGGATGTGGACGTGGTCTGCGTCTGCACGCCGGCGGGGACGCACGCGGCGCTGGCGCTGGACGCCATCGAGGCCGGGAAGCACGTGCTGATCGAGAAGCCGCTGGCGACGACGCTGGAGGACGCGGACCGGCTGATCCGCGCTGCGAGCCGTCACTCGGGGCGTACCCACGGATGCGTTTTCCAGCTTCGGCTGGATCCGGTCTACCGCCGCCTGCGCTGGATCGTCGAGCAGGGGGAGATCGGCCGTGTGCTGTCGGTTACGGCGCGGGTTCGCCTGCGCAAAAGCCCGACGTACTTCACCTCCGCGCCCGGTCGCGGCAGCTTCCGGACGGACGGCGGCGGGGTTGTCATCAACCAGGCGATCCACCAGTTGGACGCGATGTTGTTCACCCTCGGCGACGTGGTGGAAGTCAGCGCCGTGGCGAAGACGCTCGTGCATCCGATCGAGGGGGAGGACGTGCTGCTGGGGTGGGTGCGCTTCGCCGGCGGCGCCGTCGGGAACGTGGATTGCTCGACGTTCGCCAAGCGGCGGGAGTTCATTCTCGAAGTGATCGGGGAGAACGCCGCGGTCCGCGTTTACGGCGACCCGGATGCGCAGGCCTTTGAGTGGGTGATCGACGCGCCGGGCAGCGCCGCCCGGGACGCGATCCGCTCGCGCGCGGTCGCCGCCGTGCCCGAGGTGAAGAAGGCCCCGAAGTGGGCGCGGTCGCTGAAGAAGCTCGCCGCGAAGGTGACGCGGAAGCCGGCGCTCGCGCCCCCCGAGGGCGGACACCGGGCGCTGCTGCGTGCGTTCCTCGAAGCCGCCGCCACCGGCAGCCCCGCGCCGGTGACCCTTGAGGAAGGGCGACGATCGCTGGCGCTGGTGCTCACGCTTTATGAATCGGCGCGCACGCAGCGGGTGTTGCCGCTTCCGGACGTTTCAGAATCGGCGGCCCGTCAGATCACAACGACAGGCAGCGTCGCATCCGCGACGATGGCGCGCTGACGGGCGGTCATGCGCGGATGTCGGGCGGTCCGTCGTTGCGGAGCGATCCGTCTCAGTGACGGTCGCTGCGACTTCGCCACATCAGCCGCGCCGTCAACGCGGCAGCCAGCAGCGTCTCAACGCCCAGCAGACCGCAACCGATCGGCGTCGCCGGCGGGCGTCCCGCCGCGTCACCCCCGGAGGCGTCCAGCAACGAGTTCACCGACTTCTGAATCCGCGAGCCGTCCGCCTCGGCGGCGGACGCCTCAAACAGGTCTGACAACCCCGCAAACGGACGACCCATCACCCCCGCGACGCCCGTTCCGGTGGGCGCGCTGGTGACGGCGAGGTTGAACTCGGCCTCGAGCACGAAATCACGGTTCAACTCGACGTCGTATTCGTACGCGAGCGACTGAAGCGGAATGAGCACGACGACGAACGTCGTCAAGCCGAGCCGGTCCGCCTGTTCCGCGATCGCGGCGGCTTCGTCGGCGTCGCTCGCCCGCAGCGCGTCGAGGTCGAGGATGCGCGCCGTCGCGGACGCCCCCACGACCCCTGTGTCCTCGGCTTCGATCTGGAGCACGCCGCCGTCCGCCTGCCCGACATAAAGTCGCCGGAAGCTCAGCACGGGTTCGACGGCGCGGTTGTCTCGGATGACGACGCTCAGTTCGGCCTGTGTTTGCGAAAGATCGGATTCCGCCGTGGTGGACCAGAAGACGATCGCCGCGCTGACGAACACGGTGCTGACCACGTCCGGCGGGATGCGACCCGGACCGGCGAACGCGAAGTCCGCCGGCGTGAAGCGCGTGTCGCGCTGCTCGATCGCCGAAGCGTTGAGCTGGTAGGCGATCCGCGCGTCGTTCGAGAAAGAACCGGTCTCCAGCGCGAACTCGCCCGGATTGCCCGACATCGACGCCCGCGGGTCCGACAGGATCGACACGGCGCGACCGGCGGCCAGCGGTCGGCCGTCCGCGTCCGACGTCGCCAGTTCGGCGAGGGCATCGATCCGCGTCGGCGAGATCGTCCGGTCGTAGGCCTCCTCGTCAAGGATGAACGAGCCATCAGGGGCCGTGCTCAGTCCCTGCACGGTCGCCCGCACCTCTCCGCGAAAAGCGCGGATTTCACCTTTTGTTGGCAACGCCGGTGCGAGCGCCACCAGCAGCACGACCGATCGGAGACGGCGTCCCTGCGCCTTGTTGGCACGCTGGTTGGACCGGGTTGGCATGAGTTCGACCTGATCGTGCGGCGGGCGCGGGAGCCTTCGCGTCGCGATCCTCTCCCCCGCCCGCGGCACGGCGGATTCTAGCCCCGCAAAAGCGTCAGGTCGAGCGAGACCTCGACCCGCGTCACGACCTGTCCGGGGAAGCGGGTGCGGGCGTTGTCCCGCAAATCCCCCACGGTCCGCCTCAACCCGGGATGCACAAGCCCGCACGCAAGCTCCGCCAGCGGCTCAAGAACGAAGCGCCGCTCATGCAACCGGGGGTGCGGAACGGTCAACTCCGCCGTTTCGATAACCCGGTCGCCGAAAAAGAGCAGGTCGAGATCCAGCTCTCGCGGAGCGTTCCGGTCGCCGGTCTGCCGGCCCGCCGCTCGCTCCAGCCGCATGAGAGCGTCCCGAAGCGACGGGGCGTCAAGCTTCGTCGTCACCCCCGCCACCGCGTTAAGGAACGACGGGGATCCTGCCGGAGCATCCACCGGGGCGGTTTCGTACACGGACGAGACCACCAGCGTGCCCGGCTCGCCCAGCGCACACAGGCCCTCGATCGCTCGACGCAGCATCCCGGCGCGGTCGCCCAGATTCGACCCCAGTCCGACGTACGCCTTGACGGTCTCGCGCGACATGTCCCGCACCCGACTACCAGGTGATGCGTCCGAGTCGCGACACCGCCTCGCGGATCCGCGGCGTCTCCACCGTCAGCGCAAACCGCACAAAGCCCTCCCCGCACGTCCCGAACCCGATGCCCGGGATGACCACCACATTCGCTTCCGCAAGGATCCGCTTCGCCGCGTCCATCGACGCCGCGCCCTTCGGACACTTCGCCCACAGATAGAACGTCGCCTTCGGGTAATTCACCTCCCACCCGATTTCCTTCAATCCCGACACCAGCGCGTCGCGCCGCTCCCGGTACGTGTCCAGGATGCCGCGGACCTCCGGGTGATGCATGTTCTCCAGACCCGCGATCGCCGCGTCCTGCACCGCTCCGAACACGCCTGAATCCAGGTTGTTCTTCACGTCGGCCAGCGCGGTGACGGCCTCGGCGTTGCCCGCCGAAAACCCGATCCGCCAGCCCGTCATGTTGAAGGTCTTCGAGAGGGAGTGAAACTCGATGCAGCGCTCTTTCGCGCCCGGAAGTTGCAGAATGCTCGGCGGCGGATCCTCGTAGTAGGTCTCGCTGTAAGCCGCGTCCTGCGCGATCAGAAGGTCATGTTTCCGCGCGAACGCCAGCGCCTCCTCGAAAAACGACATCGGCGCGCACGCCGCCGTCGGATTGTTCGGATAGTTCAGCCACAACACCTTGGCCCGGCGGAGGACATCCGCCGGAATCGCCGCAAGATCCGGCAGGAACCCGCGCTCAACGCGCAGCGGCATCCGGTGATACGCCGCCTCGCTGAACACCGCGCCGGAAATGTACACCGGGTATCCGGGGTCGGGCACGAGGGCGACCTCGCCGGGGTTGAGCATCGCCGTGGCGAAATGCCCGATCCCCTCCTTGCTGCCCAGCAGAGCCCCGACCTCCTTCTCCGGATCGAGGGTGACGCCGAAGCGCCGCTCGAAGAACGCCGCCACGGTCCGGCGGAACGTCCGCTTGCCCCGCCCCAGCGGGTAGCGGTGGTTCGCCGGGTCGCGGACCGCATCGCACATCCGCTCGACGATGAACTTCGGCGTCGGGCGGTCCGGGTCGCCCACCCCGAAGTCGATCACGTCCCGCCCGGCCTCGATCGCCGCCTGCTTCGCCCGGTCGATCTCGACGAAAAGATAAGGAGGAAGCTTCCCCAGCCGCTCAGCACGCCACGTTCTCGATCTCACTCATGACTCCTTCCAGAACCCCGCGCCTCTCGTTGCGATCAGCAGGCTCGATCCTACTTTGACCGGCGACGAAATCGACGCCTGGATTCCGGAGCGCGACGTCTCAGGGTTCATACTCCACCGCGTAAACGTTGACAAATAATTAGACATCGATAATGATAAAAGCGATATAAAATATTGATAGTAAAGGATATTGCGTTAGACAAAATAAAGGACAAAAAATTAGACATTACCTTGGACATAATTCAGGCCGATAACGGCGGTGAGAATGCGGACCTACGAAAAAACGCACCCGTGGTTGACGTTCAAGCTCGATCTTCGACTCGTGCCCTGGCATCTGTGGCTGCGGCTTGGCGAATGTCAATCAAAGTGTCAGCACATCTCGAACGTGCCGTTGAAGGTCGCGACCGCCGACAGGCTGTACCAGCTTTTTCTGGCCAAGGGATCGCTCGGTTCAGCCGCGATCGAAGGAAACACACTGACCGAGGAAGAGGTCGTGCGGCATCTGGAGGGGCGACTCACCCTGCCTCCCTCACGCGAATACCTCGCCCGCGAAGTGGATAACATCGTTTCCCTCTGTCAGGAAGTGACCGATCAGATCGCCGGTGGGCAGACGCTCGTCCTGTCACGCAAGCGCATCCAGGAGATCAATCGCCGGATTCTGGAGGGCATTCCGGTTGAGCCTGGGGTCATCCCCGGCGAGATTCGAAAGATGACGGTCGGCGTGGCCAGGTATCGCGCCGCGCCGGCGGAGGATTGCGAGCACCTCCTTGACCGCCTGTGCGCCTGGATCGAGGCGCCCGAGCTGAGCTCGAAGGACGAAGACGTCCGGCTCGCCTGCGCAATCATCAAGGCCGTCGTCGCGCATCTGTATTTTGAGTGGATCCACCCCTTCGGCGACGGTAACGGGCGCACGGGGCGGATGATCGAGTTCTCCCTGCTGGTCGCATCCGGCGTTCCGGCGCCCGCCGCGCACCTGATGAGCAATCATTACAACCTCACGCGCGACGAGTATTACCGCCAGCTCGACGCCGCCAGCCGGTCGGAGGGAGATGTGATTCCCTTCATCGACTACGCCGTGCGCGGTCTTCTCGACGGCTTGAGAGAGCAGCTTCGGATTATCTGGCAGCAGCAGTGGGACATCGCCTGGCGCGACTACGTGGATGAGCATCCCGTGTTCCGCGACAAGGATTCCAAGGTCGCCCGGCGGCAGCAAGCGCTGGTTCTTGACCTGTCGGCGACCGGGGAGGCGACGTCGATGAAAGCGATCCCGGAGTTGACGCCCCGCCTGGCGCGCTTGTACGCCCCGGTGTCCGAGAGAACGCTTTCCCGCGATCTGGCCGTGTTGGAGAGGGAAAAGCTCCTTGAGCACACCGACGCCGGATATCGGGCGCGCAAGGAGATCATTCTCGCCTTCCGCCCGCCGGCCGCGGCGGCGCGGGAGCGCGCCGCGGGCGATGCGCCCGAGACCTCTTGATCCCGAACCTGCGGGGTCGGACGGCGCCCCGTGCCCCGGGGATTCGCCTCGACTTGAGCCGTCGGGCGGGTTCTGCTCTAATTCACGCAGGTTTCTTCGCCCCGACCGGAGTCCTCGGAGCATCAGGATGAGCGTCGCCGCAATCGAAAGCGAATGTAAGCAGCGGATGGCCAAGGCCGTCGATCACCTCAAGCAGGAGCTGAAGGGCGTGCGCACCGGCCGCGCCCACGCCGGACTCGTCGAGCACATCCGCATCGAAGTCCCCTCCTACGGCAGCACGATGGAGCTGAAAGGCCTCGCCAGCATCAGCGTCCCGGACCCGAGCACGCTCCTGATCAAACCCTTCGACCCCGGCACGCTCAAGGACATCGAGAAGGGCCTGAAAACCTCGGACCTCGGAATCACGCCGATGTCCGACGGAAAAACGATCCGCCTGCCCATCCCGTCGCTCTCCGGCGAACGTCGCCAGCAACTCGCCCAGACGGTCAGGAAACTCGGCGAAGCCCAGAAAATCGCCGTCCGCAACGTCCGCCGCGACGGCAACAAGGCCGTCGAGGCGCTCGAAAAGGCGAAGACGATCAGCGAGGACGAGTCCGAGGCCGCTCAGGAGCGCATCCAGAAGCTTCTCAAACAGCACGAAGACGAAATCGACCGCGTGCTCACCGAGAAGACGAAGGAAATCGAGACGGTCTGATCCACCCGGCGCCGTCGTGTCGTCAACGCCCGTGAATACGAAGAATCCAGCGCGCGGCGCGCCCTGCGTAGCGGGGCGGCGGACACGGACGTCTTCAGAGCTGTGACGAGGCTTTGCCCAGGCAAGTCGGGACCGCGGTGCTCGCCATCGAGTTCGCATCATGACGTCCTGCCACCGATGTCAATACGACCTGACCGGGCTGCCGGGGGAACATCGGTGTTCGGAGTGCGGGTTGAGTTATGACGCCGAGGTACGGGCGTAGTGGCGGCGGGCGGCGGGCGGCGGGCGGCGGGCGACGGGCGGAACTGGATACAGGTATACATAGGCGTAACATGGGTGGTTGTCCGGGTGGTATTGAACTGGTCGATGAGTCGAATCCCGAGCACGTTCTTCTGGATGTTTCTTGTTTTCTGGGGGGTGGCGACGGGAGTCAACTTTCATCGCGTTCGCCGACTCCGCGCGCTGGGGTACGTTGTCGCGCTGCACCCGGAGGGGGTCTACGTTCGACGCGAGAACATCGATCGGCTGGTGCGCTGGGACGAAGCATCTGAAGTCGCCAGGAATAAGTTCTTCTTCCGGATGTGGGATAAGACACCCCTCGCTCTCGTGCTGACCAGCGGCGAGCGCATTCAGCTCGGCGATTTTCTCCCGACGCGCGCGATGCGGACCGAGTTCGTCGAGGCCTTCGAGCAGAGGCGCCGTCCTGGTTGAACGACCGGGTCGGCGTGCGCCCGAACCCCGGCTCCGCCTCACGGCCCTCCGCGTTTCGCTTCGATCGTGTACGTTCCGGATTGCAATTCGTAGACGGCGGCCGCGCCGGCTTTGCGGAGGAATTCGGCGCCGCGGACTTTGTCCAGCGGTTGTCCGTCCTCATTGACGCTGGCGGGATCGTCGGTGGGGACGAACACGGTTGCGGTCACGTTCGGGGGGATCAGCACCGACATGCGGAACAGGCCCGGTTCGAGCTGCCAGGCGACCCCGATGCGCCCGCGGATCGAGGTGTAGGCGCCGCGCGCCCAGGTGAGGCCCGGTCCCGGTTGCGGGCGGAGGATCACGCGGGAGAAGCCGGGCGCGGACGGGTCGGGTTGGATGCCGATGATCGTCTTCATCATCCACTCCCCCACCGATCCGATCGCGTAATGCGCGAAGGAGTTCATGCCCGGATCCTGAAACCCGCGCCCCTCGACGTAGCCGTCCCAGCGTTCCCAGACCGTGGTCGCACCGTGGTCGATCGCGTAGCCCCACGACGGCATCTTGCGGTTGAGCACGAGGCGGTAGGCCTCGCTGTTGTAGCCGCGGTTCGTCAGTTCGAGCATGAGGGGGACGGTCGAGTGAAACCCGGTGGAGATCTGCCCGCCGTAAGGCTCGAAGCGTTCGACCATCCGGGCGGCGGCGCGGCCCTGAAGCGCGGCCGGCAGCAGGTCGAAGTTCAGGGCGAGGGCGTAGCCGGCCTGGGTGTCGCCTTCGATGCGGCCTTCGGGAGTGACGTAGGCCTTGTTGAAGGCGTCGCGGATGTCGGCGGCGAGCTTCTCATACCTGGCGGCGTCGTCGTTTTTTCCGAGGACGCGGGCCATCTTCGAAAGAAGCTGCGTCGAGCGGGCGAAGAACATCGTGGCGAAAACCTCCTTCGGGACTTCCGCGCCCTTGGCCGGCCAGCCTTCGAGGCGGAGGGTGTCGGCGTTGAGCCAGTCTCCGTAGTCGTTGTGCCGGGCGTTCTTCCAGAGCAGGTCGGGGTTCTTCGAGCGGATCCACTCGACCCACTTCACGGCTGCGGGGTATTGCGCTTCGAGGAGGCGGCGGTCGCCGTAGAACTCCCACGCCGTCCAGGGAACGAAGACGCCGGCGTCGCCCCACGCGGGGACTCCCGAAACGCGGACGTTCGAGTCATACGGATTCGGAGAGAAGTCGGCGAAGCGACCGTCGTCGGCCTGGGCGTCGCGCGTGTCGGGCAGCCACTTCGTGAAGAACGCGGCCATGTTCATGTTGAAGCACGCGGTCGGGGCGAAAGCGAGGATGTCGCCCATCCAGCCGCAACGTTCATCGCGCTGGGGGCAGTCGGTGGGCGTGCTGTGGAGGTTCGACCGCTGGGTCCAGAGGATGTTGCTCCAGAGCTTGTTGAGCAGCGGTTCGGAGCAGTCGAACTCGCCGGTCTCGGGAGCGGCGGAGTGCAGAACGCGGGCGACGAGCTGATCCTTCGACGGGGCGCTGGGAAGTCCGGCGACCTCGACGTAGCGGAAGCCGTGATAGGTGAAGCGCGGTTCAAAGGTCTCTTCCGCACCGCCCTTGAGGATGTAACGGTCGGTCTGGGCGGCGCCGCGGAGGTTGGCGGTGTAGATCGTGCCGTCGGGGTTGAGCACTTCGGCGTGGCGCAGAGTCACGGTCGTTCCGGGGTCGCCGGTGACACGAAGACGGCACCAGCCGACCAGGTTCTGCCCGAGGTCGAAGACGTACACGCCGGGCTTCGGCTCCGCCAGGGACGCGGCGGCGCGATCACGCGTGATGCGGATCGGCTCGTTCGGCTGGGCGACGAGGGCGGCGGAGGGCGCGGGCCGGACCTGCGCGGGTGTCCACGCGGCGTCGTCGAAACCGGGCTTGTCCCAGCCGGGAAGTTCGCGTCGGGCGTCGTAGGTTTCGCCGTCCATCAGATCGTTGGTGCGGATCGGACCGTCGAGCGTGGTCTTCCACGAAGCGTCGGAGACGATCGTCTGCCGCGACCCGTCGGGGTGCCGGAGTTCGAGCTTCAGCAGGAGCGCGGGGAGCCGGCCGTAGATGGCGCGCGGCGGACCGCCGGGGACGAGACCGGTCAGCCCGATCTCGCCGGCATACCACCCATCGCCGAGGGTGGCGCCGATGACGTTCTCGCCCTGGCGCAGCAGCGCGGTGACGTCATACGCTTGGTACTGCACGCGCCGGTGATAGTCGGTCCACTCGGGGGCGAGCTGGTGATCGCCGACGCGCTGCCCGTTGATGCGCAGCTCGTACAACCCCAGCGCCGTGGCGTAGACGATCGCCCGCGCCGGCGCGGCGGTCGTGGAGAACGCCTTGCGAAGCATCGGAGCCGGGAGCGGATCATACCCGCGGCGCTTGTCAGAGGTGCGGTCGCCGTCGGTGAGGTTCTTCGTGGACCAGTCGTTGTGCTCGATGCTGTCCTTCGCCGTCACGGGTTTTCCGAGCGACACGATCTTGTCACCGTCGAGCACGTCCATCTCGGCGAGCGCCGCGGCGAAGGTTCCCGGGTTGCGTTCGCCGAGCTGCGCGACGTCAAGGCGGACGTAGCGGGCGGTGACGGGGGGGAAGCGGTGGGTGACGGCGTTCTCGCCGGGGTTGGGCTGCGGTGCGGCGGTCAGGTCGGCGACGACCGCGGCGCCGGCGGCGTCCTCCGCGTCTCCGACGAGGACGCGGTATTTTACGGGGAACATCAATCCGGGCACGTCCGCGCTCCAGTCATGCGGACGGGCGGGGTGGAGCGTCACGGCGTCAAAGCGCGTCGGGGCGCCGAGGTCGATCTGAACCCACTTGGGATCATCGGCGCGGTTCGACAGCTCGGTGTGATATCCGTTGTGGGCGGGCGTGACGGGCGGCGGCGGCGTGGCGTCGCCGATCCACTGCGCTCCGCTCCAGTCCGCTTCGTTCCGCAAGCCGACCGCCCACCACGAAGGCTCGCTGAAGGCGGAGGGCTGATCGGCTTGATCCCAGATGCGGACCTTCCAGGTTGCGCGCTGCATCGCGGCGAGCGGTTTTCCGGCGTACTCGATGTGGACGGTTTCGGCGGACGCGACTTTTCCCGAGTCCCAGAGGTTTCCCTCGCCGCGCGCGAGCGTCTCCGCGTCCGTCGCCACAAGGATGTGGTAGGCCGTCTGCTTCAAGGCTCGCGCGTCGGTGTTGACGGGTTTGAGGATCCACGAAAGCCGCGGGCGGGCGACATCGACGCATAACGGACGATCGAGATACTCGCATCGGAGTTCGACGGGCGTGATCGCCGCTTCCTGCGTCGCACTCGCCGTCTGCACCGTCAGCATCAGGACTCCGCACACGCTTGCCCAGTTTTCTGCGATTCGCGTGAACATATTGGTTCCTCCTGGCGGGCAGTGTGCCGCAGGATCGCTCGCCGGTACAGAGGAGGCGACGCCGCGCCGACGTCACCCGGACGAGTTGGGACCCGTGCCGGATGGCTCCTTGCGATCACACGGGCAACTTCGATAATTCGTCGTGCCGCGCCCTTGATGGGAGGGCGCTGCTGCCGGTGCTGCCGCCCTGCCGAACCCCGCCGGGTTCGGCCCGGGGTGCGAAGGTCATCGGCGTGACTCAAATGTGCGACGGGGCGGCGCGTCGAGCGTCCCCTCACCTGGAGCGACCCTGCATGGACGCCATCTTCATCATTGTAGCGGTGTCGAGCCTGCTGCAGCTTGCCGCCCTGGTCTTTGCTCTGCGTCTGATTCCGCTGACGAAGGTCCGCGCGGCGTGGATCCTGCTGTCGGTGACGTTCGGGCTGATGCTTCTTCGGCGCGTGCTCTCGTTGATCGAGATCGTGATGCCCGAGGTCCGGGCGGTGACGAAGGGACTGCCGAGCGAACTGGTGGCGCTGACGATTTCGATTCTGCTGGTGCTGAGCATGTGGCAGGTGCGGGAGATGTTCCTGGCGTGGCAGCGCGACCGTGACGCCCGGCGGATGACGGAGGCGCGGCTGGCGGCGGTGTTCGAGAACGTTCCTTTTGAGATCTGGGTCAGCGATGAGCACGGGCGTCCGGTGTACCGGAATCCGGTGTTCCTGCGGCGCTGGCCGCCGACCTCGCCGTCGTCGTCCGGGTCGCCGGGTTTTCCCGAGCCGCTGGCCGGGTGGTACACCGATGCCTGTCGGCGCGCCGCCTCCGGCGCGGTGTCGGGTGAGGTGCGGTATGCGGAAGGGGATCGGGAGCGATGCGCGTACCTGGTGGTGGCGCCGGTGCGGGACGGCGACCGCTTCGACGGGACGGTGTCGATCAGCCTGGACATGACGGAGCAGAAACAGATTGAGGACGAGCTGCGCATGAGCCGTCAGCGGCTGGCGGACGTGGCGGCGCATTCTCCGGGCATGCTCTTCGAGACGGTGCTCAAACCGGACGGGACGTTCTACCTGTCGTATGCGTCGCAGCGCTCGCGGGATCTGCTGGGCGTGGAGCCGGAGGCGCTGATCGGTCCTTCGTTCGATCCTTTCAGCCTCGTGACCGATCAGGATCGCACGATGGCGCGAGCATCGATCGCACAATCCGCACGGACGCTCGACCCGTTCCAGCATGAGGTCCGGGTCCACCGTTTCGACGGGCGGACGATCTGGCTGCGGTCGATTGCGGCGCCGCGACGCCTGGACAACGGCGACACGGTGTGGACCGGGATCACGATGGACATCACGGACATGAAGGCGGCGGAGCAGCGCGTGGCGGAAAGCGAGCAGCTTCTGTCGGGGATCATCCGCTCGGCGATGGACGCGATCATCACGATCAACGCGGATCAGCGCATCATCCAGTTCAATGCGGCGGCGGAGGCGATCTTCCGCTGCGCGGTCGAGGACGCAATCGGCAAACCGATCGAGGCCTTCATTCCCGCGCGATACCGTCCGAATCATCGGCGGCACGTTGAAGAGTTCGGGCGGACGGGGCAGACGTCGCGGAGGATGGGCAGCGCACGGACCCTCAGCGCCCTGCGCCTGGACGGCGAGGAGTTTCCGATCGAGGCGTCAATCTCGCGCGTGGAGGTCAGCGGCCGGGATCTCTTCACGGTCATCCTGCGGGACATCACGGAGCGGATCACCAGCGAGCACGCCCTGCGCGAGAGTGAGCGAGTGATACGCACGCTTCTGGGCAATCTTCCGGGGATGGTCTACCGCTGCCGCAACGACCGGGACTGGACAATCGAGTTCGTCAGCGACGGGGGGGCGGAGCTGACGGGGTGTGATCTGGAGGACTTGCGCGGCGGGCGGGTGCGGATCGGGCGTGACCTGATCCACGAAGGCGATCGCGATCGGGTCTGGGAGGACGTCCAGCGGGCGTTGGAGGAACGCCGGCCGTTTCAGATTGAATACCGGATCGTTCGCCCGGACGGCCGGGTGCGATGGGTCTGGGAGCGGGGACAGGGGGTGTTCAATGAACGCGGGGACGTCCTGGCGCTGGAAGGCTTCATGACGGACATCACGGAGCGGCGCTTCGCGGAGAACGCCCTGCGGGAAAGCGAGGCGAGGCTTCAGGCAATCCTCAGTCATGCGCCCAACGTCGCGATCCAGATCTTCGATCGTCAGGGGCGGGTTCTGTTCTGGAACCGGGCGGCGGAGCGCCTTTTTGGATTCACGCAGGAAGAGGCCGTCGGCCGGACGCTGGACCAACTGATTCTGGACGCCGCCGGCGCTTCGGAGTTTCTGAAGCTGATCGATCACATCGCGCGGACGGGAGAACACGTTCCGCCGGAGGACTGGAGATTCACTGCGAAGGACGGGACGTGCGGCGTGGTTTACTCGGGAGTTTTTCCGATCGGTTTCGATCAGGATCGTCAGGCTTACGTCTGCATGGACATTGACATCACGGCGCGTCGCCGCGCGGAGGACGCGCTGCGCGCCGCGAACGAGCGGCTGGAGGACCGGGTACGGGAGCGGACGGCGCAGCTCGAGGAGACGAACGCGGAACTGGAGGCATTTACGTATTCGGTGTCGCATGATCTGCGGGCGCCGGTCCGCCACATCAGTTCGTACGCGCGGATTCTGCTGGAGGAACACGGCGCGGACTTTACGGGGGACGCGAAGCACTGCGCGTCGTCGATCCTCGCGTCGTCGAAGAAGCTTGGACGCCTGATTGACGATCTTCTGGATTTCTCGCGCCTCGGGCGTCAGGCGGTTCGGCGGGAGGAGGTGGACGTGGCGGCGATGGTGGACGAAGTGTGGCGCGAGGTCTTGAAGCTGTATCCGCAGGGCGCGCCCCGGCTGATCGTGGGGAATCTGCCGCCGGCGTGGGCGGATCCGGGTCTGCTGCGTCACGTCTGGTTCAATCTGCTGGAGAACGCCGCGAAGTACAGCGCGGGCCGCCCGACGCCGGAGGTGCGAGTCACCGCATTCGACAGGGGCGTCGAACACTGGTACGCTGTGTCGGACAACGGTGTAGGCTTCGACCCGCGGTACGCGGACAAGCTTTTCGGCGTGTTCCAGCGGCTGCATCGGGAAGAGGACTTCCCCGGAACCGGCGTGGGGTTGGCGCTGGTCCGGCGCATCGTTCAGAAGCACGGCGGCGAAGTCGCCGCTGAGGGACGACTCGATCAGGGGGCGACTTTCTCCTTCCACCTCCCAGAGAACAGGAATGAGCCTGCCGACGGAGATTCTGCTCGTTGAGGACGATCCGAACGACGTGGACCTGACGCTCCGCGTGTTCCGGGATCATCAACTGGCGAACCGCATCCGGGTGTTTCGCGACGGGGCGGAGGTCGTCGAATACCTGCTGCCCGAGGATCGTAGCCAGCCGGTGGACGTTCCGAGGTTCATTCTGCTGGACTTGAAGCTTCCGAAGATCAGCGGATTGGACGTGTTGCGGCGGATTCGATCCGACGAACGGACGCGCACGATCCCGGTGGTGATGCTGACGTCGTCGCGCCAGATCCCCGACATCCGGGAGGCTTACGCCCTCGGGGTCAACAGTTACCTCTGCAAACCGGTCGAGTTCGACGCCTTCGCGGAAGTCGTGCGGCAGCTCGGGATGTACTGGATGCTTCTGAACGAACCGCCGACGTCGTGATCGTGGCGCGCGTCGGAATTGCGAACCGGGGGTTGGACGCTTGCGCCCGCCTGTGAGGTGGGCGGGGAGGTCATCTTGGCCGGACCCGTCAAGGTTGTCATTGTCGAAGACAACGCCAGCGACGTGGACCTGTGTCTGCGCGAGCTGCGGCGCTCCGGGTTCACCGTGAATCATCGGGTCGTCGATCAGGAGGCTTCGTTGCGCGAGGCACTGGGCGGGACGGACTGGGACGTGGTCCTTTCGGATTACACGCTGCCGCGCTTCAGCGCGATGGACGCGCTGAAGGTCGTGCGGGCTCACCGACCTGAGATTCCCTTCATCATTGTGACGGGGACGATCGACGAGGAGTCGGCGGTCAACTGCCTGAAGCGCGGCGCCGACAACTACGTCCTGAAATCCAACCTGGCGCGCCTCGGTCCGGCGGTCGAGCAGTCGCTGCGGATGCGCGCCGAGCGGCGGCAGCAGCGGTTGCTGAAGGCGCAACTGCGCGAAGCGCAGAAGATGGAGGCCGTCGGCCAGCTCGCCACGGGGATCGCCCACGATTTCAACAACCTGCTGACGGCGATCCAGGGTTATCTTCAGCTCGCCCGGATGCACGCGCCTGCGGGAAGTCCGGTCGAGAACGCCCTGTCGGGCATCGCGCAGGCGTGCCAGAACGGCGTGGATCTGACGCGATCGTTGCTGCGGTTCAGCCGGCGCGGCGAGGCGATGTACGCGCCGGTGGACGTCGTCCACCTCGTCGACGAAAGCGCGCGGCTTTTCCGGCATATCCTTCCGGCGTCGATCGAGATCCGGGCGAATCGGCCCGAAGGGCGCAGCCTCTGGGTTCACGGGGATGCGACCCAGATGCAACAGGTGCTGATGAACCTCGCGGTCAACGCCCGCGATGCGATGCCCGGCGGCGGAACGCTGACGTTCTCCGTGGCGGAGATGTCCGCCGTGACGCCGCGACCGGCGGCGCTGCGCGCCCGCGAGGTCGAGGATGACGCGATCCTGCTGACCGTCGAGGACACCGGTCACGGGATGAGCGAAGACGTGCGGCGTCAGGTGTTCGATCCGTTCTTCACGACCAAACCGCGCGGTCAGGGCACGGGGCTGGGGCTTCCGATGGCGCAAGGCGTCATTCTGGACCACGGCGGGTGGATCGACGTCGAGTCCGAACCGGGGCGGGGGACGCGTTTCCTGATCCTGCTGCCGGCGTGGAAACCGGTGGCGGAACCCGCCAACGAGATCAACGGAGCGCGGGCGACGGAGTCTCTGCGGGCGAGCGTGCTGCTGCTTTGCCCGGACCGTCAACATCGGGCGGTGATGGCGGAGACGCTGGTCAGCGCCGGATGCCGTGTGACGCAGGTGGACGGGATGCAGGAGGCCGCGGCGGTTTGCGGCGGGGCGGGGCGGTCGTATGATCTGATCGTGATTGACCCGGGTCACGGGAGCGCGTCGCGCCCCTCGCACGAGGAGCTCAGGCGCATCGGCGGTCCCTGCCCGGTGATCCTGCTGAGAGATCCGGGGACGGAGGGAGTCCGGCCGCCGCAACCGAACGAGTATCCGCTGGATCGACCGTTCACGATGGGCGAATTCGTCGGCGCCGTTCGCCGCGCGATCCGGGCGGGAAACCAAGGAGACCGACCCCGATGAATCCGATTCGCGTCCTCGTCGCCGACGATCACACGCTGGTGAAATCAATGCTGGCGGAGCGCCTCCAGCGAGAGCCCGACATCAAGGTGGTCGCCACCGCCGGGCGCGCCGATGAAGCGTTCGATCTTGTGCTGGCGCATTCCCCGGACGTGGTGGTGATGGACATCGACATGCCCGGTCTGATCTGCTTCGACGCCGCCCGGCGCATGCTCGCCTCAAGGCCGAACACACGAATCCTCTTCCTCAGCGCGTTCACGCACGATCACTACATCGAGCAGGCGCTGGCGGTCGGCGCGCTCGGCTACATCACCAAGACGGAGCCGGCGGACACGATCATCAGCGCGGTGCGCAACGTGGCGAACAACCTCTCGTACTTCTCCGACGCGATCCGCGAGCGGATCGTGCAGGGATCCTCCGGTCTGAGCCTGGCGTCGCGCCCGCAAACCCGGGCGTCGCAACTGACGCCGCGGGAGATCGAGGTGGTGCGCTACATCGCCCGCGGGCTGTCGAAAAAAGAAATCGCCCAGCTCATGAACCTCAGCATCAAGACGGTGGACAAACACACCTGCAACCTGATGGACAAGCTCGACATCCACGACCGCGTCGAGTTGGCCCGCTTCGCGATCCGTGAGGGACTCTCCGAGCCGTGACCGACCGCGGGGCATCGCCCTTTGCGTGATCGCTCCGGTTAACTGGGAACGTCACATAATCCGGGGCGAGTCTCGTTTTGAAACCTTGCGCGGATTTAACCAAGCCACGCTGGACATGTGTCGGGTTGATCGTGGAAGCTGCCCTTCACGGACCGCTATACTTGTTGGACTCCCCGTGCTGGAGACGGTTGTTACGGTCGGCGGCTTCCCGGTCGCCGGCCGGGGAACTGACGCCGAAAGAGGTCGCGTTGCATCGAAGCAAGGGGCCGCAAGCCGTGGCGGAACGCGGGAGCTTTCCGGGTGCTCTGGAACCACCCCGGCGGTCGTCTCGGATGGGTGCGTGTTGAAAGGCCAACCTGAACAATCCTCAAGCACGGATTACCCGGTTGTGGCGGGGGGGCGCTTCTCGCCCGCGCTTCGGATCACCCGGGGCGAGGGGCTGGGACGCCGCATCCCGTGTCGACGGATCGTGACGCTGGTGGGTTCGAGACCAGGGTGCAAGATCAATCTTCAGCACCCCGCCGTGGCGCCGGTCCACCTGGCGTTGGTGCATACCGGTTCGCGCTGGCTGGCGTGCGATCTGGCGACGTTGCGCGGGACGCGGCATAACGATCTTCCGCTCCGTGTCGATGAAGTGCTGGACGGGAGCGTGCTGACACTGGGGCCGTGGGAATTCCGCGTCGAGATCGCGCCGCCCGACGCGGAGGCGCCCGAAGCGGAGATCGACCTGGACGCCTCGCCGGGGGATCCGACGCTGGAACATCTCGGGACGCGGCGCCTGTTTCAGCCGGCGCGCGACGTGTGTCTGATCGGTCGGCGGTCGGGTTGCGATATCGCGATCGAGGACGAGGAGGTATCCCGCGTTCACGCGATTCTCTTCAAGCATCATGATCGCGCGGTCATCGCCGACGTGCTCGCGTCCGTCCCGCTGCGCATCAACGGCGAACCCCGGCGGTTCGCGCATCTTCACCAGGATGACGTGATCGAGGTCGGGCGCACGCAGTTCAGGGTCCGGTTCCCGCGCGGCGTTCATGCCGCGACGCCCGGCGGAAACGGGATCGCCGCGCCTTCCGCGACGTCGGAGGCGACGGCGGCGAAGGAATCCGACCTCGTTGACATCCGCGCCGCGGAGGGCAAACATTGGCCGGTGGCGGACCGACTTGAACGCCTCCGAAAAGACTCAATGCCTTCCGGATCGTAAGCGGGGACCGGCGATGTCGCGTTCGTCGTGGGGCGCGCAAGCAAGGTGCGAGGCATGTCGACGACGGAAACGGTCAATCCAACGCAGGAGGAACGAGTCGCACAGCGGCCGTCGAAGGCCTACCTGATCGGACCGGTGCTCGCGCTTTTGTCGATCCCGGCGTACCTGATCTGGCTGGATGTCCCGCGGCTTCGGTCCACCGCGCTGCAATCTTTCGCGCTGATGATCGCGGGAACCGTCGTCAGCCTGATGACGCTGAAGACGGACCGTCGCCGACGGGCGAAAGGCGCGGCGATCGGCACAGGCGGGTTCCTCCTGCTCGGTGCGGGCATGTTCTTTTTCGCCGCGAAGCTCCCCCCGCCTGCCGGCGCACCGGAGGTCGGGGCGCGTGTCCCGGCGTTCACGCTTCCGGATCAAAGCGGTCAGCCGGTCAACCTTGCGTCCCTCTATCAACGCGGGACGACGTTGCTGGTGTTCTACCGCGGGCACTGGTGAATCACCTGTCTTTCGGAGCTCCGCGGGCTCGGAGACGTTCATCGCAGGCTGGAGGCGCAAGGCGGGCAGGTGATCGCGGTGTCCGTCGACGCCCCGTCGGAATCACGCGACGTCGTCGAGCGCCTTGACCTTCCCTTCGACATCCTCAGTGACGTGGATGCGGCCGTGGTCCGGCAGTTCGGATTGCTGCATGCGGGCGGGAATCCTCACGGCGGCGACACGACCGTCCCCGCGATGTTTCTGATCGGGCGCGAAGGCGAAGTGCTCTGGCGCCGCATCGCGCAGCGGATTCAGGATCGTCCCGATCCGCGCGAGATCCTTGACGTGATCGAGCGGCTGACCGCCGCCGCGCCCTAGCGCGCGGCGCGAAGCCTCTGCGTTGTCGGTTTCCGTGGCGCATGAGTGACGGACCGGAGCGCCGGGATCCGCGCCTTACGCCTCCTCCTTCGCCCGCAGCGGCACCATCAGAACGGCGCACGGCGCGTGCTCCATCACGGCCTTGCTGACGGATCCGAGAAAAATGCGCGTGACCAGCCCGCGCGCGTGCGTGCCGATGACGATCAGATCAACCTGATGGTCGCAGGCGTAGCGCGTGATCTCGGCGACCGGCGCGCCGATCCGCGCATCCGTCACGACGCGCGACGGGGTCGGACCGACGGCGTCGCGCACAAAGGTTTCCAGAAAGCGCTTCGCCTGCTCCTCGTCCGGGGGCAGCGCCAGGACGCCCATCCCGATGTCAGGGGCGGGAAAGGGCTGCACCTCCGGAGACATGACGTGCAGGACATGAAGCGTGGCGCCGTAGGTCTCGGCGACGGAGCGGGCGAAAGGCGCCGCATTGCGCGCAAGGTCCGAGAAATCGGTCGGCAGCAGAACGTTCCGAAATCGCACCATCGTCGTCCTCCCTCGGAATGATCCCTGTCCGCCGGCAACGCACCGACGATCCTCTCATTTCATTTCATTCTGCGCGTCCAGAACCGTCTTGGCGAGAAAAAACCGCTGGACAGGGAGCAAATCCCGCGCCGCTTGACGGCCAACCCTTAAATTTTTATATGTAAATGTTTGACATCAATATTTTTGATGTTATAATAGAAGACATGTCGGACCGGGTGGACCTCATTCTTGGACAGTGGCGGCGGGAGCGCCCTGATGTAAACATCGAACCGCTCGGGCTGGTCAACCGAATCCTCGCTCTGGCGAAACACCTGGAAGATAGATCAAACGAAGCGCTCGCGCCGTTCGGACTACAATTGTGGCAATATGACGTCCTGTCCGCGCTTCGCCGAGCCGGACCGGAGTACGTGTTGTCTCCGTCGGAACTCTGTCGAGTGTCCACGCTCAGTTGCGGCGCGATGACGCACCGGCTGGACCGTCTCGAAGAAGCCGGGCTGGTGCGTCGCGAACCGGATCCTTCGGACCGTCGCGGGTTGCGCATCCGGCTGACCGAGGCGGGGCGGACCTGCATCGACGCGGCGCTGGGGCCACGCGTGGCGCAAGCCGCCCGGTTCAGCGAGGCGCTTCCGGTTGAAGATCGCAGCGTCCTGACGGAACTTCTGCGCCGACTCCTCCTGTCCTGCGATCGTAGCGCGGCGACGGAACCGGACCCAACCTCTGCGGCATCGCGCCGCAGACGAACCGGCCGTCCTCGTTCACGAGTTCGCGCGCCGCAGACGGCGCCGATGTGGGCGCCGGACGGGCTTCCGGACGTCAGCGCGTCCGCGCCGCACATTCATCCATCCTGAAGGAGCGTCGCACATGAACCACCGGCGGGGGCCGCGTTCCCGCCAACCTGCAAAGAAGGAGTGTGAACATGTCCACGTTGCAATTGCCTCAAGCCGCCCCGTCGTCGTCGCGCAAGGTGAAGTACATCCGGGAGATCGAAGCGGTTCCGCATCTCACGGCTGCGCAGAAGGATCGTCTCAAAGCCGTGGTCGACCGCTACGTCTTCCGAGCCAACGATTACTACCTCGGGCTGATTGACTGGAGCGATCCGAATGATCCGATCCGCCAGCTCATCATTCCTCGAGAGGAGGAGTTGAAGGACTGGGGGAAGCTGGACGCCAGCAACGAGGCCGCGGTCACGGTCGCACACGGCGTGCAGCACAAGTACACGCACACGGTTCTGCTCCTGTGCAACGAGGTTTGCGGCGCGTACTGCCGGTACTGCTTCCGGAAGCGCCTTTTCATGGACGGCAACGACGAGGTGTCCAACGACGTCTCGGCCGGACTGAATTACATCCGGGAGCACCCGGAAGTGACCAACGTCCTGCTGACCGGCGGAGACCCGCTGCTGATGAGCACGCGGCGCCTGCGCGAAATCATCGAGGAACTGCGGGCGATCGATCACGTGCGCATCATCCGGATCGGGTCGAAGATGCCCGCGTTCGACCCGTGGCGTCTGACGCGCGACGCGGAGCTTCAGGAGGTGCTGCGGCGGAATTCGACGCCGCGCAAGCGCATCTACCTGATGGCGCACTTCGATCACCCGCGCGAGCTGACGGACGCGGCGGTGGAGGGGCTTGACGCATTCCTCCGGTGCGGTGTGATCTGCGTGAACCAGTGTCCCCTGATCGCGGGGATCAACGACGATGAGGAGGTGCTCGGGACGATGTACCGGGAGCTGTCGTTCATCGGATGTCCGCCGTATTACCTTTTTCAGGGTCGGCCGACCGCGGGTAACGAGCCTTACGAGGTGCCGATCGTCCGGGGTTGGCATATCTTTCGAGGCGCGATGCGTCGAGGGTCCGGTCTGGCGAGCCGGGCGCGGTACGTGATGTCGCACGAGACGGGGAAGGTGGAGATTCAGGCCGTCGATGACCGTTACATTTATCTGCGGTATCATCGGGCGAAGGATCCCGCGATGCGGGGGCGGTTCATGATCTACCACCGCAACGACGAGGCGTACTGGCTGGACCAGCTCGAGCCGACGGACGTGTCAGGGCAGCTTGCGCCGGCGTTCGCCATGTCCGCCCCGGACGAGATTCTCGAGGGTCCGGAATAAGGCGATTTCGGTCGGCGGGTCGGTCGGGAGGAGCATCTTCGCCGTGGACGCTTCAACAACGCGATCGTCGCAGCGCCTCGACGGCCGCTTCGTCAGCCTCAACCTCAACGTGCGCGGGATGGGGCCGTCCGCGACGCTGGCGATCAAGGAGCGCTGTCGCGCGCTGCGCGCGCAGGGGCGGCGCATTTACGACTTCGGACTGGGACAGTCGCCCTTTCCCGTGCCGACGCCGGTCGTTGAAGCGCTGCGCCGCGCTGCGCACGAGAAGGACTATCTTCCGGTGAAGGGGCTGCCGGCCCTGCGCGAAGCCGTCGCCGAGTTTCACCGTCGGAAGGAAGGCGTGCCGGCGCAGGCGGAGCACGTGCTGATCAGCCCGGGGTCGAAGGAGCTGATGTTCCTGCTGCAGCTCGTGTATTACGGAGAGATCATCCTGCGCACGCCGTGCTGGGTGTCGTACCTGCCTCAGGCGCAGATCATCGGGCGGCGCGTCACGCTGATTCCGACGACTTTCGAGGGCGGCTGGAAGATCACGCCGGAAAACCTGATGTGGGTGCTGGTCGGAGCCAACGACGACGGGCGGCCGCGGCTGCTCGTCCTGAATTACCCGATGAACCCGACGGGACACAGTTACACGGTGGACGAGCTGCGCGACCTGGCTGAGGTCGCCAGGCGGTACAACCTCATCGTGCTGTCGGACGAAATTTACGGACAACTGCACTTCAGGAGCGAGCACGTCTCGATCGCGCGGTTCTGCCCGGAACGAACGATCATCAGTTCAGGACTGTCGAAGTGGTGCGGTGCGGGGGGCTGGCGGCTGGGGACGTTCACGTTTCCGCCGGATTTGAGCTGGTTGCTGGACGCGATGTCCGCGGTCGCCAGCGAGACGTACACCTCGGTTTCGGCGCCGATCCAGCACGCGGCGGTGGAGGCGTTCCGCTGCGGCGTGGAGATCGAGCGATATCTGTGGCAGGTGCGGCGGATCCTGTCGGCGCTGGGCGCGTCCTGCGTGCGGACGTTGCAGGAAGGCGGCGCCCGGGTGGTGCCTCCGGTCGGCGCGTTCTACCTGTTTCCGGATTTCTCTCCGCTGGCGGACCGGCTTGCCCGGCGCGGCGTGCTGACGGGCGCGGATCTGGCGGGGCGACTGCTGGACGAGACGGGCGCTGCCGTGCTTCCGGGATCGGATTTCGGGCGGCCGGCGGAGGACATGACGGCGCGGCTTTCCTACGTCGATTTCGACGGCAGTCAGGCGCTGGCGGCGGGCGAGACGATCCCGCTGGATCAGGAGCTTCCGCCGGACTTCCTGTCACAGCATTGCCCGAACGTGCTCGAGGGCGTTCAAAGGATCGCAAGCTGGGTGGCAGGTTAGCCCGGCGCCGGCGTCTGCGGCTCGATAATGTGAGGGATTCCGGTATTCTCCGGAGGCCCGGACCGGAAGGGCGTGCGTCCGTGAACTGCGGGCCGTGGGCGGAGATATTCTCGGGCTTCTCTCGACAGTCCGCCTGATCCGCCCTAGGATTCGTACATCGGCGGGACGGTCGGACGTCTTGCGGCGGGGGGACGGGTGCATTCGCGGGGGAAAGTCATGCGTCATCAAAAGCGGGCGGGTACGACAGGTCGGGCCTCGATGATCGCGGTTGCAGCGGTTCTCAGTGTTGTCAGCGTTTCCGCCTTTGCCGATGACGCCGCACGCCCCGCGCCCGGTGCGATCGTCGGCACCGCCGTGGATGTCGTGGACGTGACCGCGGTGGACGGACCGGTGACTTTTGCGGACCCGGTGATCGAGGAAGTCATGCGGCCGTTGTACAACTCGGGCGCGGCAGGATCGGTGGGCGCCCAGCAGTCTTGCGGCGCGTTCGGCGGGGCGTCGATCCCCGCGGCGCTGACGATGTTCGCGGCGCTGCCCTGGATGAGCCCCCGGCGTCGGCGGTAAGCGCTTACTTCAGCTTGATCACGGGCAGGGAGATGCGCGTTCCGGATTCAGCGGGCCCGGCGCGCTGCGAGGATTTCGTTTTGCTGCAGTCGCCGTCGGCGCAGCCACAACCTCGTCCTTGCAGTGTGCGAACCGCGCGACAGCCGAGGTAAAGGGCTGCGGCGGCGACGGCCGCGATCACAAAACCATCCTGAACCGTCACGACGACCTTCCTGAGAATACGGACGGGCGGATGCGCCCGGGAAACATCCCCCGAAAGATTACTTCAGCATCCCGAACTTCTCCAGCCGGTAGCGAAACGCGTCGCGCCGCAGCCCGAGCAACCTTGCGGCCTGCGTCTGATTGTTTCCGCTGCGCTCCATCGCCTGCCGGATCAACTCTCCTTCGAGCATCTTCAAGTTGATCCCTTCGGGCGGGAGGGAGAACGTCGTGCGGGAGGTCGACGACGACGGGCGTCCGCCGCCGCCGACTACGATGTCGTCGCCCGTCAGCGTGTCCCCTCGGGCGAGCAGAACGGCCCGCTCGATGACATTGCGCAGCTCGCGGACGTTGCCGGGCCAGGCATACCCGCAGAGCTTCCGGAAAGCCGTCTCATCGATCTGGTGGATGTTTTTGCGGAATTCCCTGGCGAAACGGGCGGTCAGGTGCTGGGCGAGGATGCGGATGTCGTCGCCGCGTTCGCGCAACGGCGGCAGCAGGATCGAGATGACGTTCAGGCGGTAGAAGAGATCCTCGCGGAATTGCCCGTCCGCGATCGCCTTCTCGATGTCACGGTTGGTGGCGGCGATGACCCGGACATCCACGGATATCTCGGTCGTGCCGCCGACGCGGCGAAAGCGGCGTTCTTCGAGGAAGCGCAGGAGCTTGGCCTGAAGCCCGGGCGGCATGTCACCAACTTCGTCAAGGAAGATCGTCCCGCCGTCGGCCATCTCGAAAAGGCCCTTCTTCTGCGCCTTGGCGTCGGTGAATGCGCCGCGTTCGTGACCGAAAAGCTCGCTTTCCAGCAGCGTCTCCGACAGGGCGGTGCAGGTGATGTTCATGAAGGGGCGCGGGGCGCGGTCCGAGTTGTAATGAATGACGCGGGCGACGAGATCCTTTCCGGTTCCGCTCTCGCCGCGCAAGAAGACGGTCGAGGCGTTGCTCTCCGCGACGCGCCGGATGATGTCGAAAAGCTCCTTCATGCAGGCGTGTTCGCCGACGATGCGAGAGACATCGTACTCGTTCTCGATGTGCTCGCGGTAGTGACGCACCTCGCGGCGCAGCTTCGTCGTTTCCAGGGCCTTCTGGACGGTCCGCAGAAGCTGGTCCATGTCGAACGGCTTGGTGATGTAGTCGTACGCGCCGAGCTTCATCGCATCGACCGCGCTTTCGATCGTCGAGAACGCGGTCATCATGATGACGACGACGTCGCTGTCGTGCTCCCGGACATGCGACAGGACGTCCAGTCCCGTCATGTCGGGAAGCCGGTAATCCAGCATGATCAGGTCGTAGACGCCGCCGTTAAGGGCCTCCAGCGCCTCGGTCCCGGACTGCGCCTCGGTCACCTGGTAGCCCAGCGACTCGAACTTCTGGCGCAGCGACCAGCGGATCAGTTGTTCATCTTCAATGATGAGGATGCGAACGTTCATGTTGTCCTCGATTTCCTGCGGGTCCGCGACGCGGCAGTTCGACGACGGCCGTCGTGCCCCGCCCGGCCTCGCTGTGCAGACGTAACTCTCCTCCGTGTTCCTCGACGATGCGGCGGCAGATTGACAGTCCCAGTCCGGTTCCGCGGGCCTTGGTGGTGAAGAAAGGCTCCAGCGCGCGGGCGAGCACATCCGCGGTCATGCCCTTGCCCTGGTCCTCGACGCGGAGACGGACGCGTTCCGAGTCCTCATCAATGTGCAGGGCGATCGTCTGCCCGTTGCGCGAAGCATGCGCCGCATTGAGCACCAGGTTGAGCACCACCTGCTCAATCTGCCCGTCGTCCGCCACGATGTTGACGTCATGATCCGGCGCCCGGAAGGTGAGGCGCCGCCCGCTGATTGCCGGCTCCTCGCGCACGAGCGTCATCACGCGGTTCACCACCGCGCCCAGCGACACTTCCCTCAGGTGCAGCGGGCGAGGCCGGGCGTACTGGAGCAGGTCTTTCACCGTCGAGTCGAGTCGATCGATCTGGCGGAGGATCTCGACCACGATCGGACGATGCGGATCGTTCTCCGGCATGTGATCGCCGATGACCTGGATCGCGCCGCTGATGCCGGCGAGCGGATTTTTGATCTCGTGGGCGAGCGACGCGGCGAGCTGGCCCAGCTCCGCGAGCTTCTCCGCCCGGTCGAGGCGATCCTCCATCGTCGCCCGCTCCAACTGACGCACACGGTCCAGGTGGCTGCGGACGTAGCTCTCCAGCATGATCGCCAGATCCAGCATCAGCAGGCGCGTCAGTGAATCCAGCAACGGCGCCACCTCCGCACCGCTGGCGGCTAGAAGCCGCGTGGTCAGTTCGTGACGAATCAGCTCCATCCCGAGGAACATGTAACGCTGCGGCAATTGAACCCGGACGTGTGTTACGCCGACCTGAAGGCGTTTCTCGACGTACTTCAGATCGTAAGGTCCCTCGAAGAGTTCTCTCATCCAGCCGGCAAGTTGAACCTTAAGCCGCTCGATCTGCGGCAAACCGCCGGCGAACACCGCCCGAGCGCTGTCATGACGCATCAACTCGTCGTAAAAACGCTGGACCACGGCCGGAATAAGCGGCGTCGCAAGCGGGGCGAGCCTTTTGAGGTTTCGCTCGTCGCTCGGTCCGAAACCGATATACTGCTTCATCTCTTCCAGTAAAGCTGCATCCATCGCCTGAGTATAACGGCGCAGCGAGCCGTCCACTGCGCTCCTCGGGACGGGTTCCGGTCGGGGCCGGTTCTCGTTCGGGCAACTCGAGGGGGAACGTGCATGCGATGCTTCGGGTTCCGAAGCACGCGGCCAGTGCTCAGCTTCCGTGTCTGCGCGCTTCGAGTTGAGCTTGGCTCTTTGATACATGCGTTCGCGTATTTGACTGAATTCACGTCGGGAGACCTTGCTCGCCGTAACGACTCCGGAACAAACCCAGCCGTCATCAGAAAACCGACTCGTTGACTCGGCGAAGGGCACTAGCCGTGCCAACCGGTAAAAATGAGGGGTGGTCCCCAAGAAACGAGATCCCAGCCGCGCCAGAGGCACCCAAGTAGCTGATGCACGGTCTATCAATGAGGCACGCAGTGCGGACGGTTCGAGATGGAAGCTCCTAGGAGTGCGCCTTTTGACGCAATCAGATGAGTCGTTCTCTCCCGATTTGAGTGAATTGGCGCTGCTTTCATCGCAGCAGAGTCGAAACCTGATCGGTGACGCCTCAGGTAGCGGGTTCGGGAGTCTCGATGTATATCACGGTCACAGAACTCCCCCCGGATCCGAGATCTGATCCGTGAGGCGCCCCGGGGGCCAATCTGCAAGGTCGGCTGGGCGGCGGTTCCTTTGCGGTTCGAGGGGCGCGGCGGCAAGGCAGTGTGATCGATCGCAGCGGCGGCAGGTTTGCTCGGATTCGTGCGGAGTTGACTGATCAATGACAAGTCTGAGCGGCCGCTGGTATGACGCTGTTGTCCCCGCAGGAATCCCGCCGACGTCAGGGCGGGGTTGCAGCAAACCCTTAAAGAGTCGAACTCCGCGCATGTCCGCGCCGACGGGGATGCGCGGTTTTTCCGTAATGCCCGTCGTTGTTGCCTTTTGTGTTGCTGGCGGAGTCGCGGAAGCCCAGCCCCGTGAAAGAAAAATCCAAGTTTTTTTCGACGGGAGCACGATCTGGCTTGCGCAGACCGACGTGAAGGACGAGGGGGGGGCGTCGCTGCGGTTCGGGGTCGCGCCGGTTCACGCGGGCGGCTGGGGGGGAGTCGAACCTTACAACGTGACGCCGATGCAGGGTCGGATTGCGGTTGCAGCCGCCGTCGGCGACCGGCTGCACGTCATTTTTGATGACGGGAGTCATGCGTTACTTGCGGTGGAGCGTGCGGCCGGGTTCGCCAGAAACGGCGCAGCGCGGCTGATTCCGCAACCGCCAGCGCCGCAGCGCCGGATCGGGGGCGGCGCGCCGCCGCTGTTGCTGGCGTCGGATCGCGTGCAGGACACCGTGTACGCAATGGTGCGCGCGGAGGCGGAACGATCTCTTGTCGAAGCGGGGGAAGACGGTCGCGGCGGCGTCACGGACGACGGTGGGTTGATCGAACATATGTCCGATCGGTTTGTGCTGCTGCGTTATGCGTTCCGCGGGTGGGAGATCGACCGAGTCCTGCCGCCGGACATCGGTCCGGAGGACCGGCTCGAGGCGTTGGCGATGCGCGACGGAAGGTGCGCGGTCTACTTCCGGAAAGGGGAGCGAGGCGCGCTGGTTGAGACCTTAAGCGGCGCCCCCGGCAGTGACGCGTGGAGCGTGAACGACGTGGCGGAAGCTCCCGTCCCGTGTGAGATCCGGTCCGCGCGATTTGAGGCGGATCGTCGCGTCCTGCTGTGTTCGGAGCGCAACGAGGGCGCGGTTCCGGAATTGTTCATACTGACGAACTCAGGGGAAGGGTGGGGGCAGCGAGTTGATCTTCAGCCGCCCAGGCTGACCGAGGAGGCGGTGCTGGGAGGCGTGGCGCTCAGCGACTCCCACGTGTTGGGTGTATACGCGGGCACCGCGGGCGCCTTGCACGCGGTTGCCTGGGACATCGCAACCGGAAAGGCGGCGGCCGGAACGCAGCGCGTGCGTGCGTTTGAACCGGGTCGCTCGCCGGGGTGGCGGGCGGAGCTGACGCGCGTGCTGGGGCTGATCGTGTTCCCCGCACTGATGATGATCATTCTTTATGCGCGGCGCGGCGCGGTGCTCGCGCCCGCGACGCCGGCCCCCGGGACGACGCTGGCGCCGGCTTCAGCGAGACTCGCGGCGTTTCTGATCGACGCGGCGTTGCTGGCGCCGGTGAACGCGGTGCTGGCGTACGCCTTGCTCGAATTTCCTGAGGCGGGTGTTGCGTTGCCCGAGTTGATTGACGTGCTGGGGTCGGCGCGGCCTTTGCCGGTGGAGTTATTCGGGACGGTGGCGGCTTGCGTCGCGGCGTACTGCGTTTACGCGGCGGCGTTCGAGGCGGGTTCCGGGGCAACGCCGGGCAAGCGATTGCTGGGGCTTCGGGTGGTGCGGGTGGACGGAAGCCGGTGTGGTCCGGGTCCGGCGGTGGTTCGTAACGCGCTTCGCGTGGTCGACGTGATTTTCGCGCCCGCGCTGCTGCTGACGATCATGACCGTCAACCGCCAGCGTCTCGGCGACATTCTTGCGGGAACGATCGTCGTCGCGGCGTTGTCCGCGATGCATCCGGCGAACCCGGCGGAATCCGCGCAAGGTCCGGACGATCCCGGGGCGTCGTCGTGATCGGGGCGTCGCCGGGGGCTTCAGGGGGGCGTCCTGAGGCGCGATGATGTCAGCGACAACAGCGACGGCGACGGGGTTCGTTGAAAGGAATCGTCATGCAAGCTCCGGAAGGTCGAGAGTCTCGTCCTGGGCGCACGCCCGCTGCACTGGCGCCGACGGACGCGCCGCTGCGGGCGCCGTCCGGCGGCGTGCTGCGCCCGCGGCGAAGGCGGCTGAAATCGTTGTCGGTCCTTCCGACGCTTTTCACGCTGGGTAATCTCCTGTGCGGGTTTGCGGCGATCTACTTCGCGCTGCACGCGATGCTGGACCTCGGGGCGGGCACGGCGTCGACGGACGTGGTGACGCTGAAGCGGGCGTGGATCGAGCGGTTCCTGCCGACGTGGTTGTCGATCGGGGCGTTCATGATCGTGCTGGGGATGATCTGCGACGGACTGGACGGGCTGGCGGCACGGGTGACGCGGAGCACGACGGATTTCGGCGGACAGCTTGATTCCCTGGCGGACGTGGTGACGTGCGGCGTGGCGCCGGCGATGCTGATGATCGCGTACATGATGGCGGAGCTGCGGGGCGTCACGCTGGTGTCGCCGATCAGCGCGGATTTCTGGGGGAAGCTGGCGTGGATCAGCGCCGCGCTTTACGCCGCGTTCGCCGCGCTGCGCCTCGCGCGGTACAATGTCGAACACGACCGCGAGGACTTCGACTACCGCACGTTCCGCGGGCTGCCCAGTCCGGGCGCCGCGGCCATGATGGTCACGTTCCTGTTTCTGCACGATCAGCTTCCGCCGGAGTGGCGCGGGTGGATCGTATACGCGATTCCGGTCTTCCTGCTGGGGACGGGGTGTCTGATGGTCAGCCGGATTCCTTACCGGCGCGTGCAGGCGTATTTCAAGGGCCGCCGGCCTTTCGGACACGTCGTTGCGTACCTGCTGCTGGCGGGTCTGCTTTTCACGTACAAGGCCGCGTTCCTGTTTCTGATCGGCGTGATTTACGTGTTGAGCGGACCGGTGATCTGGACGGTGCGAAGGCAGCGGATGAAGCACGCGCGTGCGGCGGAACCGCCGACGGTGGTTACGTGAGGCGGCGCCGGGCGACGACACGGGGTGGACGTCGCGCGGGCCGACGTCTGCGCTGCGCTCAAGGGGCGCGCTCCGCGCCCCAGGGGGGCGGGACGTTCCAGTCTCCGAGCGCCGTCATCATGTCGCTGACCGCCAGCGGGCGCGGCAGGGCGTACAACTCGCCGTAAGGGACGCCGATCATCCCGCCCTCAAACCCCGCGGTCGAGCGGATGTAGTGCTGCACGCGATCGAGGCGCTCGGCGTCGAACTGCGACCGGTAGCAGGCGACCGCCGCGAGCTTCTGCTCGAGCGTCTCGGTGATGTCCACGACGAAGCGCGACGGCCAGTGCGTCACCTCCGCGGCGGACGGGACCGGGCGGTAAACGAGGTGATCCACGCGGAACGGGGACGTACCGTCAAAGCGGTCGTCCCACTTTGTCAGTTGGGCGTAGAACCGGGAGGCCTCGCCGATGAGCTGTCCCTGCCAGTGATCGGGCGAGGCGGCGGGCGTGCGCCCCGCCATCACGACGAGGATGTGCGGGCGGTGCTGTCTTATGACGGAGGCGAGGGCGAAGCGCGCCTCGGGACCGTCCATCAACATGCGGTTCGGGAGCGCGAGCGTCCGGCAGACGTGGACGCCGAGAATCGCGGCGGCTTCCGCGGACTCGCGGGTGCGCGTTTCCGGCGTGCCGCGCGGCGTCGGTTCGCCGGTGGTCATATGAATCATGCCGACGCGGCGACCCTGTCGGACGAGGCGTGCGATCGCGCCGCCCATCCCGATCTCGAGATCATCCGGATGCGGCGCCGTAAAGAGAATGTCCAGCGCGTCGAAGCTCATTGCGTCACCCTCGGAAGACAGAACCGGTCCCGGAGAGGGATCATACCGCGCCGCGTCACACGTTCGACCCGGGACCGGCGCAGCCGGACCCCCGCAGCGCGCCTCCGCTCGCCGGGACGCACAATCCGTGATAGGTTATGCAGCGTATTTCGGAGACGGCCGCCCTTTTTGCGGAGATAGCGTCACATGCCGGGTGCAAGAGTTTCCCGTCGCCGGTTTCTTCAATCCGCAGGCGCTTCGATCGGCGCGTTCACGATCGTGCCGCGGCACGTGCTGGGCGGCCGCGGGTACACGCCGCCGAGCGAGGTCATCACCCGCGCGGTCATCGGAACCGGCGGGATGGGCATCGCCGGACACGTCACGACGAACGAGGAGGGCGCGCCGCCGGTGACGCTGGCGGTCTGCGACGTGGACGCGAAGCACCTTGCGGAGGGGATGAAGAAGGCCGGTCGAAGCTGCGAGGCGTACGACGACTGGCGCAAGGTGCTCGAGCGGCGGGACATCGACACGATCCACGTAGCGACCCCGCCGCACTGGCACGCGCTGATCGCCATCGCCGCGGCGCAATGCGGTTTTGACGTGCTTTGCGAGAAACCGCTGACCCGGACGATCGAGGAAGGGGCGGCGCTGTGCGAGGCGGTGCGGCGTTACGGGCGCGTGCTTCAGGTGAACACGCACTTCCGGTTCGAGAATTACTACGCCTTCGGGGCGTCGAAGATGCTGCGGAAGCTGGTGGACAGCGGGCTGCTGGGCAAGCCGCTGACGGTGCGTGTGTCGCGCGACCACGGGCTTGACTGGAAGCTGAAGATGTGGAGCGGGCGGACGGACCTGTCGCCGCAACCGGTTCCGGCTGAATTGAATTATGAGATGTGGCTGGGGCCGGCGCCGGTCAAACCGTATCACGCTCACCGGGTTCACCAGAGTTTTCGGGGATACTGGGATTATGACGGCGGCGGGCTGGGCGACATGGGGATGCACTACCTTGATCCCGTGCAGTACATCCTCGGGAAGGATGACACGTCGCCGGTGGAAGCGAGCGCCGTGGCGCCCTGGCCGGCGCATCCGGACGCTGCGGGGCTCTGGGATGAAGTCAAACTCGTCTACGCGGACGGGGACACGATCATCCTCAAGAGCGGAGAGTGGGGCGCGCCCGACGCGGCGGGGCAACCCTTCATCTCCGGACCGAAAGGCAAGGTCTTCGCCAACTACCGCACGGAGCCCGCGGGGTTGTTCGACAAACTCGCCGCCTTTCCTGATCCGCCGCCGCTGGTGAACTTCGAGACAGCGGTGCGGACGCGGCAGCAGCCGGGAGGGAACGTCAACGTGGCGCACCGCTCGTGCACCCTGGTGAATCTTGCGGTGATCGCGGTGCGTCTCGGCCGGACGCTGAAATTCGACCCGGCGTCGCAAGGGTTCGAAGGAGATGAAGAGGCGAACCGTCTCGCGCGTCAGCCGATGCGGGCGCCGTGGCATCTGTGACGCGAGATTTCTGCGGCGCGGAAGGCGATGTTCTTAAGGGTCGATCAACATGCTTCCGGCATTCCATCTTATTCTGATCTGTGCGGCGCAAGTCGGGACGGACAAGCTTCCGCTGCGTGCCGAATCTCCGCAGGCGTCCGCGGACTGGCCTTCGTTTCGAGGGAATGTCCACCTGACGGGCGTGAGCGCGGGCCGATTGCCCGAGACGTTGAGTCTGCGTTGGACGTTCCGCGCGCCGGAGGCGATCACCTCGACGGCGGCGATCGTGGACGGAGTCGTGTACGTCGGGTGCGACGACGGAGCGCTTTACGCTTTGTCACTTGCGGACGCAGCGGTGCGGTGGAAGTACGCGACGACGAACGCGATCCGCTCGTCGCCGTCCGTGCATCGGGGGGTCGTCTACTTCGGCAACGACGACGGGGAACTGCATGCGGTGAACGCGGCGAGCGGCGAAAAAAAGTGGATGTACAAGACGGATGGCGAGATCATCTCGTCGGTGAACGTGGGTGCATCGGGCGCGGCGGGCGCGAATGACGCCGGAGGTTCTGCGGGAAGCGACGGGTTGCTCTTTTTCGGGTCGTACGACGATCACCTTTATGCGCTGCGCGTCGCGGACGGGTCGCTGGCGTGGAAGTATCAGACCGCCGGCCGCGTTCACGGCACGCCCAGCGTCGTCGGCGACCGGGTGCTCGTCGCCGGTTGTGATGAGTTTCTTCATGTCGTGTCCGCACGCGACGGAAAGGTTGTTCAGACCGTCAGTCTTGGGTCGATGTCGGGGGCGTCGGCGGCGGTGGCGGACGGGCGGGCTTACGCGGGCACTTACGGAAACCAGGTGGTGGCGGTGGATGTGAGTGCGGGCCGGACGGTCTGGACGTTCGAGGACAAGGAGCGTCCCTTTCCGTTTCTTTCATCGGCGGCGGTGACGGACAAGGCCGTGATCGTCGGCGGACGGGACAAGCGCGTGCGGGCGCTGGCGATCGCTGACGGGAAACTGCTCTGGGAGGTTGTGACCGGGGGCCGCGTAGACGGATCGCCCGTCGTCTGCGGAACGCGCGTGTACATCGGGTCAGGCGACGGCAACGTCTACGTGCTGGACGTCGGCTCGGGCCGAGAGGTCTGGCGGTACGAGTCCGGTGCGGGCATCAGCGCCTCGCCGGCGATCGGAGGGGACCGCCTCGTGATCGGGAACGAGGACGGCGCGTTACTTTGCTTCGGCGAGGCTGCGGCTGCGAGGGAAGGTGCGGGGAAGGAATAACACGGATGCGGCGACGCCTCGCCGGACCGCGCGGGATGATGCGGGCGGTGAGGACTGGAGCGAGTCATGCTGACGAACCTTCCGGCCCGGGTGACGATCACCGAGGTGGGTCCGCGCGACGGGTTGCAGAATGAGCCGGCGCCGGTTCCCGCTGTCGCGAAGATTGCGTTCATTAATGCGCTGGCGGATGCGGGACTGACGCAGATCGAGGCGACCTCGTTCGTTCATCCGAAGGCGATCCCGCAGCTTGCGGACGCGGAGGAGGTCTGCCGGGGGCTGCCCTCACGGGCGGGAGTCACGTACTCCGCACTCGCGCCGAATCTGCGGGGATATGACCGTGCGGCGGCGTGCGGTGTGCGGCGGGTCGCGGTGTTCACGGCGGCGTCGGAGACCTTCGCTCGGCGGAACATCAACATGTCGATCGCGGAGTCGTTGTCCGCGTTCGAGCCAGTCCTGCGGGCGGCGCGGGGAGACGGTGTGAGCGTCCGGGGATACGTGTCTACGTGCTTTGACTGCCCTTATGAGGGAGCGGTGGATCGGCGACGGGTGCTCGAGGTGGTCCGGGCGCTGCTGGATCTCGGCGTGGATGAGGTGGCGATCAGCGACACGATCGGCACGGCGGCGCCCACCGACGTGGTTGCTACGGTGGGGTACGTTCTCCAGCACGTTCCGCGCGAGCGGATCGCGCTGCACTTTCATGACACCTGCGGGACGGGGCTGGCGAATGTCGTGGCGGGGCTGGAGCTGGGGGTGACGCGGTTCGACGCGTCGGCGGGCGGGCTCGGGGGATGTCCTTATGCCCCGGGTGCGGCGGGGAACCTCGCCACGGAAGACCTGGTGTACCTGCTCGAGCGCATGAACATCTCGACCGGCGTGGATCTGCGGAAGCTGGTTGCGGCGGCCCGCGGGATCCACGAGGCGATCGGCGGCGGTTTTCCCAGCCGTCAGATGCGGCGGCTGGAGGCGGGACGCGGTACGTAGGGAGGGCGCTTTCTAGTCGTGCCGAGTTCCAGGCGGCGCCGGCGACGGAGAGAAGCGTCTCGACTCCGTCTCGATCTTCTGGATTTCGGCGCGGAGGTTGTGCAGGGCTGCGCGCACGCTGTCGAGGAAGCGATCGACCTGCTGCTGACCCTTGTGCGGCGGAAGATGACCCTCCTCGAGCAGGTCGACCAGCTCCAGGATGAGCGCGGCGAACCAGTCCCGGTCGTGGGACCGGACCTGGGCGACGGCTTCGTGATAACGGCGCTCGGCGTCACGGTACTCAGGGGCGTCGTGCCGCGTGGCGCGGGCGACGACGTGAAAGCGATGAATGACGTCGGCGAGGGCCCGGATCTCGGCGGCGACGGCGCGTTCCCGGTCGATGAGAGCGCGGGCGGCGCGCTGATGCTCGCGGTCCTGCGAGGCTGCGATCATCGCGTCGCGGACGGTGCGGAAGCGGTCGTCCGGCAAAATGACCGGGCGCAGAGCATGCACCGTCGAGAGGCGGCGCAGAGCGCGGGCGGCCGTCTCATGATCGCCGCGGCGAGCTGCCTCCACGGCGCGCTGCTCCAGCTTGTCGACGTGGGTCTCGAGCGAGGCGCGGCGATCCCCGAGGTGGGCGAGGGCGCGCTCCCAGCGCGCCACCTGCTCCGCGTCGACCTGCGCCGGGTGAGCCGCGAGCAGGGCGTTGATGCGGTCCAGCGCGGCACGGGCGCGAGGCTCGTCAAAACGGACAAGATGATCGTGAAACTCGTGTTGCAACTGGTTGAAGGCGAAATGCACGCGCTCGCTCGTCCACGCCCGCGGCTCCGCGTCGCCGGACGCAGACTCCGGCGCGGGTGGATCCGTTACGGTGTTCATGACCGGGGTGACCTCGGTCCGTCGTACCAGATCTGCGCGGAGTTGTGCGGCGGCTGAAATGAGCATGTTCTGAAGCTCGGAGTCGGCACGCACCTCCGGGTCCGCCATCGCCTGAGCTTCAACCCGGCGGAGGGTCGGAAGGTCGCGTCCTTCCCGGAGGATCTGCGACCGCCAGCGCTCAAAGAGCTGCTCTCGGCGCCGGGCGTCGTGGGTGTGCTCGACCTGGACTCGGCGAGGCATGACCGAGGAATTATACCCGTCCGGCGCGGTTCGCAAGGCGAGTTCATCCGGCGGCGAGGCGGACCGGAGCGGGTTGGCAGTCGCCGCCGCCGAAAGTAATGTCCGGCGTCGTGCCGCAGATTCAGCCCACACCCGAGCAGGTTCGCGCCATCCGAACAACCGGTGTTCCGGTGCTGGTCAGTGCGGCGGCGGGTTCCGGGAAGACGTCCGTCCTCGCTCAGCGCTGCGTTTATCTCGTCTGCGATGCCCCAGCGCCACATCGTTGCGACTTGGATCAGTTGCTCGTACTGACGTTCACGGAAGCGGCCGCGGCCGAGATGCGCGCGCGGATCGTCGGACTGCTGAGAAGTCGTCTCGAGGCTGATCCTGATCATGCGCGACTTCGGGAGCAGTGCGTCTTGGCGGACCTGGCGCACATTTCGACGGTGCATGCGTTCTGCAACGACCTGATCCGGCGGCATTTCCTTGACGCGGGGATCGACCCAGGCGCGACGATCCTGTCCGAGGAAGAGGCGGACATTCTCGCGACGGCAGTGCGTGACGAGCGCTTCGAGACGCTTTACCGCGCCGCGACGGACCCCGCGCATCCTGAACATGAAGCCGGTCTCGGTTTTGTGCGGCTGATCGACGACTACGGACTGGGAGACGACCGGACGGCGGCGGAGTTCGTTCTGCGGCTGGCGGCATTTCTGGACAGCGTGCCCGATCCGCCGGGGTGGATCCGTGCGGCGCGACATCGGCTGACAGGCGGAGCGGAGATCATGTTGGCGGAGGCCGCGGCGATGCTGGCACGGGAGGCGCGGGCGTCGGCTTCGGCGGCGCGACGAGTGCTTCGCCAACCGACGATCAAAGACAATCGCGTGCTTCAGGTTCGCGCGGCGTTGCAGGGTCTTGCGGGTCAGTTGGAAGCGTGCGCGGACCGGCTGGCGGTGATCGCCGGGGAGGACGGCTTCCGCGAGGCGAGGGGGGCTTCCGCATTGTTTGAGGCGTTGCGCGCGGAGTTGGCGGCGATCGATCCGCAGAAGCCGCCGGGCGCGCGGCGGAACAAACGAGACCCGTCGCCGGAGGATGAGGCGCTCAACCGGGCGCTCGACGATTTCGACGCGGTGGTCGGGCGGTTCAAGAAGCGTGTGCAGGAAGGGGTAGCGCTTTTTACGACGGAGGAGTTTCTTGACGGGCTGAAGCGTACGACGCCTTATGCGAAGACGCTGCTGGCGCTCGTGGAGTCGTTCCGCAACGGATATGCGGAGCGTAAGCGGATCGAGAACGTGCTCGATTTCGCCGACCTGGAGCGGCTTGCGCTGCGCGTGCTTGTCGGCGACGGAAACGAGGGGCGGTCCGGCGGAGCGGAGACGGAGGCTGCGCGCGAGGCGCGGCGCCGGTTCAGGCATGTACTGGTCGATGAGTTTCAGGACATCAATCCGGTGCAGGCGGCGATTATCGCGGCGGCGAGCCGCGAAGACAGGGCTTCGGGGAACCTTTTCGTCGTGGGGGACGTGAAGCAGAGCATCTACCGGTTCCGGCTGGCAGAGCCGGCGATCTTTCTGGAGCGGGCCAAGGCGCTGGGGGCGCTCGGCGACGGCGGTTGCGTCGTTCCTTTGCAGCACAATTTCCGCAGCAGTTCGAAGGTGATCGAGTTCGTAAACCTCGTGTTCGAGGTGTTGTGGCGGCCTGGAGGCGGGTTGATCGACTACGACGAGGCGGCGTACCTGCGTCATGCGCGGGAGGAGCGCCCGGAGTGGAGCGCGCCCGCGGTCGAGGTCCACCTGATCCCGCGGCAACCGGTGGACGAGGGTGCGTTTGAGGACGAGCCGCCGGAGTCGCCTGAGGCAGACGGGGGAGAGGATCCCTCGCAGTGGTCGACGATCGAGCGAGAGGCGCATCTGATCGCGGCGCGGATTCTGCGTCTGACGGCTGGCGGCGCCGTGCGGCGCGACGGTGCGCCGCTGGGCTTTGCGGACTTCGCGGTGCTGGTCCGTGCGGCGCGGGTGAACGCGCGGTTGATCGAGCGGATGCTGACGCGGCGGGGCATCCCGGCGTACGCGGATGCGGGAGGCGACTTTCTGGAGTCGCGGGAGATCCGAGAGGTGATCGCGGCGCTGCGTGTGTTGGACAACCCTCGCCAGGATGTGCCGCTGGCGTCGGCGCTGCGGAGCGGAATGTTCGGACCCTCGTTGAGCGTGACGGAACTGGTCGAGGTCCGACTCGCATCGCCCGGTGTTCCGTTTCACCTGGCGGCGGCGCAGTATGCGGAGACAGGGGGCGACCGCGAGCTGCGCGACCGACTTCGAGAGGCCTTCGAGACGATCGTTTACTTCCGTCGGTCCGCGCGGGAGCATCCGCTGGCGGAGGTGCTCGGGGAGTTGTACGACCGGTCGGGACACCTGGCGCGGGCCGGCGGCGCGCCGGACGGCGCGGCGCGCCGCGCGAATCTGCTGAAGCTGCATGATCACGCCGGTCGGTTCGCCACCTTTCATCGTCAGGGGCTGCACCGGTTTCTGCGTTACGTGGAGTTGCTGGAGGATGAGGCGCGTCGGCCGGCGTCGGCGTCCTCGCGCGGGGGCGGCGCGGACGCGGTGCGGATCATGACGATCCACGCGAGCAAGGGGCTTCAGTTTCCGGTGGTTTTTGTCGCCGGACTGGGAGCGGCGCTGAACCGGAAGGATCTGGCGGGGGCGATGCTTTTCGGGAGGGCGCGGGGGCTGGGTCTGCGGGTCGTCGATCGAGAGAGATTCCTCGAGTATCCGTCCCTGGCGCATCTGCTGGTGCGTGACGAGCTGGAGAGTCATCTTATCGAGGAGGAGATGCGTGTTCTTTACGTGGCGATGACGCGAGCAGAGGACCGGCTGATCCTGACGGCCAGTCCTCGCGTCATGCCTGAAAACGACGGCGACGAGGTCCGCGTCAACATCGACGACGCGGCTGCGGAAGTGCGGACGGCGGACGCGCCGATCAACTGGGTTCTCGCGGCGTTGCGTTGCGTCGGACCGGACCGGGTGTTCTGGGGATCGGGGGAGAAGGACGCGGGGGCAGAGCGGTTGCCGGCGGGCGCGGTGGCGGGGGTTTTCGCGTGGACTTCGGAGGGTGTCAGCCAGGGATTGCCTGAAGAAGAGGCGCGGGGAGGTCGTGCTGCGGACCTCCGCAGGGCGGTCGCCGGACTTGCGCCGTTGCCCGAAGACGAGCCGATTAATCCGGGCGGGGCGACGCGCGAGGTGCTGACGTGCGTGGACTATCTTTATCCGCATCTTGCCGCCTCGTCGGTTCCGGCGGTGACGGCGGCAAGCGAGTTGAAGCGAGCCTTCGACGACGCTGCGGATGCGCGTGAGACGCGCGTCGTGGGGGCGGCGGCGCGGTCGCTGGAAGAGTCGGGAACCGGGGCGGAGGTTGCGCGCCGGCGCGGGATCGCGACGCACCGGTTGCTGCAACATCTGGAGTTTCCGCGCGCCCTCCGGGAAGGACCGGAACCCCAGATCGCCGAGCTGATTGCGCAACGGGTTCTGTCGGATGAAGACGCGGGCCTGATCGACGTGGAGGCGGTGGCGTGGTTTCTCGGCACGCCGCTTGCTTCGCGTCTTGCGTCGCCCGGAGTGTGCCTGCACCGGGAGCTGGCGTTTATTGAGCTGGGACCGGCGGCGTCTGCGGACGGCGGGATCGCGGATGCGGCGACCGAAGACCGGGTGCTTGTCCGCGGGATTGTCGATCTGGCGCTGGAGGAAGACGGGGTGATCGAACTGGTGGATTACAAGACGGACCGCCTGACAGCGGAGGCGGTTGCGGGGCGCGCGACGGAGTACGCGCCTCAGGTGTCGTCGTACGCGCGGGCGATGACGAAGGTATTCCGGAAGCCGGTGGCGGTGTGTCACCTGGTGTTTCTGTCGGCACGGCGTGTGATTGAGTCGCGGGGGAGCGGGCGTTGGACGGTGCCGGACGAGCCCGGTAGTTTTCCGGCGCGGAGGGCGGAGCGAGGACGGAAGTGACAAGCGCGAGGGAAACCGGAACTAACGTGGAGCGGCGGATCGCGGCGCTCGGCGAGGAGATCTTCGAGCGATCGGCGGCGGCGCAGGCCGCGTTCCCGGCGCGGGCGTGGTGGATGGAGCAGGCGACGCGGCTGGTGGACGCCGATCCACGGCTGAAGGCGGCGGTGTTCCAGTTCGTGGATTGCCTTCCGGTGTTGCGGAGCGACGCCGAGATTTCGCGGCACCTTCATGAGTATCTCGTGGCTGCGAGGGCTCCGGTCCCCGGGGCGGCGCTGTGGGCGCTGCGGGGGGCGGCGAGCGGAGGGCGAACGAGCCGCCTCATCGGGGCGTGCGCGAGGGTCGGCGCGCGGATGATGGCGGGCCGCTTCATTACCGGTCATGACACGGAGTCGGTTCGGGCGACGCTGGAGCGTCTTCGGCGGGAGCGGATGACGTTCACGCTGGACGTGCTGGGCGAGTCGACGACGAGCGACGCCCGCGCGGACGCCTACGTCGGCGTGTTTCATGACGCACTGGAGCGTTTGTGTCCGGTTGCGCGAGACTGGCCGGGCGTGGCGATCCTCGATGAGACGGAGTTCGGCCCGCAGCCGCGCGTGAACATTTCGATCAAGCTGACGGGGATGGACCCGCACTTCGACCCGGGGACGCCGGAGACGTCGATCGAGTCGGTGGCAAGACGGCTTCGGCCGCTGCTGCGGCGCGCCCGGGAACTCGGGGCGTTCGTCAACATCGACATCGAGTCGACGAAGCACCGGGCGTTGACGTTCGATCTTTTTGAGTCCGTGATGAGCGAGCCGGAGTTCCGGGATTTTCCGGACGTGGGGATCGTGGTTCAGGCGTACCTGCGGGACGGCGAGAAGGATCTGAAGCGGATACTGGATTACGCGAGGCGCCGGGAGACTCGTTTTGCGGTGCGGCTGGTGAAAGGGGCGTACTGGGATTCGGAGGTCGCCACGGCGGTGCGGAATCATACGGCGCCGCCGGTGTGGACGCAGAAGTGGGAGTCGGACGCGTGTTATGAGCGGATGGCGCGGACGATGCTGGGGGAGCGTGGGCTGATCCGGCCGTGCTTTGCGAGCCACAACGTGCGGACGATCGCGGCGGTGATGGCGTGGGCGGAGCATCTTGGCGTTCCGATCGAGGGGTACGAGTGTCAGATGCTTTACGGGATGGGCGATCCGCTGAAGACGGCGGTGGCCGGGATGGGTCGGTGTCTCCGCGTATACGCGCCTTACGGGGACATGCTGCCCGGGATGGCGTACCTGATCCGCCGACTGCTGGAGAACACGTCGAACGATTCCTTTCTGAAGCAGGGGTTTGCGGATCGGGCGCGGTATGCGGAGCGACTTGCGGACCCCGCAGTGCGGCGGCCGCGGAGTTCGTCGCTGCCGAAACTGAGTTACGCCTCGCCGCCGAACGAACTGGAGAGACACATGCCAACGTTTCGTCAGACTGCGCGGATCGGGTTTTCGACGGAGGACGCACGAGAGCGCATGCGGACTGCGCTCGCGCGGATCCGCAAGGGGTCTTCCGCGGACGGAGACGATCACGGCGATCTTCATGCGGCATCGGCATCCCTCGCGGCGGACACGGTTCGGGTGGACCTGGAAGCGGCGCGGCTGGCTCGCGGGGGCGAGGCGTGGCGGCGGACGGCGGTGGAGGAGCGGTGCGCGCGGTTGCTGCGCTGGGCGGACGGCGTGGAGGCGGAGCGGTATGCCATCGCGGCGGCGCTGGTGGTTCATTGCGGGATGTTGTGGCGCGAGGCGGACGCGGAGGTTGCGCAGGCGTTGGATTACCTTCGGTTTCACGCGGCATGCATGTCCGGTCTTGACGCGTTTCCGCGGCGTCGCGGCGTTCCGGGCGAGGACAATGTCGTTCGTTATGCGTCGCGAGGACTGACCGCGGTGTTCTGCGGGGCGGGTTCTCCGCTGGCGTGCGCGGCGGCCGGCATGTCGGCGGCGCTGGCGGCAGGGAACGTGGTGCTGGTGCTGCCGGCGGCGGAGGCGGCGCCCGCGTTGAACCTTCTGGCGGAAGTAGGACGGCGAGGTGGGCTTCCTGCGGAGGTTGCGGCGGTAGTGGCGCCGGCCAGCGACGCGGTGCGCGATCATGCGGTAAGGCATGCGGACGTGCGCGTCGTGGCGACGTTTGCCGATGCGGACGTGTGCGCGCGGTTGCGGGCAGCATGCCTCGGGGAGGGCGCGCCGGTGTCGCTGCGGCGTGTGTTCATCGGCGAGGCGTGGGGTCCGAACCCGATCCTCGTGGATGACGACGCCGATCTGGATGCGGCGCTGGCCGGGGTGGTCGTGTCGGGGCTTGCGTATTGCGGTCAGAAGCGCGACGCGGCAACGCGCCTTTTTGTGGTTGACGGAATCTGTGACGTCTTCTGCGAGCGTCTCAGCGAGGCGTTGTCGAGCCTGAGAGTCGGAAATCCGGAGGATCCTGCGACGCACGTCGGGCCGCTGAGGAGCGCTGCCGCTGCGGGTGCGGTCCGAGCGCGACTCGACGCCGCGCGGGCCGCGGGGCGCCTGATTTACGAGGGTCATGCGCCGGACGGTCTGGGCGAGTGCTACGTTGCTCCGGCGATCGTTGTGGCGGACGTGGGAGCGGGTCGTCATGCGGCGCGGGCCGCAGGGCCGGTTCTCGAGGTGGCGAGATGCGCGGATGTCTCCGAAGCGATCCGGCGCGTGAACGCGGAGGGCGGAGCGCTGGTCGGCGGATTGTATTCGCGGAGTCCAGCGAACATCGCCCTGGCGCGGGAGTCCCTCGAGGTCGGGGCGCTTTTCATCAACCGACCCACGGTGGGCGGCGAGGTCGATCGTCACCCGGTCGGGGGCCCGGCTGCGTGGGGCGCGGGCATCCGGGTCGGTGATGCGTCGCTGGTGGAGGCGATGCTCGTGCCGCGGACGATCAGTGAGAACACGCTGAGGCACGGGTTTTCGCCTGAATCGGCGTCGCCCGCCCGTGACGTCCTGCAACCGGCGTGATCGTCAGTGACCGGATTGGCGCGGTCTGCGAATTCGGGTCGGCGCTGCACCGTGTCGTCGCCTCGACTTCTTTCCTGCAAGAAAGCTCACGGCCGGATCCAGCCGGACTTCGTGGGACTTTCCCCGCCCGTTGTGGTAAGATAGCCCCTGCCTCCGGGGGAGATCGGGCTGTCGGCGCCCGACGTTCGTGGGGACGCCCGCGCAACCGGGCGAACAAGGGGAGAAGATCGGATGAATTGGAATCGGCTGGGGAGGGCGGCGAGTGTAGGCGCGACGGCGGCGCTTCTGACGACAGCGGCGTTCGGTGCGAACGACCTGCGGCAGACGAGTGAAGCGACCTTTGCACAGGAGCAACCGCAGGCGCATCTGCGTCATGACGAGGCGTCAGGCCGGTTGATGCAGGTCTGGGGTCGGGCGTTCTCGACGGGCGCCACGGCGCGGGAGGCTGCGGATGCGTTCATCGCGCGGTACTCAGGAATGTGGGGCGTCGGGGCCGCGGAGCTGGCGCCGAACGGTTCGCAGGACGTGATGGGCGGGAAGTTCACGGCGTTCACGTACGCGCACGTGTACAACGGGGTGCGGGTGGACACATGCTGGATCACGGCGCTGGTGCGGAACGCGGAGAACGGCGTGGTGCTGGTGAATGCGGACCTTTTCGAGATCCCCGACGGGTTCTCGACGACGCCGACGATCGACGCCTTCGAGGCGACGCGCGTCGTGCAGGCGGAATACGCGCACCTCAACATTTTCACGGAGCCGGAGCTGGTCATTTACCCGCGCGCGGGGGAACCGGCGCTGACGTGGAAGCTGACGGCGACGATCGACGACATCCACGCCTACGAGAACTGGCTGGTCTACGTGGGTGCCCGCGACGGGGCGATCCTCGACCGGCATGACGGCCGGCTGCACATCGACGTATCCGGAAACGTCCAGGGCAAGGCGACGCCGGGGCTGAAACCGGACCAGGGGAACAATCCTGCGGCGCTTATGCCGATCGGCGACGCCCACATCACGAACCAGAGCAACAATGCACAGACGTACACGGACGACAACGGGAATTACACGGTTTCGAACCCGGGGAATTCGCCCGTGACGATCGTCGTGGATCTGAACGGTCGGCTTTTCGACGTGGACAATCACGGGACGGGGGGCGACCTTTCCGTCAGCCAGAGCGTGACGCCGCCGGGTCCGGGCAATTTTACGCTGAACAACTCGCCGACGGAGTTCGTGACGGCGCAGGTCAACGCGATCCTGAAGCTGCACGAAATCAACGAACTGATGCTGTCGGTGAACAACAGCTACCCGATCAACGACAAGCGCAAGGCGAAGGTGAATATCAGCTCTTCTTGCAATGCGTTCTACGACATCAACGGCGATCTATCGACGAATTACTACCGCGCGGGCAGCGGCTGTCCGAACATGTCTTACTCGACGGTCTGCTACCACGAGTACGGACATCACATCGTGGAGAAGGGGCACGACAACGCCTGGCCGACATACGGGTCGTATCACGAAGGCAATGCGGACGTGGCGTCGGCGATGACGGCGAACACGCCGTGCGTCGGCGAGGACTTTTTCGGGCAGAACACGGGGTGCCTGCGGAACGGGGACACGGCGAACCGGCAGTATCCGTGCAACAGCGGCAATCATTTCTGCGGCGAGATCATGTCGGGCTGCGTCTGGCACACGGTCGAGGCGCTGAACGACGACGGGTTGAACGGGCTGTCAATCACGCGCGAGCTGTGGCTGAACAGCATCCTGCTGCACCCGCCTGGGATTCAGCCGGGCATTGCGATCGACTTCGCGACGCTGGATGACGACGACGGCAACATCGACAACGGTTCGCCGCATTACCGCCAGATCGACGAGGGTTTCTCCCAGCACAACATGGGACTGCCGGACATCGACACGCGCTGCGACAACCTCAAGAAGTTCAAGGGCAACTGCAAGTCCAACGGAAACCTGGTGGCGAAGGCGGTGTTCTTCGACAACTCAACGGACGGATGGACGGTGACGTTCAACATGGCCGGGACGCCCACCACGGTCGGCATTTTCGACCGCAAGGCGAAGGCGGTGCTCTGTTGCTACGGCACGGGTCCGAAGACGATCAAGCTGACGGACCCGGCGAACTGCCGCAACGACGTCGTGGCGCAGTGTCCGTGACCTGAATGCGGCGCGGCGAGGGAGGACGTTGAGGCGTCCCCGACGCGCGAGAGACAAGGCGTGAGGAGGCTCCTCGTTCGCGGTGGCGGGCGAGGGGCTTTTTTCTTGAGATTCCGGCTGAGGGGGGATTGCCAGCGCCTTGCATTTGACGCGGTGTGAGCAGTTTCGCAGGGCAGGCAGTTCCACCGAGCGGGCAGTTCCGCCGGGTGGGTGCGGACCGGAGGTCCGCGATCCTTTCGTGTTGAAACAAACCTACGACTCAGGACACTAGTGCCGTCGCGGTGAGCGGAGCGGGATTCCGGGGTCGGATTGCGTCCGCGCAACGTTGCGGAGAAGACGAGAAGGGCAGGTCTATGAAGTACGTCGTCGCGCTGATCGTGGCGCTGGTGTTGAACGCGGCTGCGAACCTGATGATGAAGGTGGGGATGAAATCCGTCGCGGGCGGCGGAGGGATGCTGAAGGACGGTCCGGCGGGGGCCGTGCTGACGATCCTGAAGAACCCGGTGCTGCTGGGCGGTCTGATCTGTTTCGGGCTGAATGCGTTCTGCTACATGTTCGCGCTGCAAAGCCGGACGCTGAAGATATCGCTGGCGTACCCGCTGATGGTCGGCGGCGGGTACGCGATCATCGCGGTGTTCGCGTCTCTGTCACCGCTGCTACGGGAGCGACTGACGGTCGGGCAGTGGGCGGGGGTGGGGTTGGTCCTGATCGGCGTCATCCTGATTGCTGCGTTGACGCCGCCTGAACCTCAGGCGTGAACCCGAAAGCGGCGTTGCGGAGTTCGCTTTTGACTGCGCCGCGGTAATATCCCGGTCCTTTGCGCGGAAGGATCGGGGCGGAACCCGGGTCCGTCCGCGACGGCCGCACCACGGCCGGCGGACACCGATCGGAGAAAGTAATGTTCTGGATGTACGCGGGGTTTGTGGCGCTGGTGCTGCTGCTGCTGGCGCTGGACCTGGGGGTGTTTCATCGCAAGGCGCACGTCATCTCGATCCGGGAGGCGCTGGGGTGGTCGGTGTTCTGGATCGCGCTGGGGCTTGCGTTCACGTTGTTCATCTACGTCGGATACGAACATCACTGGCTGGGGCTGGGACTGACGCATGACCTCATGACCGCGTCGCCGAAAGAGGTTCCGGGGGTGGGGACGGTCTACAACGAAGGCGGCAGCGCGGCGGTGAAGTACATCACCGGGTATCTCGTCGAGAAGTCGCTGGCGGTGGACAACATTTTCGTGATCGCGATGCTCTTTGCCTTCTTCGCGGTCCCGCCGATGTATCAGCACCGCGTTCTTTTCTGGGGCATCATCGGTGCGCTGATCATGCGCGGCGCGATGATCGCGGTCGGGGCGCAGCTTATCCTGCGGTTTTCGTGGATCATCTACGTCTTCGGCGGGTTTCTGATCGTGACCGGGGTCAAAATGCTGGTGCTGAAGGGCGGCGAGTCGGATCCGAACCGGAACATCATCGTGCGGCTGACGCGGCGGCTGATGCCGATCACGGAACGGTTTCACGGGCAGCATTTCCTGGTTCGGGCGGGGTCGGCGGCGTCGCACGCGCCGCCGGTTCCCGGGGCGGAGGTCGAGACGGATCGCGTGGTGGACGCGGCGAAGCCGGGCACAATTCTTGCGACGCCGCTGCTTCTGGCGCTGGTGATGGTTGAGTTCACCGACCTGATCTTCGCGGTGGACTCGATTCCGGCGATTTTTGCGATCACGGCGGACCCCTTCCTGGTGTTCACGAGCAACGTCTTCGCGATCCTCGGGCTGCGGAGTCTGTATTTCGCGCTGGCGGGGATGATCGACCGGTTCCACTACCTGAAGGTGTCGCTGTCGTTCGTGCTGATGATCGTGGGCGTGAAGATGATGACGCACAAGTGGCTGAAGCAGATGCTGGGGGAGCACTTCAACATGTACCTGCTTTTCGTGGTGCTGGGAGTGCTGCTGGCGGGGGTCGTGGCGTCGCTGCTGCGACCGCGCGCGAAAGACGGTGCTACGCAGACGGTGGCGTCATAACCCGCCGCGCCCTCGGGGCTCCGCGGACCGGGCGCCGATCACTCAGGGGTTCTGGGATCAAGCGCCTGGCGAATGCGACGGCGGGCCTGGAGAGAAAGCGGTTCTTCGAAACCCGGGTCCACGTGAGGCGAAGCTGGTTCGGGGGGTTCGGGAGACAGGACTCCTGAGCCGGTGACGGCTTCGGGGGGGCGTGCGAATTCGCGGAGCATCAGCACCTGTTTGCGGTAGGCGGCGCATGCCCGGCAGTACAGCAGGTGAATCCAGACCGCGAGGCGCTCATGCAGAGCGAGCTTGCGGTCCAGACCGTCCGACACCAGCCGACTGACCTGCCTGCAATTCATGTCATCAGGCTCCCCTTCCGCCGGGTGACCAGCGGGACTCAAGACAGCCGCGCAGGCGCATCCGTGCCCGGTGCAACAGGACGTGGAGGTGAGTCGCGGTCACGGCGAGAACCTCGCAGACCTCCGGAGTGGGCATCTGCACGACCTCTCGCAACACGAACGCCGCTCGCGCCGCCGGCGGCAGTTCGGACAGGCACACCGACAATGCCCGCCGGAACGCCGCGCGGTCCAGCGAATCCACGCACGGGGAGGGCCAGTCCGCCGGCGGCTGGGCCCACGTTCCGTGATCCGTGAACGACGTTTCCTCGCGGGCGCGCTCCAGGAGTTCCGCAACCTCCGGTCGGCGAGCCAGTGCGCGAAAGTGATCAACGACCTTTCGTTTGAGAATTGCGATCAACCACGTTCTTAGGCAGGCCTCGCCGCGATGACGGGACGGATCCCTGAGGGCGGCGACGAACGTCTCCTGCACGAGGTCTTCCGCAACATCCCGGCGCCCGACGCAGCGCAGTGCGTAGGCGCAAAGCATATCGCCGTGCTCGTCCAGCCATGTTGCCGCATTCGCGGGTGCAGGCTCGAGCGACGAAGCCTGCTCGATCGGACGTTCTGTTGCGTTTCGTTCCGCAGTCGTCAACGTTCGACCCCCAGCAGCGCGTCGCCTTTCCGAAGCATGCCTCGCCCCGCCTCAAAGAAAGCATTGAAAACATCCCCCGATCCCACGCCGCACCCGCCGGTCCTTGATCCGAGGTCGCGGAAGCGCCGTCGGCATGCATCCGGACCGGCGGGCGCAGTCACCGAGGGCAACCCTGGTTCATATTTACCGCCGTCGGGCGGCGACAATGACGCCCGCCGAGCGGCACGTCCAGTACACCGTCGTCCCGTCCGGCGTCACCGCGACATCCACCGGGTCCGGGTCGCCTTCGTGAATGAGCGTGGTTTCGCCGGTGTCGGGGTCATGCTTCCAGATGCGGTTCATGCCGCCTTCGTCGCCCGGAACACCCGGGGTCGGAAGCTCGGTGAAATATACATGCCCCTCGCGGTCCACCGCGATCCCGCTCGGCAAGTTCAAGTCGTGCAGAAGCAGCGTTCGTTCACCGCCGCGCGGCTGGTAAAGGATGACGCCGGCCGAGGTGCAGGTCCAGTAGGCCGTGCCGTCGTCGTCCACGGCGACATCCGTGGGTTCGGGTTCGCCTGAACTGAGGTCAAAGATATTGTTTCCGTCGTAAACGGAGACGCGGTTGCGTCCGCCGTTGTCGCCGTTGACTCCCGGGGTGGGGATTTGCGTGAAGGTCAGTTCGCCCGCCGAAGGGCCGCGGTCGGCGACGGCGATGCCGCTGGGATCCTCAAGCTCATTGAGTACGAGACTTCGCTCGCCTCCGGAGAAGGTGAGAATGACGCCCGCGGACTTGCATGTCCAGTAAAGGGTCTTCCGTTGTGTAACGGCGATGTGCGTCGGTTCCGGTTCGCCGAACGTCAACTCGCGCAGGTTGCCGTTACGGTGCAGCCTCATGACGCGGTTGCTTCCGCCGTTGTCGCCGTTGACGCCGGGCGTCGGAAGTTGGGTGAAGTACACGTTGCCCTTGCGATGCACAGCGATGCCCGTCGGTCTTTCCAGACCGCGCGCGATAACGCTCAGTTCGTAGTCCTGCCCCGACGCCGGCGTCCGGGCGCCGAGGCACGCCGCCACGGCGATCCCCAGCCACAATCTGGTTGCTCCTGTGCTTCTTTGACGCATGCGACCGATCCTCCTGTCCTGATCCGATTTCGCGGCCCGGTCACTCCAGTGACAGGCGCCGCTGCGTCCTTGGTCGTTTGCGGAGGCGATTCCTTACAATCTGCGGAGGATGGCTTCCGGTGTTGTGCCGACTGCGGTCGCCCGGAGACGTGAAACTTTCAGGAGCGGTATCATCGGTTCGGAGGCGCACGGATGAGAATTTTTCTCGTACAACACTCGCAGCGTGACCCGGGGCACACGCACCCGCGCGACAAAGCCCGGCAACATCGGCTTTGCAGCCTCGCGCGGTCCGTCGCGTTCTCGCGGGAGGATCCGGAGTACCGGTTCACGCTTGAGTGCTTCCGGATGATCGACGAGGCGCTGCGCCGCGGGGGCGCGCCGGTGGACGCATCATGCTGTTGAAGACCGCCCGGAAAGTCGTGGTCCTGGTCATCGGGGGGACGGTGGTGCTTCTGGGCGTGGTCATGATCGTCACGCCCGGTCCGGGCATTCTCGGAATTCTCGGCGGTCTGGGGATCCTCGCGACCGAGTTTGTTTTCGCGCGGACGTTGTTGAACCGAATGAAGCGCAAGATGCGGGAGTTCATCCCTGGAAACCCGCCGGAATCGCGGTCGGCCGAGGCCGGCTCGCCTGCACAACCGACGGAACCGCCTCGAAGTCCGACCCCTTCGGTCCGTCGGGAAGTCTCGGAGATCGAACGAAGCCCCGCCTCGGGAGACGGTCCGAAGGCAGCCTGAATCCGCGGCTTGAGTACATCTCGCTCGACGTGAAGCGCGGTATACTCGGCTGCACGGATGAAAGTCTTCCTCGTACAGCACTCGCACAGCGACCCGGGGTACACACACCCGCGCGATGAGGTCTGGCGACACCAACTGCGCAACATCGCCCGTTCCGTCGCCTTTGCGCGAGAGGATCCGGAATACCGCTTCACGGTCGAGTGCTTCTGGATGATCGACGAGGCGCTGCGCCGCGGAATCCCGCTGCCGGAGGGGTTCATCGAGGCGGCGCGCGACGGTCGGATCGGTTTGACGGCGACGTACCTGAACGGGTCGGACCACCTCGATGCTGAAGACTTCCGCCGGATGCTCCGGTATGCGCGGCGCTTCTGCGACAAGCACGCGATCCCGCTGCGATCGGCGATGCAGTGCGACGTCAACGGCGTGAGCGCCTGCCTGCCGGACCTGCTGAACGACATCGGCGTGACGCGGATGTCGTTCGCGATCAACGAGGAGCGCGGAGGCGCGCCCTTCACCCGCCCGAACGCCTTTTTCTGGCGCGGCCCGGGGGGTGGGCGGATTCTCGTGTACAACGGGTTCGTGTACCTGCGCGCGAACGAATACGGCATGCACCGGGGGTTTGACGCTTTCTGCGAGGGAGCGCGGCGGTTCGCGGAGGATCTGGCGCGGGCGGGGTACGCGCTTCCGGTCTGCCTGCTTCAGGGGTGCGGGACGTACGACGACAACGGGCTGGCGGCGCCGTGGATGGCGCAGATGGCGCGGGCGTGGCGGGAAAGCGGGGGGCGGCGTCAGCGGGAAGGCGCTCGGGATCCCGCGTGGTCGGACGCGGGATCGTCGACCAGCGGACGGACGGAGGCGTTGTACCGCGACTTCGAGTTTGTGTCTGCGACGATCGACGAGTTCTTCGACGCGCTCGAGGCGTGCGGCGCATCGTTCCCCGAACATGCGGGCACGTGGCCGGACTGGTGGTCCGACGGGCTGGCGAGCGCCCCGCTGGAGCTGAAGCGGGCGTACGAGGCGCGGCGGACGCTGCGAGCGATCGAACCGCTGCTGGAGGACAAGGACAAGGCGGTCGGGACAGTCTTCGAGGCCGCCCAGCGCGACGTCTGGATGTACCTGGAGCACACGTTCGGAAGCTGGCGCAGCGTGGGCGAGCCGGAAGCGCCGGATACGAAGCGGCAGTGGGCGGACAAGTCGCGGCTGGCGCATCGCGCGGCCGAGGAGGCGGCGCTGCTCGCGGAGGATGTTCTGGCGGCGGCGGCGCGGGGCGGCGGATGCATTTGCTTCCCGGAGGAGTGCCAGATTGCGGACACTGCGGCTTCAACGCTGCCGCGCGAGGACTTTCCGGATCAAGGTCGGTTGAACGTGCGGCCTGAGAAAGCGCTTTCGCTATCGTTGACGGTTGAGGCGCCGTCCGGTCCGCATGCGACGGCGACGCTGAAAGCGATGGCGAACCCGCTTCCCGGAGAGCTGATTCGCTTTCAGATTGAGTCGTTCGAACTCGCCGACGCGACGCGGGTGAACGCGCCGACGGATTCGACGGCGCGATTCCGAGCTCAGATGCCGACGTTGATCCGTGAGGATCTCATCGGAGGGCGGCTGGCGCTGCGCCACGGCAACCCGGAGGCGCGCCTTCAGCGGACCGAGGCCGTGGTTGACGGGATCGAAGCGTGCGGCGGATCCGCGGGATCAGGCGTGAGGGCGAGACTGATATTGCCGGGCTGGAGCGATCTGACGATTTCGGAGCAGGCGACGGTGGACGGCGCTGGACGAGAGCTGACGCTGTCGGGGGTGCAACAACCGGATGTCGCGCCGCACGCGTATTTTCTCGTGTTTCAGCCGCTGGTCGATCCCGTCGAGATCCGGGTTGAATCCGGCGGATTTCGACATCGCCCGGGCGTGGACGAGTTGCCGGGCGGCTGCCGGGACTGGCATGTCGTGCATCAGGGCGTCGAAATACGCGGACGGGACGGGACGAACGTGACGGTCTGGTCGCCGGACGCGCCGGTGGTTCACTTCGGCGGGATCAACACGGGGCGCTGGGGGCGTGACGTGCGTCCGCAGAACGGCGCGCTGGCCTTTTGTCTGTATCACAATTACTGGTATGTGAACTTTCCGGCGACGGCGCACGGGCGGATGACGTACCGCTTTCGGGTGGCGGCGGGTCCGGGGCTGGACGCCCGGTCGTTGCTCGAAAGCTGGAGCCGCCCGTTTCTGGTGTTCGTGGACTCCCCGCGAGCGCGGGCGCTGCGGGAGCGCCGCCTGCCGCGTCTTAGCGGAGCGGCGATCGAGTGAGGATCGTCATTGAGGCGATCCGCGTCCCGGCGGCGCGAATGCCGCGCGAGCCGCGGTGACGAACGCGCGGACTTTCCCGACATCCTTCCGTCCCGGTGCGATTTCCACGCCTGAGCTGACATCGACGCCGGCGGGTCGGCATTCGCACACGGCCTGCGCGACGTTGGCGGGCGTCAGTCCGCCGGCGAGGAGGATCGGCGGTGCTCCCTGAAGCAGTCCGCGATCTCGAGCCTCGACGAGCATGCCCCAGTCTGATCGGCGTCCTGATCCGCCGAGCAGGGGCGAGGCCGTGTCAAGAAGCAGGAACGACGCGCCATCGTCCCCGGACCGCTTCGCCGCGTCGGCCAGCGCGGCGAGGGCCGCGGAGCGGTCCAACGGCGCGCGGAATTCGGACGGCGCAGGCGGAGGCGCGAGGTGATGCACGGCGATCCAAGAGAGGCCCGCTGCGGAAAGCTCGTCAAGCGCCGAGCGCGACGGGTGTCCGTAAATCTGAAGCCGGCGTAAACCGAGCGCGGCCAGCGCGGCGGGGCACCGTTCCGGGTCACCGAGGGCGTCGGCCGCGACGAGCGCGACGGCGGCTTCGTAAAGACCGGTTTCCACGAGAATTCTTCCGGCAACGTCGAGGGGAATCCGCCGGGGTCCGGCGACCAGATTCAGACCGAACCAGTCCGCGCCGGCTGCGAGGATGGTTGCCGCGTCGTCCGGTGTTGTGATGCCGCATATTTTGATTGTCATCGTCGCGTCAGTTGTTGTGGGCGGCGGGCGGGCGTCGCTGCTCGTCGGACGGTACCGTCGTGGATTCCCGGCGGCGCAGCAAGGCGCCGGTGCAGGTGACGCTGGCGTTGCGCGGCGTGCGCCGGTCGGGGACGATCCGTGCGTCGATCGCCGTCTGCACGTTCCGCACGTCGCGTGAGGGGCGTGCAGATTCGTCGTGTAACCGTAGTGCAACCGCCTCTACAGCGGGAATGCCCTGCACATCGTCAGCACCTCTCCTCGCACCGCCTCGACCGCCTTCGCCTCTCCTTCCCCCTTCAAAACGCGGTCGATCAGGCTCGCGATGGTGCGCATGTGGTCTTCCTTCAGGCCCCGGGTGGTCAGCGCGGGCGTGCCGAGGCGCAGGCCGCTCGTCTCCACGGGTTTGCGTTCGTCGAAGGGGATCATGTTTTTGTTGGTGATGATGCCCGCGGATTCGAGCCACTTCTCGGCGGCGGCGCCGGTGACGTTAGGGTAAGCCGGGCGGAGATCCACCAGCATGAGGTGGTTGTCCGTGCCGCCGGAGACGATGCGGAAGCCTTTTGACATCAGCGCTTCGGCAAGGGCCTTGGCGTTGCGGAGGATCTGCTCCTGATAGGCGCGGAACTCCGGCTTGAGCGCCTCGGCGAAGGCGACGGCCTTGGCGGCGATGCAGTGCATGAGCGGTCCGCCCTGAAGACCGGGGAAGACACGGGAGTCGAGCTTTTTGGCGAACTCCTCCTTGCACATCGTCATTCCACCGCGCGGTCCGCGGAGCGTTTTGTGCGTCGTGGTGGTGACGAAGCCGGCTGTCGGTACGGGCGAGGGGTGAAGTCCGACCGCGACCATCCCGGCGATATGCGCGATATCGGCCATGTGGATCGCGCCGACTTCAGCGGCGATCTCGCTGAAGCGGGTGAAGTCGATCAGGCGCGGGTAGGCGGATGCGCCGGTGATGATCAGCCTGGGCTTGTGCTCGCGGGCAAGGCGGGCGATCTCGTCGAAGTCGAAGCGCTCGGTCTTTCGGTCCACGCCGTAATGCACGACGTTGTAAAGCAGACCGGTCATGTTGATCTTCATGCCGTGGGAGAGGTGTCCGCCGTGGGCGAGGTCGAGCGACAGGATCGTGTCGCCCGGCTGGAGGACGGACAGATAGACGGCCTGGTTCGCCTGGCTGCCGGAATGCGGTTGGACGTTAACGTGGTCGCACTTGAAGAGCTGCTTTGCGCGGTTGCGGGCGAGGTCTTCGACGGCGTCCATGTTGGCGCAACCGCCGTAGTAGCGCTTGCCGGGGTAGCCTTCGGCGTATTTGTTGGTGAAGACGGTGCCCAGGGCTTCAAGAACCGCATGCGAGACGTGGTTCTCCGAGGCGATGAGTTCCAGCGTTTCCTGCTGGCGGCGGACTTCCGCCTGCAGGTGCGGCCAGATTTCGGGATCAACAACGCTGATGGTTTCGTGGGATCGCATGATGGCGGTCACTTTAGCGTGGCGCCGGCGTCCCTCCAAGGTTGGGGGGGAGGCGCCATCCGGCGCGGTGCGGATCGTGCAGGAGTCGAGGCGTGCGGGAAGCGGGGGGTCGGCGGCGTGAAATCACGCGCCGGCAGGGGCGGCGTTCATGAGGTCGGCGGCGTAGCCGTATTGCACCCGGCGCCGGCTTGTCGATGATTTTCATCAGCAGTGGATCAGCGGCGGGCGCATCAAGCTGCGGCGGGCGTAGCCCGCCCTGCGTAGGGAGCGACGGGTGTAGTTCGTCTTACGTAAGCTTCGACGTGCGTGGTCCGCCCCGTGCAGGGAGCGGCAGGGACGGAGTCCTTCAATGAACGAACCGGTGTGCGACGCGGAGGTTGAGGCGGGAAGGGGATCGGCGACGCCGACGCCGCTGTGGAACAACGCGATTACGATGACGGGCGTGTTCATCGTGGTCAGCGGGCTGATCCTGCTGATCACGTTCGGATTGTTCGCGATGGTTTCGCCGTCCGCGAACCCGTATGTGGACATCGTGGGCCTGATGGTGATTCCGGGCGTGGTGGTCGTGGGGCTGGTGATCGCACCGGCGGGGCTGCTGCTTCGGCTTCGGAAGGTGAGGCGGACGGATCCGCTGCGGAGGATCAGTTGGCGGTTTCCGCGGATCGACCTGAATGACCCGCGCCAGCGTCGTCCGGTGCAGGCGTTTCTGCTGATCACGTTTCTGATGCTGCCGATTCTCGGGGTCAGCGGGTATCACGGTTATCACTTCACGGAGTCGTCGGAGTTCTGCGGGCTGACGTGTCACGCGGTGATGGAGCCGCAGTACGCGGCGTACGAGCAATCGCCGCACGCGCGAGTGTCGTGTGCGGAGTGCCACATCGGATCGGGGGCGGGATGGTTCGTGAAGGCGAAGCTGTCGGGCGTGCGACAGGTGTTTGCGGTGTGGTTTGACTCGTACTCGAAGCCGATTCCGCCGGCGATTTCGGAGCTTCGCCCGGCACGAGAGACGTGCGAGGAGTGTCACTGGCCGGCGAAGTTTTTCGGGTCGCAGCTTCGGACGCGCGTTCACTTCTCTCCAGACGAGCAGAATACGCGGCGGGAAGTGCGGATGATGTTGAAGACGGGCGGGGCGGATCCTTTGTGGGGTCGGGCGGAGGGCATTCACTGGCACATGGCGCTGGACTTGAAGATCGAGTACGTGGCGCTGGACGAGGAGCTTCAGGATGTCCCCTGGGTCCGCAGCACGGACGCCTCCGGAACGGAACGCATCTACCGCTCGGACGGGCGCCCTCATGACGAGCCTCCGCCGGCAGGAACGGTTCGGACGATCGATTGCATGGACTGCCACAATCGCGCGGCGCACCTGTTCCGGCCTCCCTATGTCTCGCTGGACCTGTATCTGGACATCGGACGGATCGACGCGTCGCTGCCGTGGGTGAAGCGTGAGGCGCTGGCGCTGCTGAGCGGGAGCTACGCGAGCACGGAGGAGGCGAAGCAGCGGATCGCGGAGTCGCTGACGGCGTTCTATCAACGCGAGCATCCGCAGGTTTACGCGGAGAAAAAGGCGGCGATCGAGCGATCGGTGGAAGGGGTGCAGGACATTTACGCACACACGTTCTTCCCCTTCATGAAAGTGGACTGGCGAACGTACCCGGACAACGTGGGGCACATGTACAGCGCGGGGTGCTTCCGGTGTCACGATGGGAAGCACTTCGACGCCGACGGGCAGGCGATCTCGTCGGCGTGTGACGTGTGTCACACGTTCTTCAACCGGGTTCCGGGGACGCAGGACACGTACGTGGAAGGGCCTTTTGAGCACTCGATGAACCTCTTTCCGCACCCGACGCTGCGCTGCGAGCAGTGTCACACGGGAGGTCCGCTGCCGCTGTGTCGGGAGTGCCACGCCTCGGGGGACTGGCTGGAGGAGAAGGACCGGGAGCGGTTTCTGCCTCCGCCGGCAGGCCCGTGAGGTTCCGTCGCCCCTCCCGGGGTTGAAGATCATCGGGCCGCACGACCCGCGGCTGGCGCCGTTCCGCACGGCTGGCGCCGGTGGGCGCGCTCTCCGCGCGGACGCGCTCACCGCCGGTTGACGCCGCCCGCGGGCGCGTCGATCCTTGCCGTCGGATCGGGGCGGGTCGGGGCGGAGGGCGAAGCGTGGCGCGGACGATCTGCGGGGTGGATCCAGGGTTGGGTGTGACAGGTTACGCCGTGTTGCGCGTCGGCGGAGAGGGGGGGTCGTCGCCGATGCTGGAGGGCGTGACGCTGGTTGACGCCGGCGTCTTCCGCTCGGATCGGCAGGGCGAGCTTCCCGACCGTCTGCTTCAGCTCGACGCGGACTTCTCCTCCGTGCTGCGGGATCATCAGCCTGACGTCGTGGCGGTCGAGGAGTTGTACGCACACACGAAGCATCCGCGCACTTCGATCCTGATGGGACACGCCCGGGGTGTTCTTCTGTGTGCGGCGGCGCGGGCGGGCATTCCGGTGGCGTCGTACCCGGCGACCCGGGTGAAGCGTCATCTGACCGGCAACGGGCATGCCTCCAAGGTGCAGATGCAGCGTGCGATCCGGGTGACGCTGAACCTGGCGGCGCCGCCGGAACCGGACGACGTAGCGGACGCGCTGGCGATTGCGTTATGCTGCGCGGGGGAGTCGGCGCGGTTCGCGCTGAGGTAGTCGAATGCTCAGCGGCAGGAGCCGGATCGGACGGAGACGCCGGAGTGATCGTGCGGTTGACGGGCATCTTGTCGGACGTGATGGAGGAGTCCGTCGTGCTCGAACGCGACGGAGAGGCGCGGGAGGTGCTGGTTCCTCGCGCCGCGGTGGGGACGCTGGCGGGACGGCGCGGAAGCGAGGTGACGCTGCACACGTTCGAGGTGATCGAAGGCGGGCAGAACTCGGCCTATCAGACGCCGCGGCTGATCGGTTTCATCTCGGCGGAGGACAAGGCGTTTTTCCTGCGGTTCATCGGTGTCAAAGGGATGGGCGTCCGCAAGGCGCTCAAGGCGCTGTCCGAGCCTTCGCGGCGGATCGCGCGGTGGATCCAGGACGGGGACGTCAAAGCGCTGGCGACGCTCAGCGGCGTCGGACCGCGCGGGGCGCAGGTCATCGTCGCGGAGTTGAAGGGCAAGCTGGACGGGATGGCGCTGCCGGAGTCCGCCGAGGGTGAAGTCCTGAAGACGGCGTGGAGCCTCGCCCAGCGCGACGCCCTCACGGTATTGACCGGCTGGGGAGACTCGCGGGCGGATGCGGAGCGCTACCTTGCCGAAGCGGCGAAGCAGGGCGCCACCTTCGATCACGCGGAAGACTGGGTGCGGGCGGCGTACCGCATCAAGGCCGGACAACCGGCGATGTAGCAGGCGCGGACGGAACATCGCGGCGTTGACGAGCAGCGGGACGGACGAGTGACATGGCGCGGGACCGGATTCTTTCAGGCGCGGCTCGATCCGAGGAGGAACACTCGGATACGGCGCTGCGCCCGCGCCGGCTGGACGAGATGGTCGGACAGCGTGCCCTGCTCGAGAAGCTGCGGATCGCGATGTCGGCGGCGAAACAGCGCGGCGAACCCCTCGAACACATCCTTCTGGAGGGGCCTCCCGGGCTGGGCAAGACGACGCTGGCGTTCGTCATCGCCGCCGAGATGGGCGGACGACCGCCACGCATCGCCTCCGGACCGGCGATCGCTCGCCAGGCCGATCTGATGGCGATCCTCACCAACCTGGAGCGCGGCGACGTGCTCTTCATCGACGAGATGCATCGCCTGCCGCGCGTCGTCGAGGAGTTCCTGTATACGGCGTTGGAGGACTTCCGCGTGGACTTCACGATCGAGGGCGGACTGTCCGGCCGCGTCGTGAACTTCAAGCTCAACCGCTTCACGCTGATCGGGGCGACGACGCGCGCGGGGATGATGACGGCGGCCCTGCGCGACCGCTTCGGACATCGCTATCACTTCGAGTTCTACTCCCGCGGCGAACTGACCGAGGTGATCGAACGCTCAGCCCGCCGCCTTGAAGTCCCCTGCACGGACGGCGCGCTGGAGCTGATCGCCGGTCGAAGCCGGGGAACGCCGCGCGTGGCGAACCGCCTGCTGAGGCGCGTCCGGGACTTCGCCCAGGTCTGCGCCGACGGGAAAATCACGCCGGCGCTGGCGGAGGAGGCGCTGACGATCCAGCAGGTGGACGCGCTGGGGCTGGACGAACTGGACCGCGCGTTCCTGCGCACGCTGATCCAGGTGTACGACGGCGGCCCCGCCGGGATCGAGGCGATCGCCGCTACGATGGGCGAGGAGCGCGACACGCTCGAGGACGTCGTCGAGCCTTTTCTCCTTCAAACCGGTTTTGTCATCCGCACTCGCTCCGGCCGCGTCGCCACCCGCGACGCCTACCGCCACCTCGGCCTGCCCGCCCCGCCTCCCCGCGCGGACACGGCGGGCGACGCCTCGTTGTTCGGCTGACAAGGCGAATGCGCACCCTGTGTTCGCGGTGATGTCTTGACCGTGCTCAGAATGCCCGGAGCGACCTCTGTTCAATACGCCCCGATCTCATCGGGATACCGGAACACTCAGGCCGTCCTCGTGTGAAGGTTGGCACGCTGTTTCAAAGCCCGCGTGAAAGGCCCGAAAGGCACGCTTCCTGACGGGCGCGGCTCGGTTAAACACGGCGCCTTGCTACTTTCGGCGCGTAGCTTCGTCCTGCGCGAAGCTTCGCGCGGGATAAACCCCGCGGCTCAGCGCGGGTCAATCATCCTGCGTTTCCGCTCAGCCGAGATGAAGCACGATCGGCGCCGGGGCCGACAGCGCCGTCAACCGACCCTCGTCCACCTGCACGCCCCAACCCGGTCCGCCGACCGTCGGCAGGCGTCCACCGTAACCGAGCCGCAGCGACCGTCGCACGACGTCCACGCGCAGCAACCACGTTCCGAAGCACCCCTCCACCCACTCCGCATAAGGAAACGCCTCCAGGAATCGCAGCCCCGCCGCCGCCAGGATGCTCGTCTCCCCCACCATGCAACCCAGTTGAACCCGCACGCCCTGGCGCCTTGCGTACATCGCCACGCGCAGCGCCGGAAGAAATCCCCCGCACTTGCTCAACCGCACATTGAACACGTCCGCCACGCCCAGTCCGATCAGCCGCCGCGCGTCCTCCACGTCGATCAGGGATTCGTCATGAATCCAAGGCGCGCTGGTGAACCGGCGCAGCCCGGAAAGCTCCGCCTCCCGTCCGCGCGCCAGCGGCTGCTCGATCCCCGCCAGCGGAAGGTCGTGCCAGCGTGCAAGCTCTTGTGCCGCGTCCTTCGCCGACCACCCGCCGTTGACGTCCAGCCGCAACGTCGCCCGCCCCGAGCTTAACGCGTGCCCCAGACTTCGGCGCACCAGTTCCGCGCGCGCCTCGTCCCGATCAAACCCGACTTTCAGCTTGAAATCCCGGAACCCCGCGAACCGGTAGAACCGCAACTTCTTCCGCAATCGTCCGATGTCCGCCGACGCCAACACCGCCGACCCGCGCAGACAATGACCCGCTCGTCGCGCCGGTCCCGTCGACCCGTGACCGGCAACCCGGGACCGAGGTCCGGTCTCCGGCAAGCCCATCCAACCCACGACATGCTCGACGCCCCGGTGGAAATGCTTCATGCACGCGTCCAGCAAGGCCAGCTCGACCGCCGCCCGAGCCGCGTCTCGCCGAGCGGTCTCTGCCGGACTCGGAGGCGCGTCTTCGCTACGCACCGGTCCTCTGTCGCCGGCTCGCGCTTCCGACGCCGGACGCGTGTTCGTCGCGCTCAGGTAGGGCAGCGCCTCGATCGCCTCGAGCGCCTCGGCGAACGTCGGCGCGTTGAACGACATGATGGCGCTGAGCAGACCGGTCTGAATGAAGTCGAGGGCGTCCTGCCGCGACTCCCCCGTGACATACGGGCGGGGCAGCGTCTCTCCGAAACCGCACGTTCCGCCGTCCAGCTCGACGCCGACCACGATCGGGTCCGCTTCGTCCCGACGCGCCTCCGCGTGCTCGACCGCCCCGCGCATCGGAATGCGCAAGGGATAGATCGTGACTTTCCTGACGATGGCCGGACTCAACGATGCCTCCGAGCGCCCACGACGCCTGCCGGGTTGCATCGTCCGGATACGAAGGAGCGGCTGAAGGAAGGATAACCCGAAGAAAGCAGCGCCTGAAGGGGGTTACGTCCGGCGAGTCTCCACGTCCGGCGTCTCGGCGAGAAAGTCCAGCAGTTCGTCCTCGGACAGCTCCTGACCGTGCTCGTCGTCGAGCAGATCGTGTTCGTCCAGCTCGGAGGGATCTTCTCCCGCCGGCAACTGCCGCACGATGCTGCGCGCCAGCTCCAGCGTCTGTATGACCGCCGTCATGTCCGAAAGTCGGGCGTCCATCGACGTCTGACAGCACGACTCGATGAACCGCGCCACGCACGTCGGCATGCCCGAAAGCTCCATCTGGGGCGTCGCCTCGCGCCGTTTGCCCAGCAGACGCTGGCTGTGCGGGTTCACCGTCTTGTTCATCTCCGTCGGGACGGGCTTGCCCGTCAGCACCCGATGCAGCGTCGCCCCAAGCCCGAAAACGTCGGTGCGTTGATCGAGCCTGCCCTGCGTCGCCTGCTCCGGCGCCATGTAATCGATCGTCCCCTGCACCCTGGGCTTCGCTTCTCCCAGACGCGAGCTTTGACCGAAGTCGATCAGCTTCACTTCGCCGTCGGCGGTGACGAGAATATTGCCGGGCTTCAGATCAGCATGAACGAATCCCGCCCGGTGCATCGCCGCCAACCCCTCCCCGACCCGGGCGAACACCCGCAGCGTCTCGTCAAGCGGCATCGACAGGTTCCGGTCCGACAGCGGCGTTCCCGCGACGTACTCCATGAAAAGCAGGGCACCGTGAACGCGCGTCAGCCGGCGCAACGGGCGGAACTCGTACGTCTTGCGGATCACCGGGTGATCGATCGCCGAACCCACGACGTGCTCGTCACGCATCAGGTCCACGATCTTCATGTCTTCGGGCTGGCGAACCTTCACCACCTTGATCGCGTAGTCCTTCCCCGACCGCATGCACCGCGCGCGGTAGACTGTCGTCTGCGCCCCCGTGCCGATCTTCTCGACCACCCGGTAGTTAGGAAGTTCCAGCGTCATCCCGATTCCGAACCTGTCCACTAACCCGCTGCTGCACTCGCGCAACCCGCGCGACCCCGCTTTTCATCGCTCCTTCACGTTGACCCCGCTGACCCGACTCCGCCGGACTGGGGTGTTTCCCGCTGTTGCATTCCGCACGACTCGCCAAGTCTACAATCCCCACTCCGCGATGACCTTCGGTTTAAAAAAAGAAGCTCCAGATAATTTTCGCACTTTCAGGGGCAAATCGTCGGGAGAGACTTAATCACAACTTAGCGCACACCAAGCGCCGGTCAATCCTCCGTCTACCGTCCCGTCCCGATAACCGCACCTTCAGATCGCACGGCGAGCGCCCGGCAACGAAGCGTCAGGACGGTGACCTCGGGTGGGCAGTTAATCCGAGCATGAACCGGAAGCGACGTGCCGATCCCCGCGGATACGTGAACCTGCGTCCACCGTATCCGGTGCAGCCCCCACGCCTGCCGCGGGTGAATCCGGTCATTCCCCCAGAGGCAGCCGATACCGGGAAACCGCCACTGCCCGCCGTGCGTGTGTCCCGAAAGCTGAAGCCCGACGCGGTCCGGCTCGAGGCGATGCGCCGTCGAAGGATAATGCGCCAGCAGCACGGTCGGAAGGTCATCCGCCGGACCCAACGCGCGAGGCACATCGCCCCCGCGTTTCACGAGCTGGTCCACCCCCGCCAGCCGCACGCGACCTCCACCGTGCTCAAGAACGACCGACTCATCCCGCAGAAAGCGGATCGGATCCCCGCGGTCGTCCGCGATCCGCTCGTGATCGTGATTGCCCAGCGTCGCGTAGACCATCCCCCGCGCATACGCCGGCTCGAAGAAGCGCTTCATCATCTCGACCGCGCGCGGCCAGCGGTGGGGCCACTCCGCGAAGTCGCCCGTGACGGCCAGGGCATCGTATTCGAGCGTCCCCAGCAACTCCCGCGCCTCTTCAAGGACGGGATTCCAGCGGCGGAAGTGCAGATCGGAAAGGTGCGCGATGCGGAAGCCGTCCAGCGCCGTGCCGACGCCCGAAACGTGGACATCGAACCACCGCACCGCCACCAACCCCATCGCCACGCCCCCTCGCCGGCTTCGCTCAGGTCCGAATACCCTCTCGACGCCAATTCGCCGAAGGCGGTACGAGTATACAATTCAGCGGCGATCAGACGATCAGACGACGGTCTCCGGGTGCGCTTTCGTCATCCGATCTTCATTCATTCCCAACTACATGTACATCCCACCGTTGACGGCGACGACCTGCCCGGTGATGTATGACGCGCGCGGGTCCGCGAGAAAGCGGACGGCGAAGGCGACCTCCTCGGGCGATCCGAGGCGCCCGATCGGCGTGATGTCCTTGACGTGATGGATGACCTTTTCCGGAACGCCCGCGGTCATGTCCGTCTCGATGTAGCCGGGCGCGACGCAGTTGACCGTCACGTTCTTCCGCCCCACCTCGCGGGCGAGCGACTTCGTAAACGCCATCACCGCCCCCTTCGACGCGGAGTAGTTCGTCTGTCCGAAGTTGCCCATCTGGGCGACGACGCTGACGATGCTGATGATGCGCCCCCATCCGGTCTCAACCATCGACGGCAGCAGCGTGTGAATCAGGTTGTACGCGCCGCCGAGGTTGACGCGGACGACTTCGTCCCACTGCTCGCGCGGCAGTTTCATGAACGTCTTGTCGCGGTTGATCGCCGCGTTGTTGACCAGCACGTCGACGCGCCCGAAGTCGCGCACGATGTCGGCGATCATCCCGTCGGCCTGCGCGATGTCCGAAACATCCGCACGGTACGCCTTCGCCCGCACGCCCATCTGGACGAGCTTGTCCGCGACCTGCCTCGCCTTGTCCTCGCTGGACGGCGAGACATAGTTGACCGCCACGTCGCTGCCCGCCGCCGCCAGCTCCGCCGCGATCGCCTTCCCGATCCCCCGCGACGCGCCGGTCACCAGGCTGACCTTCCCCTTCAGGCTTTGATGACTCATGTTCGATCTCGCTTCCCTGATGACTCGACAAGGTTGTCCGCAAACCGCACGTCAACGTGCCTGTTGTACGCGGCCTCAATACCGAGGCTTCGATACCGAGCCGTGCCCGTGAGGAAGCGTTCTTATCTCGCCTTCCTCCGGAGGTCTTGAGGCAATGTCTCAATGCAGGGTACGAACATGCCAACAGGTTGGCAACAAAAAACACCCGTGAATCCGTCAAAGCTTAACGCGATCGCGTCAACAATAACGCGAACGCAAAACAGCGAGGGTGTCTCTCCGATCGCAAGGCGCGAAAGGCTGGCGAATCCTCGTTCCCGTCGCGCAGTCCCCCGATCAAGGAGCGTCTGTTCCCGTCCCGCGGCGCGTCAGTCTCAGCTACAGATTCCCCCGCGCCGCCTGCTCGCGCTCCAGCGAGACGAAGAGCGCCTTGAAGTTGCCCAGACCGAACCCGCGTGAACCGTGGCGCTCGATCACCTCGAAGAACAGCGTCGGGCGGTCCTGCATCGGCTGGGTGAAGATCTGGAGCAGGTAGCCGTCGTCGTCGCGGTCCACGAGGATGCCCAGTTCCTGAAGCTCGTCGTAATCCTCGCCGATGTCGCCGACGCGCTGGCGGAGGTCTTCGTAATACGTGTCCGGCACGCGGAGGAAGTCGATGTCCCGCTCGCGCAGCTCGCGCACCGACGCGCAGATATCCTTCGTGCTCATCGCGATGTGCTGGATGCCCGGTCCGTTGTACCAGTCGAGGTACTCGTCGATCTGCGACTTTTTCCGCCCCTCCGCCGGTTCGTTGATCGGCAGCTTGATCTTGCCCGATCCGTTCTCCATCACCTTGCTCATCAGGGCGCTGTACTCGGTGCTGATGTCCTGATCGCTGAAGTGACAAAGCTGCGAAAAGCCCATCACCTGCTGGAACCAGCCCACCCAGTAGTTCATCTCGCCGAGGTGGACGTTGGTGACCATGTGATCCACGGCCGCCAGCCCCACCGGACGCACCGTCCCGCGAAGCTCGATCGCTTTGTACCCCGGCGCGAAAACGCCGCGGTAGTTCCTCCGCTCGACGAACTTGAAGACCGTGTCCCCGGCGTAACGGATCACGCCGGTCTTCAGTGCGCCGGCGTCATCCTCGAACACCTGCGCCGGCTGGACGATCGTCGCGCCCCGGGCCTTCACCTCGCGCAGCGCCGCCTCCACGTCGGCCACCGCCAGCGCGATGCACTTCACACCGTCGCCGTGCAGCGCCTGATGGCGGGCGATCTCGTGATCCGGCGTCAGCGCGCAGGTGAACACGAACGTGATGTTCCCCTGCCGCAGCACGTAGCTCGCCCGGTCGCGCACGCCGGTCTCGAGGCCGGACTTCGCCGCCGGCGTGAATCCGAAGACCTTCTCGTAAAAATGCGCCGCCTGCTTGGCGTTGCCGACGTAGAACTCAATGTGGTCGTAGCCCTGGATCGGTAAAAAATCCTGCATGAAACTGTCCTCGTTGATGCGTCGCCGCCGCCCCCGACGCGGCGCCATCCAACGCCTGCGCGGGGACGATCGCGGCAAGCCGCTGCGGGTGCGGAGAACCTATCCTACCCGATCGAGGCGTCCGCCTCCAACCACCTGCCCGCGCCGCGAGGTTCAACCCCAGGGCAACCGCATACTGAGATTTGCCGGCACGTCGGGAGGGGCGCAGCAGTGGACCCGTGTCCGGAAGAAACGGGCTTTCTGCTCCTGTAGCATGGCCAGGCGAGTACGCCAGGTCATGCCACCCCGCTACTCCGCCCGCATGCTCACGCGGAGTACTGCGAGAGCATGCCACCCCGCCACGAGAGCATGCCACCCCGCCACCCTGTCGAAAGGCCAAGCCACCCGGATTCGAAGTCAGAATGCGGTTGTCCCGGGTTCAACGCTGCCCCGTCAGGGTTGCGGATCCGTGAAACGAAAGCGACCCTCTCGGGTTCGAGAGGGTCGCGACGGTCGGCGTCCGTGCCGAACGAATCCGTTTTTCAGGGAACCTATCCGAGCAGCTTTTCAGGGAACCTATCCGAGCAGCGAAAGCACCTGCGACGGAAGCTGGATCGCCAGTTGCAGGTTGGCTTGCGTCGCCTGCGACAGGATCTGCGCCCGCGTCAGGGCCGCGACCTCGGTGGCGTAATCCGCGTCGCGGATCGCCGACTCCGAGGCCGTGACGTTCTCCAGCGCGACCTGCTGACTGTTCATGTTCGTTTCGATCTGGTTGCGCTGCACGCTGCCGAGGCGTCCGCGGTAGACCGCGACCTGATTGATCGCCTCGGAGATGATCACCTGAGCGGCGTAGGTGTTGTTCTTTGACACCTCGTTGGTGTTGCCCGACGCCAGCGTGCGCAGGTATCCGGCGACGGCGTTGCCGAGGTTGCCGGTCGAGATGGACTCGAACCCGAGGCTGACCTGGGCGTTCTGATTGACCTCCGGTCCGAGCTGGAAGACGGCGCCGCCGCCGGTGATCCGGAAGGTCGTCGAGGACAGCGCCGTTCCGAACGCCTCGGTCAGGTAGAAGCGGGCGTCGATGCCGCTGGAGCGGACGTCGACGCGCAGCCCGTCCACCGAAGCGACCTGTCCGTTGACGAGCACCCCGGCGTCCTGCCCGAAGTCCTGGATCGTCGATCCGTTGTTCGCTTCGATGAAGTTGCCCGAGATCGGCTTGACGCGGACGAACTCGTTCTCGCCGTAGCCGGTGCTGTTGAGGATCAGGGCGTTCGAGCCGGAAACGACGGCGGAAATGCCCGTCAGATCCTTCAGATCGTTAATGCCGCGGGCGATGTCCGCGATCGCTGTGCCGGAGGCGAACGTCAGGATGTCGGTCCCGCGCACGCCGGAAATCTCGATCGTCACCGCGCTGGTCGTCGTTCCGATGAAGCTCAATTCGGCGACCTGCGCCGACTGCGTCACCTCGACGAGAATGTTGCGCGAGCTTCCCTCGGGCACCCGCGCCGCGTAAAGCGCGATGTGAGCGAGAGCGCCGGTGTCGGCGGAAGCCGTCGTATACGCCCGGCTGCCGTCGAGGAGCTTCGTGCCGCCGAACTCGGCGGTGTTGGAGATGCGGTCGATGCTGGTGAGGATCGAGTCGATCTCGAGCTGGTTGGCGCTGACCTCCTCCTCGGTCAACCCCCCCTTGTTGGCGATCTCGACGACAAGCCCCTGAAGCTGCTGCAGCAGCGATGACACCTCGTTCAGCGCGCCTTCGGCCGTGGAGATGACGTTGATCGCCCGCTGGGAGTTCTCCAGCGCCTGGCGGATCGCGCCGATCTCGTTGCGCAACGTCTCGGACGCAATCAGTCCCGCGGGATCGTCCTTGCCGCGGTTGATCCGCAGCCCGGTGCTGAGACGCTCGAGTCGCATGACCAGGTCGCCCTGGTTGACCCGAAGTCGACCGACCGCCTGAAGGGCGGGGACGTTCGTATTGATCCGGCTCATCGTATCCTCCCTGATAGTGCCGAGAGTTTTGGTCCAAGCTCGTCGGCGCCGCACCACCCTGTGCGGTATTGAGGTCAATGCTGCCATCGTCGCGCCCCGAGGGCGTCTTTAGTTACCGGTCGGATGACTTGAGCGCGGGGGGGTTATAGGACATCGCAAGCGAAACCGGGATCGAGGATCGCGCAAGACGTGCTCCGCCGCCGCGCCCCCTCGTTCCGACGGACGCATGCACACCCCTTCAGCGCGAGGGCGCAGGTGTTGCTTGCGCGAACTTCATGTGATAACACGTCATCCCGACGTGACGCAGCCGTAATCCGGTCTTTACCGGACGCGATGCAGAAGGTTTAACCGTTCAATTCAGAAACGTTTACGCTTCGCAGGAGTCAGGCATGGCGGTTTACGAAGTCGGTAAATATCGCAACGTCGTCCTCGTCGGTCACGGAGGGTCGGGCAAAACCTCCCTCGCCGAGGCCATGCTGCACAAGGCCGGCGTCACCAACCGCCTCGGATCCACCGCGGATAAGACGTCCGTCCTCGACGTCACCGACGAAGCCAAGGAGAAGGGCGGGTCCACCGACTCCGCCGTCTGTTACCTCGTGCACAAGGGACACCACGTCAACATCGTGGACACTCCCGGAACCGCCGCGTTCGCCGGACCGGCGATCGGCGGGTTGATCGCGGCGGACACGGCCATCGTCGTGGTTTCCGCGTCCTCGGGCATCGAGGTCAATACGCGCAAGATGTTCGAGCGGGCGAAGAAGTACGGCATCGGGCTGGCCATCGTGGTCAGCAAGATCGACGCGCCGAACGTCAACCTGGAGGAGGTGCTGGGCAACCTTCGCTCGGTCTTCGGCAACGAGTGCGTGCCGGTGACGCTGCCGACCGGATCGGGAAAAAGCGTCATCGACTGCCTGACGAACGAATCCGGCGCGGCGGACATTTTCGACGTCGGCGAGGCGCACACCGGCGTCCTCGAGGCGATCGTCAGCGTCGACGACGCGATGATGGAGAAGTACCTCGGCGGCGAGGTCTCGAAGGACGAAGCCCTCGCCACCGCGCCCAAGGCCGTGGCGGCGCAGACGTTCATCCCCACGTTTTTCGTCAACAGCCGCGCGGAAATCGGAATCGCGGAGCTGCTGGATGCGATCGTCGGCTTGTTCCCCAGCCCGCTTCAGGCGAAGCGCCGCGTGATGGTGGACGACGGGCATGAGATGCCGGTGGATCCGACCGGGGCGGATTTCGTCGGACAGATCTTCAAGGTGTCCAGCGACCCGAAGACGGGGATCAAGTATCTCGGTCTGCGGTGCCTTTCCGGCAAGCTGACGCACGACATGAGCATCAAGACCGTGGCGGACCGCAAGGGCTTCCGTCCCGGGCAGTTGCAGCGCCTGCTCGGCGCTGAGCACAAGGAGGTCGAGGCGGGCGTGTCGGGCGACATCGTGTCGCTCGCCAAGCTGGACCTTCACGTCGGCGACGTGGTGTTCACGAACAAAGGCGGAACGATCGAGAAACCCCCGATCCCTGCGCCGATGTTCCCGCTGGCGCTCGAATCCAAGTCCCGCGGCGACGAGGACAAGATCGCCCAGGCGATCCGACGCTACACGGATGAAGACCCCTGTCTGCGCCTCGAACGCACGCAGGCGGGCGAGATGGTGCTCCGCGGGCTGGACGACACCCACGTGCGCACGATCCTCAACCGCCTGAAACACTACTTCAAGCTCGAAGTGCTCACGAAAACGCCGAAGATTCCCTACCGCGAGACGATCGCCGGGCGCGCCGACAACATCGAGTACACCCACAAGAAACAGACCGGCGGCGCAGGACAGTACGCCAAGATCGTCATCAACGTCCTTCCTGCACAGCGCGGCGAGGGCTACGAGTTCGTCGACAAGATCTTCGGCGGCGCCATCGATCAGCAGTTCCGGCCCAGCGTCGACAAGGGCATCCGGGCGCAGATGGCCGAAGGCGTCATCGCCGGGTATCCCGTCGTCGACGTCAAGGTCGAACTGATCGACGGGAAGACCCACCCGGTGGACAGCAAGGACATCGCCTTCCAGATCGCCGGGCGGCAGGCGTTCAAGGAAGGGTTCATGAAGGCGAAACCCATCCTGCTGGAACCGATCGTCAACCTGGAAGTGACCGTCCCGACCGACAAGGTCGGCGACATCCAGGGGGACATCGCCTCGCGGCGCGGTCGCCCGGTGGGGCAGGACGTCCTGCCCGGCGGGCTGGCGGTCATCAAGGCGCAGATCCCTCTCGGCGAAGTGATGGACTACAACTCGCGCCTCTCGAGCATCAGCGGCGGGCAGGGCAGCTTCTCCATCGAGGAGTCGCATTATGAACCCGTCCCCGGAAACGTGCAGCAGCAGGTCATCGACCAGCATAAGAAGGAAGTCGAAGCCGCCCGGGAGTAGCGGTCCGTCCGGCGCCGCCGCGGAGTCGCAGAATGAAGGCAGCCTGGCTTGAGACCGTCGGCGGTCCTGAAGCGCTGCGGACCGGCGACCGGCCGGATCCGGTTCCCGGTCCGGGCGAGGTCGTCGTCCGGGTCAGAGCTTGTTCGCTGAATCACCTGGATCTGTGGGTGCGCCGCGGAAAGTCGTTCCCTCGCCCGTTGATTCCCGGAAGTGACGTCGCCGGCGTCGTGGATGAGGTCGGTCCCGGCGTCGTCACGTTTGCGTCGGGCGACGAGGTGGTCGCTTACCCGGCGGTGGTCGAGGGCGAGACGGCACCCGGCGGGTACGCGCCGCTGGCGTCTTCCTTCCGCATCTTCGGCGCCCACCGTGACGGGGCGCTGGCGGAGCGCGTCGCGGTTCCGGCGTCGGTGCTGATCCGCAAGCCGTGTGCGCTGAGCTGGCTCGACGCCGCGTGTCTGCCGATCGCCTTTCTCACCGCGTGGCACATGTTGTTCGCGCGGGCCCGTGTTCAGCCGGGCGAGACCGTGCTGGTGCAATCCGCCGGCAGCGGCGTCGGTCATGCGGCGATCCAGATGGCGCGGCTCGCCGGCGCGACGGTCCTTGCGACCACCGGTTCTCCCGCGAAGGTTGATCGCGCCCTGCAACTGGGCGCCCATCACGCGATCCACTACGTCGCAGAGGATCCCGTGAAGGTCGTGCGCAAGCTCACCGGCGGGCGCGGCGCGGACGTCGTCGTGGATCACAACGGCGACCGAACCTGGGCGACGAGTGTCGCGTGCCTGGCGCGCGGCGGACGGCTGGTCGTCTGCGGCGTGACGGAGGGGGCGCGGGTCGCGCTCGACCTCGGGTCTTTCTTCTACGCCGCGCAAAGCGTTCTCGGATCCACGCTGGGGACGCTCGACGAACTGGCGACCGTCATCTCCCTCACGGCCTGCGGAACCCTGAAGCCGGTCGTCGACCGCGTCTACCCCCTGTGCGACATTGCTGAGGCGCATGCTCGCCTCATCAGCGCAGACCGTTTCGGGAAGGTGGTTCTTGCGATGTGAACTGACGCCCGCCGACCGGCGGCTCAAGGGTTGGGCCTTTTCCTTGATCGCACGCAACGACTCGGGCGCCCATCATTGACATCGTTTCAAGACCGACCCGTGCTCACCCGCTGATGTCGCGACATGAGTTCACGCGAAATCAAGGGTGAGGACGCGTTGTTGTTGCATGTCCGTGCTCGGGGATCCTGAAGGCCTGTTTTAGTCCGATAACAATAATGCTCGTGCGGGTTTCTGAGGGCACGGGTCCGATACATCCCAAAGTTCTTGCGGCAGGCTTGGACCCCGGAAGGCGACCGTGACGAACCCGGACGAGTCGAACCGCTCACGTATCCCCGCTGGCTGGGGGGAAGCGGATGTCCCGGGATCAAGCCAGAAGAGATTAAAACCGGTTCAACTCTCGAAAATGTGGTTGAATCCGAATTGCGGATGCGGTATCTTCACTAGGCGCATCGGAGGTGACCTCGCGAAGGGGCGTCGAGAAGGCGTGGGGTGGCGCGCAGACGGACCTGAAGAGGCGGCTCTATCCGTACCGAGCGGGTCATCGCTCCGCGTGCTCAGGAAGGGAAGAGGCGGGTTATGCTGAGACGTTCTTTGTTCGTGGCGGCGTTGCTGGCGGCGACGTCCGCGTCCGTCCGAGCGGACGAGATGTCGTTTACGGAGATGGCGTCGTTCGTCAGCGACCTTCAGGGCAATCAGATCCTCACGTTCCCCACGTTCGACACACAGGGGGGGACGCTCGAACTACAGGATGTCCGGGTCGATTTCCGTCACGTGGGGCGGGTGCGTCTCGGTGCCGACAACGATGACCCGTTCAAGACCGCAACGGTTAACGGGCGCATGATCCGAAGTTGGATGGCCACCGGTCCCGGCGTGTTAACCAACGAAATGCGCATTCTCGCCACGCCGCCGGTTTTTCTTGATGTCGACAACGGCGACGGTCAGAACTTTGATCCGAATCCTCCGGACGGTACGTGGTTCAACGGTCCGCTGTTCTACGACGACCCCGGCGATACGTTTCATCCGGCGCTCGCCCTTTATACGACGGACGGCCCGGGGACGGTGGATTTTGTCGTCGACGTCCTGCTGATGGTCAACGATCTTCAGTTTCAGGGAACGCCGCCGGACGCGTGGACACTGGAAGTGCAGGATCCCCTCCTTCAGGTTGAGGCGACCATCACGTACACGTTTATTCCTGAACCGGCAACGTTGCTGCTGCTGCTGGCGGGAGGCGCCGCTCTCCTGCGCCGGCGTGCGGTTTAACGCTTTCTGCCTTAAACGTGTGTGCATCAATCGCCACACCAGGTCTGTCTCGCCCCGACGCGAGGGGGAAAGCCCCGGGGGGATTGTTCCCCAGAAACCGGAATTTCGTGCGGCGGCCTTTCAGCTGCGACCGACATAACCGGTAAGCTCCCTGTCTGTTGACGGGCGGTTTCGTGCAGCCGCCGGGCGGAGACGCCCGGGTGGGTTCGGCGAGCGATCCGCCTTAGATTGAAAAACTTGGTTCGCACGCGCCGTTGCCCGGGCGAAGACCGTGCGAGTGGTTTAAACTGGCTCTTGAGGCGGAGAGTCTGCATGAAAACCATTCACCCGGCCGTGGGGGTGTTGTTTCTGCTGGTGGGGCGGGGATTCGGGTCGGATTCGTTTCCCGCGTTCGTTCCGACGATGCGCGTGGTTCCCGGCGGGGGCGCCGGACCGGCGTATTCGTTTGAGATCGGCGAGTTCGAGGTCAGCAACGTGGAGTTCGCGGCCTTTCTGAACGACGCCGAGGCGAATCCGGGGAACGCGCGCGGCGCGTTCCTGCGGTTCGACGCGACGGGGGACGTCGGGCTGACCGCGGGCTACGACAACGCGGCCTTCTTCGACGTCAGCGACACCTGCGACCACCGTGAGGGCGGCGCATGTCCGGTCATTTCCTACAACCGCGGCGCGCCGGTCGGATCGCGGTACTCCGTCGCCCGCGGATATGAAGCGCTCCCGGTGGTCGGCGTTTCCTGGCTGGGCGCGGTGAAGTTCTGCAACTGGCTGACGATCGACCAGGGTCTTTCCGAAGACGCGCGTTGTTACACGGAAGGTCCGACGCACGAAGACTGGTTCCCCGTCACGACGGACAAGATCAACTGGCTGGCGCGGGATCTGAGTGACGATGAGCGCGCCCGTCTCGTTGCGCAGCGCCGCGGGTTCCGCCTTCCGATGGACAATCTGGGTTACGGCAGCGGTCCGATCAGTTATCAGGAGAATCCCTACAACGAGTGGTACAAGGCGGCGGCGTATGATCCGGCGGCGCCGGACGACGTGCGGATCGGCCCGGGACAGGAGCGCGTCTCGCCCGATCACTGGATTTACGGGATGGGGCGGGATGCGCTGGTCAACGAAGACTCAAACTACCGCAACAGTGCGGACGCCTTTGAACCGTGGATTACGCCGCTGGGGTATTACGACGGGCAGAACCTGATGGGCGACGGTCGGACGCGGACGCACGCGAACAACAATCCGTGGGGAATTCACGACTTCTGCGGGAACGTCACCGAGTGGGTGCAGGATCAATGCCTCGTTCCCGGTTACGCGGCGCAGCGCGGCGGGTCGTTCGACGACGCTTCGGGCGGGCTTTCCGCCGCGAACCGCTCTTCGGACGGGATCCGGCGTTCGTCCGCCGACACGGGTTTTCGCGTCCTTCGCGTCCCCGGATGCACGATCGACGTGCGAAAAACGAAGGCGTCTGTGGACAATGACGGTCAGGTCGAGATTGAGTGTAAACTGGTTCAGGAGGGCCCGCCGGTGGTCGGGTGGTTCGTGTCCGTGCGCGTCACCAACGTCGACACGGGGCGCATCCGCGACGTCACGCTAGGCCCGACCAGCAAACGCGGATCCGCGCGTAAGCGCATGAGCCTTGCCTCGGGGGCCTACCTGATCGAAGTCACGGACGTGTACGACGCTTATGCGTATTCCTGCATGCCCGACCCGTGCCGCGACTGCCTGGCGATCGTGATCGTGCCGTGAGGCGCAGAGGCTCGGCGTGTCGGATCTCAGCGTGGACCGTGCCGCGAGGTCCCGGTCACGAACCCGCGCCGGTCCGCTTCACGCGGTTCACCAGCGCGTCGGCGAGTCGCGTCGGGGCGGGCAGACGGAATCCGCTGCGGCAGGTCAGCACGACGCGCACGGCTTCCTCCAGGCTGATCCGGTGTCCGACGCTGACGTAGACGGGCTTCACGCCGTCGCGCGTCCGCAGGGCGGCGCCGACGACTTCGCCGTCGTGGAAGAGCGGACGTCGTGATCCCGCGCGGCGAGCGGGTTCCGCGTGCTCGCCGACGAGCAGACTCTTGGCGCAGCCGATCGTCGGGCGGTCGAGGAGGACGCCGACGTGGCACGCCAGTCCGAAGCGCCGGGGATGCGCCAGCCCCTGACCGTCGAGCAGGATGACGTCGTACGCGGTGCGCAGTCTGCGCAGCGCGGCGATCAGCGCCGGCGCCTCGCGGAACGACAGAAGCCCCGGCACATAAGGAAACGTGACGTGACGGCGCACGACGACTTCCTCGATGACGCGCCGCGCCTCCACGTCCCACGCCGCGGCTCCGGCGATGACGCTGCTTCCGTCCGGAGAGAACGCGGCGTCCACCCCGGCGACGACGCGGAGGCGTGAAATCCAGCCCGTGCGGATGACCGTCACCGCCAGCCGCCGCTGCAACTCGACCGCCCGCGCCGGCGTCACGCGCCAGGGGTGTCGAGGCGCCGGGTTTGAACTCGCGCGTATCACGGGGGGAATGTACCAGCGCCGCGCCGCAGCACGATCTCATCAGTTCCGCGCCGCGCCCAGGACTCGGTTGCAATACCCGACCGCGGTCCCCCGGAAGCGGATTCGTCGCAAGCGGGCGAACCAGAGCCGCAGAGCACGCAGCCCCCTCGCGCAGGATGCCGGGACGGCGGAACCCGAAGGTCCGCAAGCCGGGCAAACCGCGGCAGATTCGTCATCCGCAACTCGAGCCTTTCCGCAACCGCAAGGGGGGGAGCGCATGCGGAGCGGGAATCCGCGATCCGTTCCCCATCAAGAACCGCCCGGCGCGGTTCGGATTCGCCGTCCGCGGTTCGACGGGGTCACGGCGCTGCGGCTCGACGCGGTCACGGCGCTGAGGCGAGCCTCGGGTCGGCGTCCGGGCGCGGGCGCCAGACGCGGATGTCGCAGATTTCAACCGCGGAGCGGAGTTCATCGCGCTGCTCGCGCGTCAGGCCGCGATGCGGGGAGAGGACGATGTAGCGCATGCTGCCGGGCATCAGCGGACCGCGCAGTTCCTCGAAGCTGACCGGCGCGGCGGCAAGCTCCGACCACTCATACAGCGGCGCGCCCTCCCGGTTCAGCAGATTCACGCGCAAGCCGAGCACGGAGACGACCTCCGTCCCCCGGTTGATGATTTCGACGGACGGCACGAGCAGTCCGGAGGCGGAGTCCTCCGCGAGGACCACCTTCGTCTCGATCCTCGAGGCGTACTCAGGCGCGCGGCGATCGTGCAGAAGGTCCGCCAGCGCCGGGGGGAGCTTCTCAATGAACTCGGGTAGGCCCTGCACCGTGTCGTGGGCAAGGGCGAGGATGCCCGAGGCCTTCTGATCCACGACGCTGATGCCGTACATGGTGACCGCCGTTCCGGCGCCGATCGCGGCGACGACGACCAACCCCGCGGCCAGAAACATCGCCGTAAACGGCGACATACGTGATTGCGCAACCATCGGTTGACCTCCTGAAAGCATCGTGCGGCTTTGCGATGACGCCTTTTCTGCCGAGGCGGCGCCAGGCAGGTTCGGCTCACCGGGAGGGGATTCGGCGCGCGTGACGGATTATTTCGGCTGTCGAATCCGCGCCGAACTGAGGCGCTGCGCTCGCACCGGACGGGCACGGCGGATTGCCAGATTCCGGCTGAACCGGTAGAGATATCGACGCCGAGGAGACGGAGTCCGGTTTGGTGGAGGCCTGATTTTCGCGGACGTTTGCGCCGAGGCGGGTTCCGCGGCGCGTGAGGACCACGGCACGATGCTCGGACCGATCAACCGCAATCCGGATGAGAAGACGCTGCGTCAGTTCGGCTGGATCATGCTGGGCGGGTGCGGGGTGCTGGGATTTCTGCTGGGGTGGCTGAGGCTGCCGGCCGAGGGACGGTGGACGTGGTCATCGCCGGGGTTGCAGGGGGCGATTCTGCTGCTGTGGACGGCCGGTGCAGCGACGTTCGTGGCGTCGCGGGCGTCGCTGGAGTGGACGCGCACGTTGTACGTCGGCTGGATGCGGGCGACGCGGCCGGTGGGCGTCGCGGTGTTCACGGTGGGTCTGACGCTGATGTTTCTGACGGTGCTGCCGGTGTTTTCGCTGATCATCCGGCTTTCGGACCCGCTGCGGCGAACCCTGCGATCGTCCGGGTCGTACTGGGAGGACGTAAAGCCTTATGACCCGACGCCGCGACGGATGGCGCGGCCGTTCTGAACCGATCGAGCGTCCAGCGTGAACATCCTCGGTCTATCCTGCTACTACCACGACTCCGCGGCGGCGCTGATCCGCGACGGCGTGCTGATCGCCGCGGCGGAGGAGGAGCGCTTCAACCGCGTCAAGCACTTCAGCGACTTTCCGGAAGAGGCGGTCCGGTACTGCCTGCGCGAGGGCGGAATTGACGTCGGGGACGTGGACGCGGTCGTCTTCTACGAGAAGCCGCTGGTGAAGTTCAACCGGATTCTCGAGACGATCCTGGGATACTGGCCGCTGACCTGCGCCGCGTGGCTGAAGGCGATGCCGCTTTGGCTGGGGCAGCGCCTCAAGACGGGGAAGGACATCCGGGAGCACCTGGGCCGGTCGGCGCCGTCGAACGCTGAAGGCCGAAAGACGTCGCCGTCCCCCCGCCCGTTGCGGATTTTCTACAACCAGCATCATCTTTCGCATGCGGCGAGTGCCTTTCTTGTGTCACCTTTCGATGAGGCGGCGATCCTCTCCGCGGACGGCGTGGGGGAGTGGACGACGACGGCGTGGGGCGTGGGGCGCGGGACGCGGATCGAGTTTGAGAAGGAGATCCGCTTTCCGCACTCGGTCGGGCTGCTGTTTTCGGCGATCACGGCGTATCTCGGATTCCGCGTGAACGACGCGGAGTGGAAGGTGATGGGGTTGGCGCCTTACGGGAAGCCGACGCTGGTGGACAAGTTCCGCGAGGTGGTGGACCTCCGGGAGGACGGCAGCTTCCGCCTGAACCTGAAGTACTTCGCCCACGGGTACTCGACGAAGCTGATGTTCAACCGGCGGTGGGAGCGGCTCTTCGGTGCGCCGCAGCGCCCGCGCGAGTCAGAACTGACCGACTTTCACCGCGACGTTGCGCACAGCGGACAGAAGATCGTCGAGGAGATCATGATCAAGATGGCGGCGCATGTGCAGCGCGAGACACGGATGAAGCGCGTCTGCCTGGCGGGCGGCGTGGCGCTCAACTGCGTGGCCAACTGGCGCATTCTGAAGGAGTGCGGATTCGACGACATCTTCATTCAGCCGGCGGCGGGCGACAGCGGGGGCGCGATCGGCGCGGCGTTTTATCTTTACAACACGGTGCTGGGGCGTCCGCGCGGTTTCGTGATGGAGCATGCGCTGTGGGGTCCGGGTTTCAGCGATGAGGAGGTGCGCGAAGCGCTTCAGGAGGCCGGCGCGGATTTCACGTGGATTCCGGACGAAGGCGAACTTCTGGACCGCGCCGCGGGACTGATCGCGGAGGGCAGGGTGATCGGCTGGTTCCAGGGCAGGATGGAGTTCGGCCCTCGGGCGCTGGGCGCGCGGTCGATCCTCGCCGATCCGCGCCGGGCGGAGATCAAGGACGTGATCAACTCGAAGGTCAAGTTCCGCGAGGCGTTCCGCCCCTTCGCGCCGGCCGTGCTGAAGGAACACGCTCACGAATATTTCGACATGCCCGCCGGGATGGACGCGCCGTTCATGCTGCTGGTTCCGAAGGTGCGTGAGCGGATGCGCGAGAAGATTCCGGCGGTCACCCACGAGGACGGCACGGGGCGCGTGCAGACGCTGACCGAGCGCGTCAACGCGAGGTTTTACCGGCTGGTCCGCGCGTTTCACCGCCGGACGGGCGTGCCCGTCGTGGTGAACACGTCGTTCAACGTGCGCGGCGAGCCGATTGTGTGCACGCCGAAGGACGCTTACACTACGTTCATCAACACCGGGATCGACGCCCTGGTCATCGGCTCGTTCGTGGTGACGAACAAACCGGGACAGGTGGACTTTCAGGCGGGAATGCGGCGCAGCATCGCGCTGGAGTCCGGCGTTGCGGGGCGGGCGGAAGGGGTCGCGCATGTCCGATGAGAAGGCGAAACAACACGAACTGCCCGAGTCCGAGGCGTCCCTTCTTCAGGAATTCTGGTGGTTCATCAAGCATGAGAAGAAGTGGTGGTTGGCGCCGCTGCTGATCGTGCTGGTGCTGGTGGCGGCGCTGCTGGTGTTCAGTTCGTCCTCGCCGCTGGCGCCGTTCCTGTATCCGCTGTTCTGACGCGACGACGCCCGGCGGGGAAGACATTGAGGTCGGGTTCCGTCTGACGGACGGTCCGTCGTGGTCGCCCAGGCTGTACCGGGAATGTGCGGAAAAGGCGTCAGAGCCTCCGTGAGGGATCCGCGGCGCGGAGGGTGGCGGAAATCCGGGAACAAGGGGTGGTTTCGGGCCGCAACCGCCGCGGTCCGTCCACCTGCTTTCCGAACTTTTCTCCAACTCCGGGAAAAAGGCTCATGCCCGGGTTGACAAACGCCGATTGTTAGGTTATTGTCAAACCGAACGGCGCACGAACCGCGAGTCGAAAAGACGTGCGGACGGAAGATCACGCGTGGATCGAAGGATTATCGAGGGGGCCAGGAGGGCTGAACATGCAACGGATCAGAAGCAGACGCGACCGAGCCCCGGTCGGAAGACGCGCCTCACGCCGGGCGGGGTTCGGTTCCAGCCGCAACCCGGTTCCGGATGCGGCGCTTTGCCAGTATCGCCGCGAGGTGGACCGGGGTCCGGCGGAAGCGCCGCTGGTGCTTTTCGGGCCTGGCGGAGCGTTCCAGGTGGGTTGGACGCCGCGACTCGGGCGTCCTGGACGGATCCGGCGCGGGTTGAGAAGCCTTTGTCGATGCATGTTCGGCGCCTGGATGAGTCGAGCGGAGGAGAGCGGACGGGCGGCGTCGCATCGCTGCGACGAGGAGTCCGGTGACCGGCGGACCCGGCCGGCGGAAGCGCTCCCCCTGACGCGCGACTTCACTGGCGAGCCTGAACCCGGACAACCGACGGGTGCAGCGATCGAAGCGAAGAATTGGCGAGGCGTTCGCCACGGGCGGCGTTTCGTGGAGGCGAAACAAGATGAAGAAAACACGGAAAAAGCAGGAGCCCCGGACGTTGACGCCGAGGCAACTCGAGATTCTCACGCGGATCCGCGACGGACGGCGCAGGAATGGTTATTCCCCGACCTTGCAGGAGATCGCCGACGAACTCGGCATCTCAAAAATCACCGTCTTCGAGCACGTTGAGGCGTTGATCCGCAAGGGTCTGGTGACGCGGAGCACGCATCGCGCTCGCTCGCTCGAGGTGACCGACCTGGCGGAGTTCCCGGACGAGGGTCCGACGCGCATTCCGCTGGTCGGGCGCGTCGCGGCGGGTCAGCCGATCGACACGGCGCAGACCGACGACGTGCTCGACCTGGAGGCGCTGTTCTCCACGTCACACGCCCGTCGGGCGATCCGCGTGACCGGCGACAGTATGATCGACGAGCATATCTGCGAGGGCGATTTCGTCATCGTCGAGGACCGTCCGACCGTGCGCAACGGAGATACGGTGGTCGCGCTCGCCGACGGCGAGAACACGTTGAAGAAGTTCTTCCGTGAGGGCGGGCGGGTGCGTCTGCAGCCCGCCAACGGACAGTACAAACCGATCTACCCGAAAGAAGTGGAGGTTCAGGGCGTGGTGGTCGGCGTGATCCGCCAGTATCGGGGGACGGGTCGGCGGCGATAGCGGCCGGAGTCGCTCGTTCATTGTGCGAAACCGGATCGCGGACCTCCGGTCTGCATGTGACGCGCTGAGTTTAACGATCCGATTCTGGAACAAGGGAGTTGCGGCTCGAGTCAGCGGCGTCATCGGTCGAGCCGGATTCGCCGTTGCGCGGGCGAACCACGGGAGGGTTATATTACCCCTTGAGTCTCCATCGGACTCCGGTGCGCATCGCCTTGGGGGTTTTAAGGGTTTTAAGGATGCGACGCAGGGCGCTCTTGACGTCCCGGAGAGGCGTCCGTGTGTGCCGCGGAGGGGCGTCCGAGAGGGGCGTCCGAGAGGGGCGGGGCATCGGATACCGGAAGTCCCGAAAGGACCGCTGAGCGGCGGTGCGGCGGTGCGGCGGGCTTGCGTCATCTCCCCGATTCTTCCGTCCCTCCGGGACTTCGTTTCCTCCGCGCGGGCTTACCAGCACTGGCGTGCTGGGCTGTTTTCCAGCGCCCCTTCCGGGGCTAGGACTTGCGGATGACCCTCCGGGGGCACAACACCTCCCGTTGCTCCTCCTCGCAGGATCGCGCCATGCTAAGGTCATGCGATTTCAACACCCCGCAACCGGAGCCAGGTGGAGACTCAGGACATGACCAATACGGCGAGCGGGCGCGACGGTGCTCATCTGGCGCCTCACAAACAAGGCATCGTTGCAAACAAAGCCGCGCCCGCCTGCCCTCCTTGACATCGCGCAGCGATGTTACGGGTGAGGAAGCGGTTCTGCGTTGGATCCGTGAGGAAACGCCCCTCACGGTAGCGACTGGGCGAGAGGGCGTGATCCTGGGACACGGCGATTGCGCGTCGTCGCGTTCGCGCGCTGTTGCGTAGCAGCCCGTTGAAGAGCCCGGGATCGGTCTTTGTGATGCCGGGTTTTCCCGATGAAATTCGCCTCCCGGAGGGAGACGCACCCCTTTTTCAACGGGCCGCTGCGCGGACACCAGTGAAGCGCCCTCCCCGAGTTCAGCCTGACCCGCGCCTCGGCGATGAAGGCGTCGTCCCTGTGCCCGCTGAACACGGCTTCCCCGCAGAGCGGCTTGGCCTGAACGTTCGGCGCGCCCGAGGATATCGCGGTTCACGCCTCGAGCGCCAGCGCCGGCCGTGCGACTCCCACGAAAACCCAGGTCCGACAGGACAATCGTCAAGCAGAACGCTCGAAGCCTGCGTCCCGCCGGCGTACTCCGAGAAGAAGCCGAACACTCCGAAGGACGGCAAACCGTCGATGTTCAGCGTGACGAACGTGGTTCGGGTTGAGCCCGGCGGCAGCGGTTCGGTTTCCGAAAGAGTTGACACCCCCCGCCCGCCGACGTTATACCCGCGGTCCTGAAACCCCGGGCGATTAGCTCAGTTGGCTAGAGCGCCTGCTCGACACGCAGGAGGTCGCAGGTTCGAGTCCTGCATCGCCCAATCGTTTTCATCGGGAAAAACGCTTTTTTATCGGGGTTTACTGAGGGTGTCATGCTCCTGTCGCCCTTCCCCCATCATGCCCGCATTCGCCGCCAATCCCCCCGTCCGCCGTTGTGAAGTGCAACCGGGAGTACAACGCGGTCCGTGCTTGATTGTTTCCGCCACGCGCGGCGATTGTTCATTCGGTGCTGAATACCCGTGGTCTGCGGTCCCGACCGGAACTCGGACGTCGCGGGAGGGCGGAATCGGGGGTGAATATTCCGGTCTTGTTTTCAGGGGGAAACCGGAAATCACTTGAATCATGAACAGGTATTTCGGTAGGATTCGGTCTGTTCGGGCACTGCGTGCAGGAACCTGAGGGGCGTTCCCGCTTGGGGTTTGCGCGGGTGATGACAATCGGCATGACCGCGGATCCAATTCGGACCGGGCGCCGGTTCCCGCTTCCTTCCCGGAGCCACCGACATGCGGCCCACCCGTTCCAGCACGATCACCGGTCTGCTCATCGCAGGGCTTTCCGCCGCCACCACCCTGGCCCAAACCCCCCTGGGTTCGGCGACCACGTACCAAGGTCAACTCAAGCAGAAGGGCCAGCCGGTGTCGGGCGACCATGTCATGACCTTTGCGCTGTTCGACGCGGCGACCGGCGGGAACCAGGTCGGGGCGACGCTGGTGTTCGACGGCCTCGGTGGAAACCCGCCGCCGGTGAGCGTGGCGGAAGGCTTGTTTGCGGTGCAACTCGATTTCGGCGCGGCGGCGTTTTCCGGCGACGAGCGTTGGCTTGAGATCGCGGTCGAGGGCACAACGCTGTCACCGCGGCAGTTGCTGACCGCGGCGCCGTATGCGCTGAAGGTTCGCGGGATCGACGGACACTCGCTGGATGCGCCGGACGGCGACCCGGTGGACGCGCTCGCCGTGCGCGACAACGGCAATGTCGCGATCGGGCCTATCACGCCTTACGCGCACCTGACGATCAAGGGCGGGATCGGACTCGACGCCCTCAACACGAACGGCGGCGATCTGAATACCGGCATCCGCTTCGGCGACGCCAGCAGCGGCGAAGGCCTGTCCTCGAAGAAGACGAGCGGCGGGAACCGGAACGGGTTGGACTTCTACACAGCCAATCAGAAGCGACTCAGTGTCCGCAACACCGGCGAGGTCGGAATCGGCACGGACTCGCCGGGATACCCGCTGACCGTCGTGGGCGGGATCGGCGTGGACCTGGCAAACCAGAACGACGGTACGATCGATCACGGTCTGCGCTTCGGCGAGTTCGGCAGCGGCGAGGGCATCGCGTCGCGCCGAACCGGGGGAGCCAACCAGTACGGATTGGACTTCTACACCGCCGGGCAGAAGCGCATGAGCCTGGACAACCTGGGGAGAGTCGGGGTCGGTACGGATGCTCCGTGGCAGTCACTCACGGTACAGGGAGGAATGGCGATCGACTCCGGCGGATTCAATAATGGAAACTTCCTGAACTCCCTGACGTTTGGCGCCTTTGGCACCGGGGAGGCGATCGGGTCCAGGCGAACGCCGGGCGACAACCAGCACGGGCTGGATTTCTACACCGCCGGCGCGATCCGGATGTCCGTCGCCAACTATGGCTTCGTCGGAATCGGAACCCTTACTCCGCAGACCCCGTTCCACCTGGTTGCGGGCGCGGGGAACGCGGCGACCATCCAAAGCGCCGACTCGTATGGAACGCGCCTCATCCTCCATAACACCGCGCCCGCCGGACACAAATGGAGCGTGACTTCCATGTCCAGCGGCGATCTCTTTTTCGAGGATTTGAGCGCCTTCCGAACGCGGATGGTGCTCTCCACGGCGGGATTCCTCGGCATCGGCACCGGCGTTCCCGAGGCCATGCTGCACGTCGAAGGGGAGAGTCTGTTCAACGACGAGTCATTTTTCTATGGCGACGCTCACCACGATGCCCACGTGAAAATCTATGGTCCGCACACACTGGAAATGGGCGCCGGTGAAGTCAAGGAATCGAACGCGGGAAAGATCGGCTACGGCGTGTTCACGCCCAACGCCCTCGACATCGTGGGGGGTGGAACCACCGGCGCCAACCGCACCATCAAGTTCTGGGCCGAAGGGGGCACGATCTTTACCGGGCCAATCGGTATCCTCACGAGCGCTCCAGACCAGATGCTCAGCATCGGATCAGGCAACGCGAGCAAACCGGGCGGCGGATCGTGGGCGAGCTTCTCGGACAAGCGCCTGAAGAAAGACATCCAGCCACTCTCGGGCGCGCTGGACAAGCTCATGGCGCTGCACGGCGTGACGTTCGAGTATGTCGATCCCGCGTCGATCAGCGAACTGCCGGGCCAGCGTGTCGGCATGGTGGCCCAGGACGTCGAGCAGGTCTTCCCGGACTGGGTGAGCGAGGGCAGGAGCGGATACAAGTCGGTCACGTATCGCGGGTTCGAAGCGCTGACGGTGGAAGCGCTCCGCGACCTGCGCGCGGAGAAAGATCGGGAGCTGGGGCAGAAGGACGCGGACATCTCCAGGCTTCGCACGGATCATGATGCGGAGTTGCGGCGGCTTGGCCGTGAGAAAGACGCCGCGATTGACCTTCTGCGGAAGGAAAAGGACGCGGAGATCGCGGAACTTCGCGCACGGCTGGAGCGTATTGAGACGGCGCTGCTCACAAATCGGGCGGGGGGCAACTGACGGAAAGGATCATCCCATGAGTGCTTCCATGAAGTTGATTGCTGCGCCGGCGATCGGAGGAGGAACCGTCCCCGAGACAGTCGAATCCGCGCGGGCTGAAGCCTGTGGCGCGCGTAATCGGAGACGTCTCGGAGCCTGTGGACTTGCGTGCGTTGCATGGTTTCTGTTGACAGGATCGGCGGCGGCGCAGGATTACGCGATCTTCTGGTTCACAATCGACGGCGGCGGTGGCGCCGGCACCGGCGACGTGTATGAGCTGTCCGGGACGATCGGCCAGGCCGACGCCGGACCCGCCATCGCCATGACCGGCGGCGACTTCGAGCTTTCCGGCGGATTCTGGTCCGGCGCCGTCTCCCCGCCGGACGAAGGCTGCACGGGCGACGAAAAAGTGAAGAAAGCCCGCTGCCGCGACCGCAACGGGGAGAACCAGTTGAAGGTCAGTCTCGTCGGCGGACGACCCGGCGACACGTTCACCGTCACGCTTTCCAGCGACGGCGATACCAAGGACGGCGCGATCAACGCCCGCGGCAAGGGCAAGACCAAGTTCAACAACCGCCCGCCGGGTGACGCCGGCACGGCAACGGCCGAGTGGGGCTGCGGGGCGGTGGAGGAGAAGGCGTACGCGTGCCCGTAACAGCCCGTTGAAGAACTCCCGATCGCTTTATTGTGCCGGTTCTTCCGGTGAGAGCTGCGTTGGGGAGGGAAGCGCTACCCTTTTTCAACGGGCTGGTGGGCCTTGGGAGCGTCAGAACCCAGCAAGCCCCTTTCGAAACGCACCGCCGCTGATCCAACGCGGCTGACAGTTCGTGAGCATGGGAGGTTCGGATGCCGGGAGGTGAGCGCGGGCAGGGCGCCCCGAGCAGTGCGGGAAAGTGTTGCCGGTAAAGCTGCGCTTCAGCGACCGGATCATGTCGACGGTCGAACGGCTCAAGGCGCCGGGCGGCGTTCGGAGATTCTCAGCGAATTTCACGTCGGTTGCAGTAGGCAGTAGAATGCTCATTTGGGTCTCGACGGTCATATCGACGACCAAGAGTCGATCCGCACGTGTGGCGCGGAACCGAGTCCAATGACGGGTATCGGCCGGGATGCACCGGCCACGGTGCATCGGTCAGGCTGCAACGGCCTGGGCATGCACAGGCAAACGAGCAATCGAGAATATTCGATGAAACACAAAACACTCTCCGCGGTCACTACGTGTGTTGTCATGTCACTTTGCGCGATCCCCTCCGTTGCGCGACAGGAATCGGTCCCGCAAGGGATGTCAACCTCGGATTGGTTGGGCATTCGCGCGGCGTATGAGGCGAATCGCCACGCGGTGGTTCCCAACGAGGATGGATTCCAGGCGCGTAATCCCGGCCAGCGGTGGATGACACGCTTCGATAGCCGCGGGTTCGTCGCCACGCCGGACAGCGGCTGCTGGTCGTGGGGTCTGGAGCTTATCGGCTTCGGCCGCAGCAGCGAGCAGCGGGCGGTGGCGGATGTCCCCGAGTGCATCGAGGTGAGCGGCCAGCGCGTCGAGTATCACTGGGATGAGGCGCTGACGGAATGGTACATCAATGATCAGCGCGGGCTGGAGCACGGGTACACCGTCAACCGTCCACCGGATGGATCTGAGGCGCGCAGCGCTGGCGGCCCCTTGCAGATCATGGTGCGGGTGCGCGGCGGGTTATGCCCACGGGTTACCGCGGACGGGCGCGGCGTCACGTTCTTCAACGACGGTGGCGCGGCAGTCGTGAATTATGCGGGGCTCACGGTTCTCGACGCGGATGGCCACTCGCTTCCCGCGCATCTGGAATCCGTTGCCAACGCCTTGTGCTTCATCATCGACGATGCTGCCGCCCGCTATCCGCTGACCATCGACCCCATCGCCCAGCAGGCCTACCTCAAGGCCTCGAATACCGAAACCACCGATGAGTTCGGCTTCTCCGTGGCCGTCAGCGGCGACACCGCGGTCGTCGGGGCTATCCGCGAGGACAGCGGCGCCACAGGCGTGAACGGCAACCAGAACGACGAAAGCGAAGACGATTCCGGCGCGGTCTACATCTTCGTCCGCAGCGGGGGGACCTGGAGCCAACAGGCGTATCTTAAGGCCTCGAATACCGAGGAACTGGACGTATTCGGCTGGTCGGTCGCCATCAGCGGCGACACCGTGGTGGTCGGAGCGCGAGGCGAGGACAGCAATGCCACAGGCGTCAATGGCGATCAGTCCAACAATGGCGCCAATGACTCCGGCGCGGCTTACGTCTTCGTCCGCGACGGCGATCTCTGGTCCCAGCAGGCCTACCTTAAAGCCTCAAACACCCACTTCAGCGACAGATTCGGCCACTCGGTGGCCGTCAGTGGTGACACGGTGCTCGTCGGAGCGTACCTGGAGGACGAGGGCGGTAGCCAGGCCGGCGCCGCCTATGTTTTCGTTCGATCGGGCGACCAGTGGAGCCAGCAAGCCTACCTCAAAGCCTCGGACGCTTTCTTTGCCGACCAGTTCGGCTACTCGGTGGGGGTCAGCGGCGACACCGCCGTGGTCGGGGCCTGGTTTGAGGACAGCAGCGCCACGGGCGTGAACGGTGAACAGGACGACTTCAACGCCCAGGACTCCGGCGCGGCCTATGTCTTTGTCCGCTCCGGCGACCTCTGGAATCAGCAGGCGTATCTTAAGGCGTCCAACACCGAGTTCTTCGACCTGTTCGGCGCCTCGGTGGCCGTCAGCGGCGACACGGTGATAGTCGGGGCACGCGACGAAGACAGCAGCGCCACGGGCGTGAACGGCGATCAGAACAACAACGGCGCCGGCGATTCCGGTGCGGCCTATGTCTTTGTCCGTAACGGCGGGGTGTGGAGTCAGCAAGCCTACCTCAAAGCCTCGAACACGGGGATAAACGACGGGTTCGGTGTCTCGACTGCCGCAAGCGGCGACAGGGTCGTGGTCGGGGCGAGCAGGGAGGACAGCAACGCCACGGGCGTCGATGGCAACCAGGCTGACAACAGCGCGGCGGACTCCGGCGCGTCCTACGTCTTCACTCGCTCCGGCGGCGTCTGGAGCCAGGAGGCCTACGTCAAGGCCTCGAACACCGGGGCGGGCGACCAGTTCGCCGCCTCGGTCGCCATCAGCGGTGACACGGTCGTGGTCGGGGCATATCAGGAGGACAGCAGCGCTACGGGCGTCAATGGCAACCAGGCCGACAACACCGCCAACGCTTCCGGCGCGGCCTATGTCTTCACGGACGGCGGCTCGGATTGCGCCAGTGATGCGTGCAACGGAAATGAAACGTTGACAGTGAAATCAGCGACCAAGGGTTGCGGCTGTCGGGTGAAAGCGATTCTCAAGCACGGGATCGTGGGAAGCACGTACGCCTTCACCATGGCGGACGGAACCTGCCTGACCGACGCCGCCAACAACAAAGGTAAAGCGGTCGTCAAACAGTGTCCGTCGTCGAGTGGAATGGTTCAAGTCATGACTTGTGGTTTAACGGCGAATGCGAGCTGCCCGTAAGCTCGATCTTCAAGCGGCTCCTACAGCCAGGCATAAGGCAAATCAATTTTCAACCACCGCCCGCCGGGCGACACGGGCACGGTCACGGCTAAGCGGGGGCTGCGGGGCGGGGGAGGAGAAGGCGTACGCGTGTCCGTAGAATCACCGGGCGAAGCCGGTACGAGGTTTTTCCCGATGACATTCGCGTCCCAGAGGGAGGCGCACCCCTTTTTCAACGGGCGGCTGGCACTACAACGCTACGTTCTGGGCCACTGGCACCTGTACACGTCTGGCAGTCGGATGCCAATCGCCCGTAATCGGCGTACGGTTCGCTTGCGATGGCTGCGTGCGGCGGCGGCGTTGCGTTGCGTTGCTGCGTTACGGCCAACGGGGCGGCGATCGTTTCGGCTCTCTGGCGGGAGCAGCGTCCGCCGCGGCGCCACAGCGGGTGCCGCGTGATGGACCCGTAGCGGCGGACCTCGAAGTGATCCAGCCCCAGTTCGCTTTTGCTGTCCTCAAACATCCGCTCGATGCGCCAGCGGCTGAAGGCCACCAGCAGCAGCGTTTCGACCGGCGTACCGAGCGGCGCGTTGCTCAGGAAGAACCTGACCTCGGCGGGCCGCAACACGTTCCGCGCGATCAGCAGCGGGCGCGGCCCGTCGGGCAGGTACAGCGCTGCGTCCAGCAGCGTGTGAAAGTCGCCCGCGACGTAGCCCAGGTGGACGCTGACCACGCAGTTCTCGAGCTTGCCCAGACTACCGCAATGCTGTCGCGGCACGCAGGCCGTCCGGTTGCCCTTCTTGGCGAAACTGGTCTCGTCGATCACGCCCACGCTGTTCGGGCTCCCATGGCGGGTCGCCACGCGACGCTGCATGCGATCGCGCAGGGCCGCCTCGTCCCATTTGAACAGGCTCAGAAACTCCTGCAACGACCGCGGTGGCACGCCGGCCGCGTCGGTCATCGGCTCGACACTCTTGCGGTCCAGATCGGAAAGCTGCCGGCGACGTACACGTCCAGATAGCGACGCGTCTTCAGTCCGCCCAGCGCGACCACCGGAATCGATCGCCCGCGGGAGTAGACTCGGACCCGCGAAGCGCGACGCGGGTTTCATCGAGGTCGCGCAGAGCGAGCAGGATGGCGGGGGCGACGTTGTGGTTCCGTGCTCCGGGAGGCATGTGAAGTTTTTAATCACCCTTGCCCGCTTTCGGGGCTGTGGTTCGCCTGCTTTCGGCAGGATCGATCCGGATTTTTCTTGAATCAAGCAACGCGAGCTCGGTAGACTGAGGGACATCGCAGCGTCACTGTGCGCAGGGACCGCCTGGGAGCGGCTTCTGCGGTCGGGCGCGTTTGCGGGGGAGAGACCTATGAAGCGTTCGATTCTGCTTTCAGCGGCGATGCTGGCGATGGCGGCGGCGGCGAATCCCGCGCGAGGGGCCGTCTGGGTTGTCGATTTTGACGCCCTGGCGCAGGGCACGCTGCCGGTGAACTTCACCAGCAACAGCATCGACGTCGTGCAGCTTTCGTACACGGACACGGTCGGCAACGTCTGCGCGCCGACGCACACGGGCGTCTCCGCCGTGTTTACGCAGGCGTTCCCCGGCTGTCTGGTGCCGTCCGCGCCGAACCAGCTCGTCAATCGCGCGATCATCACCGAGTTTGACATCAGCGATTTTCAGACGCAGCTCGGCGGCGCGCAGGTGCGCAAGATCGTGTTCAGCTACACGATCATGCAGGGCAACGTCCAGATCATCTTCAACGGGCAGTGCTTCACGCGGGCGAGCTTTCTGGCGTTGCCGAACGGAACCTACGGCGGCGTGCGCTACAGCGCCAACAACTGCCGCGTCCGTCTGCGCAAGAAGCCGAACTTCATCACCCAGTTCGCCGTCGGCGGCGCGTTCATGGCGATCGACGATGTGAAAGCGCGGGGCTGACAACCCGCTGGAGGACTCACGATGGGTCTTGGCGACGCCGGTTTTTTCCGGTGCATTTCGCGTCCCGGAGAGGCGACAGAAGTTCAAGGGGTCGGACGGTCGTCGCGCCGCCGCCCCTCCCGGAGACCAGCGCACGTCACGTCACCACGGGAGAACCGCCCAGGCGCCGAGCATCGCGGCCCAGCGAAGACTCGGGAGCGGTCGAACGTCGCGGTGGAGACGTCGGAGACGGCGCGACACCGCCCAACCGCGGCGCATCCCGGGCCTTCCGCCGCTGAAGGAGGACGGCGACCCGGCATGCCGCGGGGGTCCGTCATCCTGCGGGAATGTCGGACGCGGCTCACTTCGACCGTTTCTTGCCGCCTTTCTTCAAGGCCTGCTTGGCCGCGGTCATCGCGTTCTTCGCGTCCTCCGCTGAGCCGACGCCGAGGTTCATCACCATCTTCTTCCCGATGACCGCCGCCGTGGCGCCGCGCAGATTCACCCCTGCGGCCGCCACCGCCCGCGTGATCAGCGCGCCCACGCCCGACTTGTCCGGACCTTCGATCCGCACGGTATGCATATTCGACGCGGGCATCAGCCCCGCATCCGTCGCCGCCTGCTTCACCTTCTTGCCCTTGATGGGCGAGAGAAAAACCCGGCTCGTGTTCTCCGACACCCGCCGCGCCACCATGAATTCCAGGTCCGCCCCCGCGGCGCTGAGTCCCTCGACCACCCGCGCCAGCGCTCCCGGCCGATTCATGATGTCCCCCGCCCACACATCGATCTGTTTCACCGAATAAGACATGCGGTTTTCTCCGATAAACGACTCCTACGTTCCTGCGGAACCGTGCCGCACCCGTCAGGAAGCGGTCTTTCGTCGTGATGATCCGCAGGTTTCGCAACAGCGACATTGTACTGCCGCCGAAACATCATCCTACCGAGGCGGTGTTCCTGGAGGGAACCCTTTCATGTCGTGTGCCTTCGGGGGAGGGTTCGGGGCATCCGACCTCGCCAGCATCGCCAACACCTCCCGGTTGCCCCCGTGACCCACCAGGGGGCTGTCCACCCGATCGCAGACCGTCCAGCCCGCATCCGTCGCCGCACGCAGGACTGCGCCGACGATCAAGTCGACGGCCTCGTCGTCGAGAACGCCGCCGCGCAATTGACCCGGGTCCGCCTCGTAATGCGGTTTGACCAGTGCGATCACCCGCCCGTCGGGTTTCAGCCAGCGAGCGACGTTCGGCAGAACCAGCCCCAGCCGCGTCCAGCCCACGTCGATCGTCGTCAGGTCGATCGGTTCCGGCAAGGCGACGTGCATTGCGTTCGTGCGCTCAAAGACGACGACGCGCGGATCCCGCCGCAGCGTCCAGGCGAGCGTGCCGTAAGAGGTGTCCACGCTGTAAACCCGCACCGCTCCGTGCTTGAGCAGACAATCCACGAAACCGCCCTCGTGGCTGCCCAGATCGGCGCATACCCGACCCGCCGGATTCAGGGAGAACGCGCGCAGCGCGGCCTCGAGCTTCTCGCCGGCGCGAGTCACGTACGCACGTTGACGGCGCGGATCGGACATCAGGCTGCCCGATCATCCGGCTTGCCGCGCCAGGGTGCAATGAAGGCAAACCCGGTCCGCCCCGCCGTGCAATGAAAAGGCCCGGGTCTCCACATGACTCCGATGGTCGGGCGCTGAGTTCGCAGCAGCTCACGCTCATGCGCGACTCCGCGGCAGGGGTTCCGCCTTCGTGCTTGACTGCCAGAAGCCAGCTTCCTCACCCTTGACGTCGCGGCGCGACTTCAAGGGTGAGCGGAAGCGGTTTGATTTCGAGATCTCGACATTGACGGTTCACCACGGAGGGACCGAAGATGGACGGGATGATGACTTCTTCAGAAGAACCTTCGTGCGACACGGCGTCTTCCAGGCCCGCCCTGCATCGCGCCCTTCTGGCGGTCGGGTCGTTCGGTCCGATCGGCCATCTTCCGGCGTCGGGGACCGTGGCGGCGGCGGTGGTGGGAATCCCCGCGTACTGGGTGCTTGCGGAGCGGCTCAACGCAACGGCGCTCCTCTGGGGGGCGGTCATCGTCGTGTTCTGCGGATTGTCCATCGCGGTTCATGCCGTCGGCGATCGAATGCTCGGAGAGAAAGACAGCCGGGTGCTGGTCTGGGATGAGGTGGCGGGGTACCTGATCGCGGTGGCGTTCCTGCCGTGGTCGTGGCGGCTGGCGGTGACGGCGTGGGTTCTGGAGCGGGCGTTCGACATTCTGAAGATTCCGCCGGCGAACTGGGTGGAAAAGCGGTGCCCGGGAGGGTGGGGCGTCGTGGGCGATGACGTCGTCGCAGGGATTTATGCACGGGTCATTATCGCGATCGTTCTGGCGATCCGGCCCGGATTGGCAGGACTTGCCTGATTCAGGTTCCACGTTGTCGTTCCGGTTTTCAGGCCTCGCACGGTCAAGCGGGGTTCGATTGACGGGACATCTGCGTCGCCCCTAGGATGGGACTGGTCTGTCCGCCTTGTGCCGCAGCATCGGCGACCTGGCAACGGGATTCGCGGACTTAAGGCACGGAGGGGTGTTCCGGGGTTGACCGCTGGTCGAATTCCAGACCGGACAGGCTTGAATTGAGGCGAAGTTGCGATTTCAGCAGAACCGTGCGTCGTCGAAGGAACCGCTCCTTAAGGTCGGCGCCCTCTGCAAGACAACATCGACCTGGGTGTCATCTTTCTCTACGTCGGCTGGACGGGGGTTTGCCGCACGCGAGACGGTGCGGATGCGTTCTGAATAAAGATTTTGGAGTCAGACCCGATGAGGCATGTGAGTCCTTCGGAATTCGCTGCGGGACGGATGAGTGCGGGGTTGATCCTGACGGTGGGGATCGCGGTCACGATCGGCGGATGCGGGGTGGCCCCTCAGCCGAACGTCGTCGTCGGCGGCGACACCGGGGCCGGAAACTCCCGCCCTACCCTGGAGATCATCAGCCCGATCGCGGATCTGTCGGTCGGTCAGGGTCAGCCGCTGCCGATCAGTTGGGTGGACAGCGATCAGGACAGCGCGGCGCGGATCAGCTTCGCGCTGGTCAATACGCAGACCAGCTCCGTGATCACGCTGGTCTCGAACATTCCTGAGAACGACGACGAGGGTCCGGACTCGTTTGCGGCGCCGACGGCGCTGGTTCCGCGCGGAACGTATAACATTCAGGGCACGATCACCGACGGAACCAACGTGGTGACCGTGTTTGCGCAGACGCCCGCGCCGAACGCGAGGCGCGTAGTGGTGACGATCACCGGTGAAGGCGAGCAGCCGCCGACGAGCCCGCCCCGCGTGTTCGTGCTCACGCCGCAGTTTGATCAGAGTCTTGCGGAGGAAGACATTCTGACCATCGTCGTGGCGCCTACGGCGCTCGGAGGCGACGGCGTCACGCCCTACGACCCGGACAGCAACCCGACGTTGTACATTGTGCTGGACCTGGATGAGAACCCGACGAACGACGACCCGGCGAACCCGGGGGAAGGCATCATTCTCCTCGAGGAGCGGGCGCTGACCAGCGCGGACACCGGGGCGATCACGTTCGCGGTTCCGATCCAGCTCTCGGAGATTCCGCAGCGCGCCGCGGGCGAGCCGTATTTCATCCGGGCGACGATCGTGGACCTGAACAACCCGCCGGTGCATGACTACGCCGACGGAACGATCAGCATCGTGAAACTCGCGTTCGGCGAGGTCGATCTTTTTGACGCGGGGCGCACCGTTTCGGGGTCCGTCTTCTACGGGTTCACCCCCGGGGCGCGACTCGGACATAACCTGACCACGCTCACCGACTTCGATGCCGACGGAGCGGACGACTTTTTCATGATCGCCCAGTTCGGCAATCCGCGCAACGTCGGTCGCGTGGGCGAGGCGTACCTCATTTACGGCAATGCCGGCATCCGCTACGGCGGACGGTATCCGGCCAACGGCACGGCCGAAGCGATCCAGGGCTGTATCTTCGAGGGGACGCCGGTTCGGCCTTACCGGGGGCGGCAGGGGTTGTTCACGCTGGGCATCAACGACGCGAGCTTCCTTCCGGACGTGACCGGCGACGGACGTCCGGAGCTGCTGGTGGGCCAGCCGCGCGTGGAGGGGGCGTTCTCGGGGTTTGACATGGATCCGTCGGACTCGGACCCGGAAGCCGACGAGGAGGAGCAGGTGACGGTGCGCATCCGTCAAGGGCAGGTGACGGAGAACGTCGGTGCAGGCGACGTCGTCGTCGACGCGACTTACAGCGGCGTGGATGACCTGGTCATCAGCAGTTGCCAGGGGAACAACTGCCCCCTGGGCGATCAGAACGACGCGACCGGCCAGAACACCGAACTCATCTGGAACGTGGACCCCACGACGGGCACGCAGTGGACGCTGATCAAGTTCCGAGATGTTCTTTCGGTGCTGTCGGACCTCGGCGATCAGCCGGGCGACATCGACATTCCGGAGGTGCAGGCGACGCTGACCCTGAACGTATTCCGGACCGGGGACAACGGTCTGATCTACCAGGCGTTCACGAATTTCGATGAAAGCACGACGTATTCGACGTTCGCCAAGAACGGCGCCGACCCGCAGGCGGACGTGGATTACTCGTTCACCGGGCAGGGCAACAACCAGGGTCTGATCGGGACGATCAACGCGGACGACACGGATGAAGTGACGATCGACGTGTCGGAACTGGTTCAGCAGCTTCTGCAAGGCACCCTGCAGGGGTCGAACACCGGCGACGACGCCAACGATCCGCTGGTGGACATTAACGAATTGAGGTTCCTCATTCAGGCGACCGGGGCGTTTTCGGCGTCGCCCTCGCCGGCGGCGATCCGGTCGAGCGAATACAACGCGAACGCCAGGCTCCGCCCGACGCTGTCGATCACGTACTCGCGGAACCGGCCGTTTGCGGTGGATTGCTACCCGGACCTGGTGACGGACAACTGGACGGACGCGATCCCCTCGAACGACAACTATCGCTACTACGGCGGGATGGTGACGTTCATCAACAGCGAGAACCGCGATAACGACGCGGCCCGGGCGCCGTTCACACGGTTGTGGGATACCGCGCTGACGCTCGAACTCGTCGGACAGGAGCCGATCACACTGGCCGAAGGCTTTACGCAACGGGCGCAGGCTTCGACCGCGGGGCGCATCGACGGCATCCGGGTGGTCGCCGGGTTGTTCGAGTTCCGCGATCCGTATCTGCTCAATCAGCCGACGCGCGACGACTACTTCGGTTACAACGTGGCGTGGATTCCGGATCTGAATCTGGACACGTTCCCGGAGATCATCATTTCGTCGCCTCGGAACGAGCTTCATATTCAGACGCTGGAAGATGAGTACGGCTTCCTCGGATCGACGCACCTGACCTCGACATTGTTCTTCGGAAGCATCACGATCCTCCAGGGCTTTGATTACGGTTCCGGGGCCTTCTCGGACGACGACGGAAACGCGATGCTGCCGTTCCGGACGGACGGCGCGTGCGTCCCCGGCGGCGATGACCGGACGCTCACGATTCCGAACGACACGTTCGAGATCTTCGCGGAGGACGTTGAGGACTTCCTGCATGACGGGCAGTTCGCCGGCGACGTGAACCTTGACAACGTGCCGGACGTTCTCTGCGGAGCGCCGCTGAACGACCGCCCGGGCATTCAGGATTCCGGGGCGATGTACATCATCCAGGGCAAGAACTTCCTGGGTGAGGTGAATCTTGCTGATGCGGACGATCCGCTGGATCGTTATCCGATGGTCCGCGTCCGCGGCGCCCGTCGCGGCGACCGGATCGGATGGTCGCAGTCATCCGGACTGGACATCAACGGCGACCGTCTCGATGACATCTTCTTCGGATCGCCGCACGCGGACTACGGCGTCGCCCGGACGCAGGCCTGCGGGCGCGATTTCAATGACGACGGCGTGGTGAACGACAACGATTTCGTTCTGGGCGATTTCAACAATTGCCGCGACACGGTGGGCGAGGAGGTCTTCACCGATGATGCGTGCAAGGCCTTCGACTACAACAACGACGGGTTGATCGACGATCTGGACCGCGAGGTGTTCGACTGTCTTGATCAGGGAGGGTCGGACTGCTGCGGGCACATCGTGGACAACGGGTACGTCGGCGTGATCTTCGGCGGCATCACGATCGACGGAGATTTCGAGCTGAACCAGGTGGCGACGCCGGACCTTCCGGGCACGATCTTCTACGGCGCGGCGTCGCTGGACCGCGCGGGCACGAGCGTGGAGACCGCCGGCGACTTCAACCGGGACGGGTACGGCGATCTGCTGATCACCGCACCCGGCAAACTGGTGACGGACGCCAACGGACGGACGCGTAAGGGCGTCGTGTACCTGGTCTTCGGCGGTCCGCACCTGACGAACCGCATTTACTCCCTCGCGGACGTCGGGACGGACCGGCTGCCGGGCATCGTGTTCACGAGTCCGTTCGTCGCCGGTCGTCCGAACGAAGCGGCGCCTGAGATTGCGGCGCTGATCGGCGACATCAACTCGGACGGTTATGACGACATCGGCATCGGAAATGCGCAGGCGGACTTCATCAACCTGAACTTCCCGCAGGGACCGGAAGCGCCGGACGGCGATGCGTCCGTCGGGCGCCGCCGGAACACGGGCGAAGTGTACATCATCTACGGCAACAACTTCGGGTCGAACCGCCTTCCGTAGAGGCGCCGGTCGGGGGGCGTTGAAGAGAACCGCCGTCATGCAACCAGACTCCCGCGCGTCGAACGGCGCGCGGGAGTTCGTTTTCCCGGGGCGTTCCCGAGAGGACGTTCGGCATCGGTCATGCACCCCGACCCGACGGAGATTCGTCGCGGGGCCGTGGGGTCTCCCATCCAGCGTTGGATGAACCGAGACGAACCGGTATAACCTCGAACATGACCACCGAGCGGAGCGACGGGCATCAGCACCTGGCGGCGTGGCGCGACCCTCGCGCCAACCTGCGCTTCTGGATCGTCGCGGGGCTCGGCCTGGCGCTGGATCTGTGGTCGAAGGGCTGGGCCTTCCGGACCCTGGACGCGGGCGAAAGCCGCCCGATCCTCAGCGGGGTGCTGGAGTTCCGGCGGTCGTTGAATCCCGGCGCGGTGTTCGGACTGGGAGCGGGGCTGGTGACGGTGTTCATCGCGGCGTCGGCGCTGGCGCTGATGTTCGTGCTGTTTCTTTTCATCGGCAGCTCGAAGCGTCACCGTGCATTGCACGTAGCGCTGGGGATGATCCTCGCGGGGGCACTGGGCAACCTCTACGACCGGTCGTTCGTCAAGGCGGAAGTCGTGCGCTGGCGGACCGCGGCGGGAGACCTGCGCACGGACGTCGGCGTGGTGCGCAGCGACGTGCGCGAGGGGTTGATCGGGCTGGGAACCTGGCCGGACGGGTCCGATCCCCGGTTGATTCCGGCGACCTCGGTGCTGGACATCCGCGCGCAAGGCGTCGTGCGCGACTTCATTCACATCATTCCGGAATTCCCGTCGTGGGTTCCGATCGCCGGCGGGCGCAGCATCTGGCCGTGGATCTTCAACGTGGCGGACAGCCTTCTGGTGTGCGGCGTTCTGTTGTTGATGGGCCACCTTTGGCGCACCGGAGATCCGGCGCGGACCGAGCGGTCCGGGAGTCAAGCGGCGGCGAACCCGCCTGCACTTGAAACGCCCGGGCGCGGGGCGACGTCCGGTGCGGAGGCGCGCGGCGATGCCGTCGGCGACATTCGATCCTGAGGTGTTGATGCGCCGGGCGCTGCGCCTGGCGCGGCGGGGCCTGGGCCGGGTCGAGCCGAACCCGATGGTCGGCTGCGTGCTCGTCAAGGACGGGCGGATTGTCGGCGAGGGTTGGCACCGGCGATTCGGCGGTCCTCACGCCGAAGTGTACGCGCTGCGTCAGGCGGGTCAGGCCGCCGAAGGTGCGACGGCTTACGTCACGCTGGAGCCTTGCAGTTACCACGGGAAAACACCGCCGTGCGCGGACGCTCTGATCCGGGCCGGCGTCAGGGAAGTCGTTGCGTCAACGACGGATCCGAATCCCCGCGTCAACGGCGCGGGGCTGCGGCGCTTGCGGCGCGCGGGCGTGAAGGCGACCACCGGACTGCTGGAACGCGAAGGTCGGGAGCTGATCGCGCCGTTCCGGAAACGCATCACGACGGGTCGCCCGTATGTGATCGGGAAGTGGGCGCAAAGCCTCGACGGGCGGCTGGCGGCGGCGGACGGCACGTCGAAGTGGATTTCAGGCGAGGCGGCGCGGCGCGAGGCGCATGCGCTTCGGGCTCGTGTCGACGCGATCCTGGTCGGCGTCGGCACGGTTCTCAAAGACGATCCGATGTTGACGGCGCGCGGAGGGCGCGTGCGGCGTCGGGCGGCGCGCGTCGTTCTGGACTCGCAGCTGCGGACGCCGACGACGAGCCGGTTGATCCGGTCGGTCGCCGAAGGTCCGGTGATTTTGATGACGACGACGGATGCGGCCCGCTCCGCGCGGGCGGCGGCGCTGCGTCGTCGCGGGGTCGAGGTGGTCGGAGTGGCGCGATCGGGGCGGCGTCCCGGGGTGCGGTCCGTCCTGCGGGAGCTGGGTCGGCGGGAAATGACCAACGTGCTGGTCGAGGGCGGAGCGTGCGTGCTCGCAGCGATGCTGTCGGCGCACGATCTGGATGAGGCGTGGGTGTATGTTCACCCGATGCTGATCGGAGGTCGCGGCGCACCGCAGGTCGGCGCGGAGCTGAATCTGCCGACGTTGCGATCCGCGATGCGGGCGGCGAACGTGACGGTGCGCCGGGTCGGGCCGGACGTTTGCTTCCGGTTGCGGTTCGGGGAGGCGTGAGGGCTTTCCGGATTCGCAGGTTGCGGGAAGAGAACGGACGGGAGCGTGAAAGGACGGTATCCGGGGAGTCCGCGATGAAGCGCGGGAAGCCGTCGGGTCGTTCAGTCGTCGATTTCGACCGAACCTTGCGCCTCTTGACCTTCCCCGACGGCGGAATATGCTCCCCCGGAAGCGCCGTGAAAGGGCCGGAAACAGGCCCCCTTCGTCTAGTGGACTAGGATATCAGGTTCTCATCCTGGAGACAGGGGTTCGAATCCCCTAGGGGGTGTGCAGCGGGGCGGCGGGACGGAATCTTCGTCCCAGCCGCCCGTTCCGTTTTCCAGAACCCGAGTCAAACCCCGGTCGAGCCGCTTTCCGGGATTACCGGGGGCCGGTGACCTCCCAGGTATCGTCGAGCACCGGTCCGTTGAATCCGCCGAACAACACGCCGGTCGCGCGGAACACGTCGTACGCGAACCCGTGGTCGTAACGACCTGACGGTCCGGTGAACGAAAACGCCGTCCACGCTTGTCCGTTCCACATCCAGGTCTGATTGCTGGGAACCCCGAGGGTTCTGCCGCCGAAGGCGAGCGAAACCCGGCGCACAGAGTCGTAGACCAGGGAATGTCCGGAACGCACCGGCGGACCGGCGACGGCCACCTCGGTCCAGGACTGCCCGTCCCAGATCCAGGTGTCGCCGAGATCGCGTCCGTTGAACCCGCCGTAAAGGACGACGCGTGCTCGTTCGGCGTCATAAACCATCGCATGCTTGATGCGCGGAACCGGACCGGTCGTCGAGACGAGGGTCCACTGATCCCCGCGAAGCACCCAGGTTTCGCCGTCATACTGCCCGTCGTATCCGCCGAAGAGGACGATCTCGTCACGGGCGGCATCGTAGGCGAGCGCATGCCCGTGTCGTCCGGAAGGACCGGCGGCGGGCAACTGCGTCCAGCGAGCGCCGTTCCAGGTCCACGCGTCGCCCTCCAGGATGTTGTTCTGCCCACCGACCAGCACGCACGCCTGACGGGACGTATCAAACGTCATCGCGGAGGAAACGCGCGGGGACGGACCGCCGACGCTCCGCAGCGCCCAGAGCCGCCCGTCGTACTCCCACGTTTCTCCATCCGGCTCGCCGTCAGAGCCTCCGAAAAGTACGGTGCGCCCGCGAACCGCGTCGAAGGTCATCGCGTGCAGGTGTCTGGGGGTCGGTCGGATGCTGTCGGTCCGCAGCGACCAGCGTCCGGACGCCAGCTCCCAGACTTCGCCGTCATCGTCGCCGTCAAAACCGCCGAAGAGCACGGCGGTGCGCCGTGAAGCATCGTAAACCATCGCGGTGGATGTCCTCGCCCCGGGGGTAGGACCGATCAGCGGCTGCCACGATGTTCCGTCCCACTGCCAGGTCCGCGTGTCCGACTCTCCGTTTCCACCGCCGTGAAGAATCACGCGTTCCAGTTCAGCGTCGTAACAGAGCGAGTGCCCCTTGCGTGGCGAGGGGGCGTCCTTCGACTGCCCGTCATCGAGGAGCGTCCACGTCTGCCCGTCCCAGCCCCACGTGTCGTTAAGAACCCCCTCGTCGCCGCCGCCTTCGCCCTGCGCGAACTCCGTCTCGGTGTCGCCGCCGAAAAGGATGACCATCCCGGCTGCAGCGTCGTAGGTCATCGCGGATTGAATGCGCGGCGCAGGCCCCTCGCCCTTGTCGTCGCGCCGCGACCACGAGGCGCCGTCCCACTCCCACGTCTGTCCGCGCAAATTGTTGTCGGAATCCGAACCGCCGAACAAGACGGTGACGCCGCGACCGGCGTCGTACGCCATCGCGTGCGAGCTGACCTCGCCCGGACTGTCAACAATTCGCTGGATCCAGGCGGCGCCGTTCCACTCCCAGGTTTCGCCGTTGCGCGTCGTCCCGTTGGTGCCGCCGAAAAGCACGACGACCTCTCGAACCGAGTCATACGCCATCGCGTGCGAATACCGCGGGGACGGAGCGTCGAGTCGGCCTTCGTCCTGAGCAAGCCGCCAGTCTCCCGACCCATCCCACGTCCACGTGCCGCCGAGAATGCGCGTGCCGTATCCGCCAAAAAGGACCGTCTGCCGCCGCGCCGCGTCGTACGCCATCGCGTGACTGTTGCGCGGATCGGGAAGCGGACGAAGCGACCATCCCAGCAGGATATCCTCGCCGCCGCCGCCGCCGCCCCCCCCGCCGCCCCCCCCGCCGCCGCCGTTATTCGGGGGAATGCTGACCGTGACGCGCGCGGTCGCTTGAACGCCGTCGTTTTCAACCGTGATGACCGCCGATCCTGCTCCCGTCGTCAGAGCGACCGCCACCAACCCTCGAACATCGACCGTCGCCACGCCGGGCGCGGATGAGCGGTAGGTCGTACCATCCGCCGGGGACGTGACATCGACGGTCACGCGCTGCGTCTGTCCTCCCGCATCCTCGAATTCAAAAGTCCCGAGCACTTCAAGCTGCTGCGTCTGACCGGTCGCGGTGAAAGTGAACTGCGCGGGGGTGACGCTCAGCGCGATGAGACGCGATCCGGGCGGCGGTGCGTCGCCGAAGCGCACCGTCACGTCCACCGTGAACGCAAGATTCGCATTGCGAACAACGACCTCCGCGACGCCGTCCGCAACCGGTCGAAGCAGGCCACCGTTGGACACGGTCACAACCGACGTCGAAGAACTCTGATAGGTCGTGCCCGCCGCGGCGGAAGTCAGGTTCTCGCTGCCGCCGTCATTTCGAACGCCGGTCACCGCAAGCTGCACCGTGTCGTCCGGATCGGTGAAGGTGACGGTTGCGGGTGCCACCTCAAGGCGGACCACGGCGTCGTCCGCGAAATCAACCGTGACACGACGACGAGCGGACAGGCCGGCGTTGACGACCAGAACCGTCGTCTGCCCCTCGCCCGCGGCTGTCACAAGCCCGTCGTCGGATACGGTGACGACGCCCTCGGACGTGGTGTGATAGGTCGTCCCGGAAGCCGCGTCGGTCACGTCGTTGCGGCTTCCGTCCGAAGAGACGCTCTCGACGGTCAACTGGACCGCTTGTCCCGGTTCAGTCAAGGTGAACGTCTCGGCGGCAACCGCCAGCCGGATCGGAATCGGTCGGCCGGTCCCGCCTTCGTTATCGTTCGCAGGGGTGACGCCTCGGGGAGGACATCCCGGCAAGCACAGGATCGCGGCGACGCCCGCGAGACTCATCAATCCCGGTTTCAACCAGCGGTTCGAATGCATGAAGCACACTCCCGGACTTCCCGGCGACGTCATCAGGGCAACGCTTCCCACGCCGTCCGCCTGTCCGCTTGAAATCCCGACGCTTTTATCATAACTCACAATGCGGAAAGTTGAAGGCGCACGAGGGATCAAACCCACCAGAATCTGCGTTGGGCTGGGAAACCGCCGGATAGAGGCGTCCGGACGGCGGCGCCGCGGTCCGATAGGTGCGACCGTGCCTGCTGCTCCGGCTTCTTACGCCTGCCTCGCCGATGAAATTCAGTTCATTCCGGGGTCGTTGCCGGGCGATCGAGACCCGGTTCGTTCCAGTCCGCAGCGGAATTCGGCAAGTGAGGGGGGCGCTCTCTGTCCCACCTAGTCCCCCCAAGCTGACAGGCCGTTCCTGCCGACAAAATGATCGGAGCCGCATGAGCACAGCGTCATATCCTTCTGTTCTTGCGCACCTGGGCGACCTGCCGAATCTGGCGGTCGAGGACGCCCTGCTTCATGCGCTGCCCACCGTATCCGAAACGGTAGCGGTCGCCGCAATCGAGGTCTTGCTCAAGCGGGCGCGCCCGCACGCATTGAAGCACCTTGCGGGGCACTACCTCAGTTATCCCGATGCTGTCCGGAAGACGCTGGCTGCGGCGACGGCGACGCTTTCGGGATCAATACGAGACCTGATGCACGCGCCGACGGCGGCGCCGAAACTCGCTGCACTGGAATTGATCCGGGAATCCAACGATGCGTCGCTGGCCTATCTGACGGCGGAAGGACTCGGGGCGGACGACGGAAGCGTTCGCACGCGTGCCGGCGAAGTCCTGGTTGAACTGGTCCGCCGCCACCTTGAAACGCGACCGGAGCCGGAGGATGACGACGCCGAGCGGGCCTACCTGGCGCGGCGGATTCAATTGACCGAAGCCTTGAATCAGGCGGTGCGGACCTGGGAGCTTCACTTCCGCGCGGACGTGCTTGCGGCAGCGTTGTGGATGTACGCGGAGACAGAGCCTGTCGTACGTTCGCGGCTTGAAGGCCCTCGGTCGCATCTGGTCCACGCGACGCGGCAGATTCTCGCCGGACCGTCGGATCCGCGCTTATCCGTGTTCACGTGGTGCGCGCTGGAACTGGATTCGGTGCGAGAGGCGGCGGCGCGAAGACTGGAGCAGGCGGACGACGCGGGCGTCCTCGCGGGCCTGATCGAGGCCTCGTGGCTTCTGGCGGACCCGAACGTGGAGCGGGGTTGCACCAAGGTGCGCGCGACACGTTGGATCCGGACTGATGTGCGTCGTCTCGCGGACTGCGACCCGCATCACGTCGAGCGGATCGCCAGTGTGATCTCACGTTCCGGGATTCCCACGGCGCACAAGCTTGAGGTGTTCGGCCGGTGGCTGGAAACCGGATCGCCGGCGGTCCGACGAGCGGCGCTGTGGGCGGTGGTTCGACAGGACGGAGAGGGGTCGGACGCCCTGCTGCTGTCGGCAGTTCGCGGACCGGACCCCGCGCTCGCGGCGATTGCGGAGAAGGAGCTGCGGCGGCGGAACCCGGATCGGGTGATTCCGGCGGCTTCTTCGGCTCGACCGCCCGTGCGCAGCGAACCTGCGACATCGGCAATCCCCGGCGATGAACGTGGCGGGAAAATCGAAGCACCTCGCTCTGAAGCGGTTTTGCAGCCCGAGAGCGACAACGCGGGCGGATCGTCGTCGCCGGCGGATGTCGTCACGACGTGCCGCGCATTGCTGAACTCGCCGCGAGCGCTGGACCGGGTGCGCGGACTTCACGCCGTGCGGGAACGCGGGATCGAAGCAGGGTTCAGCGACGCGATTCTACGCCTGATCCACGATCCGGACGGAATCGTCCGGGCGACGGCGGCGGCTTCGCTGGCGGGCGTGGACCGGGGGATCGCGGCGGGGGCGCTGCGTTCGGCGCTGTCCGACGCCGAACCGCGTGTGCGGGCGAACGCGATCGAGGCGCTGGAGCGGACGGCGGATGAGCGGATCACGGCGTGGATCGCGCCGATGTTGAAGGCGGTGGAACCGCGCGTGCGGGCGAACGCGATCAAGGCGCTGCTGGCCCGGCAGCATGCCCCGGCGGGCGACGCGCTGCTGCACATGCTGGAGGATTCGTCCCGCGCCGCGCGGATCAGCGCGTTGTGGGTCGTGCAGCGTCTCGGATTGCGGTCCTGCGCCCTCGTGGTGGGAAGGATGGGGCGGGAGGATCCGGACGCGCACGTTCGCCGCCGCGCGAACCGGTGTCTGTCGGCGCTGGGCGGGGCCGACGTGCGGCAGGCGCCGACGACTTCGCGACATGCGCAGGAGGCGCTGCGATGATGACGGGATGGGTCGCGCAGTCCGAACTTCCGCCGGTGCTCGAAAGCATCCGGCAGCGGATGGGCGAAGGCGGATCCGTCGTCGGCGTGCTCCTGGCGCTGCTGGGGGTCGGATTGATCTTCGTGATCGCTTACGCGTTGACGCGCGGTCAGGCGCGTCTGCGCCGACGAGAGTGGAAGGATGATCCTCGAGCGTTGTTTCAGGATCTGATGAGCGCGCTGCGGCTGGACCGGGATCAGCAGTCGCGCCTGCGGTCGCTGGCGTCGTCGGAGCGTCTGATTCATCCGAGCGTGATTCTGATCAGCGAGAAGGTGTTCGACGAAGCCGTCAGTCACGCAAAGGCCAACGATTCCGATGCCGCCGTGCTGCAACGAATCCGGTCCGCGCTTTTCCCAGGTTCGCCGTCATCGCCATCGAGAACTCGCTGACGCGCTGTCCCGATCGAATCACGGCGCTTCGTTACGCGCTGCACGTTCCGCCCGGGTCGGATAATACCGCCTGCGCACGCTGGACAGGTTCGAGAGACTTCATCACAATCCTGCTCTCCTGTCGGGCGGCGGGGGTATTCGGACGCCGCCCGGCGTAACGAGTCGAAGCGGCGGTCCCGGGTTGGTCGATACCTACCTGACTTCAAAGGGAGAACGCCGCGTATGTCAATGAGCGTGAACATGGCGGAGCATCCGCATCCACTGGGGAACTCGGGATCCTTGCTGAACCGACTGGCCGCGGTCGCCGGGGCGGCCGTGCTCGTGCTGCTTCTGTACCATCATTACACGTCGGACCACGGTCACGGCGGAGGGCACGAGGCACACGCGCCGGCGACGTGGGCGGTGCTGCCCTTCGTGGGGATGCTGCTGTCGATCGCGCTGCTCCCGCTGATTCCGCGCACGCATCACTGGTGGGAGGAGAACAAGAACAAGTTGATGGTGGCGCTGGTCTTCGCGGGAATCACGCTCGTTTATTACGCCATCGCGGACGGTCAGGCGAAGATCATGAGCGTGCTGGAGCACGCGATCATCCTGGATTACATTCCTTTCATTGTCCTGTTGTTCTCGCTTTATGTGATCAGCGGCGGGATATGCCTGAAGGGGGATCTGGCCGCGCATCCGGCGACGAACACCGGTTTTCTGGCGGTCGGCGCGCTGCTGGCGAGCTTCATCGGAACCACGGGCGCGAGCATGCTGCTGATCCGGCCGCTGTTGCAGACGAACTCCGAGCGCAAGCACGTCAAACACACGGTCATCTTCTTCATCTTCCTGGTCAGCAACATCGGCGGCTGCCTGCTGCCGATCGGCGACCCGCCGCTGTTTCTGGGGTATCTGAAGGGCGTGCCTTTCCTCTGGACGTTCCACCTCTGGAAGGAGTGGGCGTTTCTGTCGGCGGTCCTGCTGGTCGTTTACTACGCGTGGGACAGCGTGGTGTACAAGAAGGAGACGCCGCGCGACATCATCCGGGACGAGACGCAGGTCCGCCGCCTGTCGCTGCGCGGATCGCACAACCTCGTGCTGCTGCTGGGCGTGGTGCTGTGCGTGGCGCTGATCAAGCCGGGCGAGCCCCTGCTGGGGACGGGTTTCACCGCACCGATGTTCATGCGCGAGTTGTGCATGTTGGCGCTGGTCGTCGCGTCGCTGAAATCGACGGCGAAATCGGTCCGCAAGGACAACCAGTTCAATTACACGGCGATCCTCGAGGTGGCGGCGCTCTTCATCGGGATCTTCATCGCGATGCAGCCGCCGCTGGAGCTGCTCAAATCGAGCGGCGACCGGATCGGTCAGGTGCTGGACGCGCCGTGGAAATTCTTCTGGGTCACCGGGGCACTGTCCAGCTTCCTCGACAATGCGCCGACGTACCTGGTCTTCTTCCAGATCGCCAACGCGATGACGCATGAGGCGGGTCCGGGCATCTTCCAGCTCCTTGACGGGAACTACATCCGTCAGGATCTTCTGGTGGCGATCTCCCTGGGGGCGGTTTTCATGGGCGCGAACACGTACATCGGCAACGGGCCGAATTTCATGGTCAAGAGCATCGCGGAGCAGTCAGGCGTGAAGATGCCGAGCTTCTTCGGATACATGATGTACAGCGTCGGCATCCTGGTTCCGTTGTTCATCCTCGTGACGCTGTTGTTCCTGTGATCGACGACGCGGCGGCCGGGAGTCACGATCAAGCCGCGGGGAGCCGCAAAGGCCTTCCCCGCGGCTTTCTTGTCGGCGGCGCGCGTCGATCGGATAATCGGCGGGCATGTCGCCGACGCCGCACATTCAAGGGGGCGCCGCCACGTCGCCCGAACCGGCGCCCGTCGACGTCGCGCGTCACGTGATCGTCGGGACGGCCGGCCACATCGACCACGGCAAGACCTCGCTGGTCCGCGCGCTGACCGGAATCAACACGGACCGTCTGCCGGAGGAGCAGGCCCGGGGAATGACGATCGAACTGGGCTTCGCGCACCTGCGGGTGGGCGACGTGCAGTTCGGGATCGTCGATGTACCGGGACACGAGCGCTTCGTGCGCACGATGGTCGCGGGAGCGCAGGGCATCGACCTCGCGCTGCTGATCGTGGCGGCGGACGACTCGGTCATGCCGCAGACGATCGAACACGTCGAGATTCTCAACCTGCTCGGCGTGACGACGGGTGTGGCCGCGCTGACCAAGGCGGATCGGGTGGACGCGGAGACGATCGAGCTGGTGCGTGAGGACGTGCGGGAGCTTCTTGCGGAAAGCTCGTTGAAAGACGCGGCGATCGTGCCGGTCTCCTCCGTCACCGGGTCGGGACTGGAGGCGCTTCGTGAGGCGCTGGCGGCGGCGGCAGCCCGGGTTGAGCGCGTTCGTGCCGGCCGTCCTTTCCGCATGTGCATCGATCGGGTGTTCAACGTTGCGGGGCGAGGGATCGTCGTGACGGGGTCGGTTCTGCGCGGGTCGGTGATGCGCGGGGACGAACTGGAGGCGATGCCCTCCGGGGCGCGGTGCCGTGTGCGACAATTGCAACGTCACGGGGATGAGACCGAGGCGCTGTCCGGAGGAACGCGGGCCGCGCTGAACCTCACCGGCGTCGAGCGCGAGGCGGTAGACCGGGGGTGTGAGCTGGCGACGCCGGGGTATCTGCGGCCGTCGCGCGTGGTGGACGTCCGCGTTCACTGTCTGTCCAGCCGCAACGAGGGCTTGTGCTCCGCGACCCGGGTGCGGCTTTGCCTCGGCACGCGTGAAGCGGCGGTGCGGCTGGTGCTGCTGGGAAGCGGAACGCTGGCGCCGGGCGCAAGCACCTATGCGCAGTTGCGGTGCGGCGAACCGCTGTCCGCGGCGCACGGACAGCGGTTCATCCTTCGGGATGAGAATGCAGCGCGGACGCTCGGCGGCGGGGTTGTTCTGCGGCCCGTCGGACGCCGGAGGCGGGGCGAGGTCGAGCAGGAGCGCGCCGCGCTGGTACAACTGGAAAGCGCGGATCCCGCGGACCGGCTCGAAGCCCATCTGCGCGACGCCGGTTTCGTCGAGCCGACGGACCTTTCCGTGTGCGCGGCGACGGGGATCGAGCTTGAGACGCTGCCGTCGGTCTACGCCGATCTCGATGCACGCGGGCGGCGCGTGGCGCTGGAAGGGACGAACCTGCACGTCGTGCCGTCGCTGCTGACGGACGTGGAGGGTCGGCTGGTCGCGTGGATGTCCCGGTTTCACAAGGATCAGCCGGACGCGCCGGGTCGCGCGGCGGATGCGGTGGCGGGGTGGCTGGACCGGCGGTTCGCGCCGGGACTGGGGAAAGTGTTGCTCGCACGCCTGACGCGATCGGGACGGGTGCGGACGCTCGGGCGCTTCGTGTGCCTCGCGGAGTTCGCCCCCGCGCTCAGCCGGGCGGATGAGCGGGTTCTGTCGGCGATGGTGGCGGCGGTGGAGAAAGGCGGGTTTTCCCCGCCGATGCTGGATGAGATTCAATTCGGCGAGCCGGTTGATGCGAAGCGGCGGGGGCGGCTGGCGACGTTCGCCGTGGCGACCGGCCAGCTTGTTCAGGTGCAGGACCAGTTGTACCTTCCGCCGGAGCGGGTGTCGGAGTTAAAGGAGACCGTCGGGAGGATGATCCGGTCCGGCGGCGGAATGACAGTGTCTCAATTGCGGGAAGCGCTGGGCACAAGCCGGAAATACGGGGTTCCGTATGCGGAGCATCTGGACCGGATCGGATTCACGCGACGGGACGGAGACGTGAGGCGCCTGGCGTCCGAGGGTTAGCAAGGCGTTGCAATCCCTGCGATCGACCCCCGGAACGACGGCGTCCACCCCTCGATCTCGCGGGGCGACGACAAGGAGCGGCGCGGTTCGACGACCCGCCGCAAGGTGGACCGCTTCGTTACGAACGCGGCGTGGTTTTACGGCGGCGTGGAAACAAGGGTGTTTCATAGACGGCAAGATGACGGCGACCCCGCGACCCTGCGAATATCCGCATGAATGACCGCGCGGATCATCTGCTATCGACGTTGCCGTCGATGACGGCGCTGCTGGCGCATCCGGAAGTGCGGCAGTGGAGCGAAGCCGTCCCCGGCGCGCTGGTGAAAACCTCTCTGAGCGCCGCCCTTCAGCAGTTCCGGGATGCGATCCTGCAGGGGCGGTTGACGTCGCCCGTGGATATCGAGGACGTCATCGGGGTGGCGGAGGAGGAACTGACGCGCCGGTCGATGCCCTCGCTGCGGCGGGTGATCAACGCAACCGGGATCGTGCTTCACACGGGGCTGGGGCGGGCGCCGCTGTCCGCCGAGGCGATCGAGGCGATCGCGGAAACCGCCTCCGGATACTGCAATCTCGAGTTCGACCTCTCGACCGGACACAGGGGTCGCAGGCTTTCGCACGTGACGGAGCGGCTCGCCGAACTGACCGGCGCGGAGGCGGCGCTGGTCGTCAACAACAACGCCGCGGCGACCTATCTGATCCTGCATGTGCTGGCGGAGGGGCGCGAGGTTCTGGTTTCGCGCGGGCAACTGGTGGAGATCGGCGGGAGCTTCCGTCTGCCGCAGATCATGAGCGCAGGCGGGGCGATCCTGCGTGAAGTCGGCACGACCAACCGGACGCGGGCGGCGGATTACGAGGCGGCGGCGACGGAGCGGACCGCGCTGGTGCTCCGCGTTCACCCGAGCAACTACCGGGTCGTCGGGTTCAGCGAGGAGGCGACGCTGGCGGAATTGACGTCGCTGGCCCGGGCTCGCGGGCTGCTTTGCGTGGACGATCTGGGCAGCGGCGCGATCGTCGATCTGACCGCACACGGATTGCCGCCGGAACCGTGCGTGCGCGACTCGATCCGCACGGGGGCGGACCTCGTGTGCTTCTCGGGAGACAAGCTTTTCGGGGGTCCGCAGTGCGGCATGATCGTCGGCAAGCGGGTGATCGTGGATCGACTCGCCGCGCATCCGCTGATGCGGGCGCTCCGCGTGGACAAACTGACGCTCGCGGCGCTGGAGGCGACGCTGAGGCACTACGCAGACGACGGGGAGGCGCTGCGGTCCGTCCCGGCGCTGGCGATGCTGAACGCGCCGCTGGCGGAGCTGGCCGACCGGGCGAACGATCTGGCGCACCGGCTTCAGGAGGCTGCGCCGTCGGAGCGGTTCCTCGTCGGTAGCGACACGACGTACGCGGGCGGCGGGGCGATGCCCGTGGTCGAGTTTGAAACGGTGGTCGTGCGGTGGATTCCGTCGTTCGCAACGGCGTCGGATGCGGCGACGCGTTTGCGCGGCGCGGAGGTTCCGGTCGTCGCCCGGATCCGAGACGACGCGGTGTGCTTCGATCTGCGGACGGTGCGCGCGGCGGATTTCGACGATCTGATCGCCGCGGTTGAAGGCGTCGTTTATGACGCCGCGGGTGAGGAAGACGATGATATTGATGAGGACGACGGTCCTCCCGACGCTCGCGTGCGCCTGCCAGTTCTGTGATTCTGCGGCGGACGGATCGCGCGTCCTTCAGCCGGGGGTTGAAGCGACGCGATCGGTCGTTGTCGACGAGCGATTCCTCACGCTTAACGGCGCTGCGCCACCTCAGGGTCGGGCGCCGGCCGGCTTCCGAACAACGAATACAGCGCCGGCAGCACCAGCAGCGTCAGCACATTGTCGGAAAGAATCCCGCCGATCACGACGGTCGCCAGGGGGCGCTGCACCTCCGCCCCGACGCCCGTGTTGAGCGCCATCGGAACAAACCCCAGCGCCGCAACCAGCGCCGTCATCAACACGGCGCGCAGCCGCATCAACCGCGTCTCCAGGATCGCCTCGATCACCGGAACGCCGGCGGCGATCCGCTGTTTGATCGTCGAAACCAGCACCAACCCGCTGAGCATCGACACGCCGGAGACCGCCACGAACCCGACCCCCGCCGCCACGGTGAAGTCCATCCCGCGCAAGTGCAGCGCGACGACGCCTCCGAACGCGGCGAAGGGCGCCCCCGTCAGCACGATCAGCGAATCCCGCACGGTTCCGGTGCTCATGTAAAGCAGCAGGAAGATCGACGCCAGCGCCAGGGAAGTGATGATCAGCAGGCGTTGGGTTGCACGCTGAAGGTGCTCGAACTGGCCCCCGAAAGCGACGAAGTATCCGGGTGGCAGCGGGACATCCCGCGCCAGCCTCGCGCGGAGGTCCGCGACGAACCCGCCCAGGTCGCGATCGCGAACGTTGCATTGCACGACGATCCTGCGCTTCTGCCGCTCGCGCGTGATGGTCGAGGGGCCCTCGCTCTCGACGAGATGCGCAAGCCGCGACAACGGAAGGCGCTCACCGGACGCCGTGGGCACCAGCAGGTTCCACAACGCGTCCGGGGCGTCGCGAAACTTCTCGTCGAGCTTGATCACGAGGTCGAAGCGCCGCGGTCCCTCGCGGATTTCGCCGATCTCGATCCCCCCGACGGCTTCGACAAGCTCGAGCACATGCGCCGCGGGAACGCCGTAGCGCGCGACGGCCTCCGGATCCACGCGCACTTCAAGCATCGGCTGACCCGTGATCTGCTCCGTCGAGACGTCCGCGCTGCCGGGGGTGGCCTCAACGATGTTCTGCACCTCTCGCGCTAAGGCGCGCAGTTGCTCGAGATCGTCGCCGAAGATCTTGACGCCGACATCGGCGCGGATCCCGGCGATCATCTCATTCATGCGCATCTCGATCGGCTGGGTGAACACGGTGCGCATTCCGGGCATGCCGGTCAGCGTGTCCGACATCGACGCCACCAGTTCCGCCTGAGTCTTCGCACGGGTCCAGTGCTCGCGCGGTTGGAGGGTGAGAAAAACGTCCGTCAGCTCCAGACCCATCGGATCGGTGGCGACTTCCGCCGTGCCGGTGCGGCTCCAGATGTGCCGGATTTCGTCCGGGTATTCCCGAAGCAGCAGCTTTTCCAGCTCCGTCCCGTAGCGGAGCGACTCCTCCAGCGAGACCCCGGCCAGCCGGATCGTGTTGATCGTGACGGCTTCCTCGTAGAGGCGGGGAATGAAGGACGTGCCCAACTGCGTCGCCAGGTACGCGCCCCAGGCGATCGCTCCCGCGCCGGCGGCGACCGTCAGCCGGCGGAACCGCAGCGCCAACTGCACAAAGGGCCGGTGAATCCCGTGTGCGAACCGGACCACGAAATTCTCCCGCTCCGTCACCTTGCGCGGAAGGAAAAAGCTGCACAGCACCGGCGTCAGCGTGATCGAGAAGATGAGCGAACTCATCAAGGCGAACACCACCGTCAGCGCCATCGGCCTGAAGAGCTTGCCCTCGATCCCCTCCAACAACAGGATCGGCAGGTATACGATCATGATGATGAGTTCGCCGAACATCGTCGGGCGCCGCACCTCGACGGCCGCATCGCGGATGATGTCCAGGCGCGGGCGCAGGCTCCCGAGATCGTGCTCCTGCCCGAGGCGGCGCACGCTGTTCTCGACGATGATCACCGAGCTGTCGACGACAAGCCCGAAGTCGATCGCACCCAGACTCAGGAGGCTCGCCGCGATTCCGAACTGGAGCATTGAACTGAACGAGAAAAGCATCGCCAGCGGAATCGCCAGCGCCACGATCAGGCCCGCGCGGAGGTTCCCCAGGAACGCAAAGAGCACGGCGACAACCAGGAACGCACCTTCATAGAGGTTCCTTTTCACCGTCGAAATGACGTGGTCGACCAGGTCGGTCCTGCGGTAGACCACCTGCACGTCCACGTTGTCCGGAAGCGAGCGCCGGACTTCGGCGAGGCGCTCGTCCAGGCGCCGCGTCACGTCGTGCGAATTCTCGCCCATCAGCATGAACCCCAGCCCGAGCACCACCTCGCCCGCGCCGTGCGCGGTGACGCCGCCTCGGCGGATCTCGAAGCCCGCCCGCACGTCCGCGACGTCGCGGACCTTCACCGGAACGCCGTCGTGTGCGAAAACGACGACGTTGCCGATCTCCTCCGCCGTCGTCGTCAGCGCGACGCCGAGCACCAGGTGCGCCTCGCCCGATCGGACGACGTAGCCGCCGCCGACGCTGCGGTTGCTCTGCTGAAGCGATTCCACCAGATCGTCGAGGGTCAGCCCGTACTTGATGAGGCGCGCGGGATCGATCAGCACTTCGTACTGCTTGCGCTGTCCTCCCCACGTGTTGATCTCCGCCACACCGGGCACGCTGAGCATCTGCGGGCGGATGACCCAGTCGTGCAGCGCAGTTAACTCCGTCAGCGACGGCGGGTCGTCACCCTTGCCGGTCAGCAGGTAGTGGAAGACTTCTCCCAAACCGGTCGCAACAGGCCCCAATTCCGGAGGATCAATTCCCTCCGGCAACGCGACGGCGCCCAGCCGCTCATTGATCCGCTGGCGGGCGAAGTAGATGTCCGTCCCGTCCTCGAACGTCGCGGTGACCTGCGACAATCCGAATTTGGAGATCGAGCGAACTTCAGTGAGCCGCGCGATCCCGGCGACGGCCGCCTCGACCGGCTCGGTCACCTGGCGCTCGATCTCCAGCGGCGGCAGCGCCGGCGCCACCGTGTTGATCTGCACCTGCACCGGCGTGGTGTCGGGGAAGGCGTCGATGTCCAGCCGCGACATCGACCACAACCCCCACGCGACCAGGATCGTCGACAACAAAATGACCGCCGGGCGGTGGCGCAGAGACCAACTTATGATCCAGTTCAGCATGAGCGTGCTCTACCGTTTCAACCGCGCTCGAACGTGGACGCCGCAAGTCGCCGTCATTTCGGAAGGGCCTCGACCGCGTCGCAGCAGCCGGCGCCGATGCTGTCCTTGAGAATCTCGGTTTTCAGGAGAAAGCTGCCCTTCGTGACCACCTGCTCCCCCGGTTCAAGCCCCGCGAGCACCTCGTACTGATCCTCAACCGGATGCCCCAGGCGCACCTTCCGAGGCCTGAACACGCTCTCCTCGCCTTCCATCCTGACGAAGACGAGGTTGCAGCACCCGTCCCACTGAACCGCTTCGCGCGGCACCATCGTGCAGGCCTCCTCGACGCGCGTGGCGATCTGCGCTTCGCCGAACATCAAGGCAAGAAGCAGTCCTTCGCGGTTGTCGAGTTCAATGCGGGCCTGGACGGTCCGCGTCTTCGGATCCAGGCGCGTATCTATCCAGGCCACCCGGCCGGGAAACGACTCGCCCCGAAGGGCGTCGACGGTCACAACCGCGCTGAGACCCACTTTGACAACCCTCAGGTCGTCCGGCGGAAGGCTGACCCTCGCCCACATCCGTCGCGTGTCCGCCAGGGACAGGATGGATTGACCCGCCTCGACCCGCTCTCCGATGACGGCGGAGCGTTCGACAAGGACGCCTTCAAAGGGCGCAACCAGTTCAAGATGCGACGACATCTCCGACTTCCGCAGCACGTCGTCGACCTGCAAATCCGTCATGCCCAGATTGCGCAGCGCCTGCCGGGCTTGTGTGACTTCAATACGGGCTTCGGCGAGCCTTGATTCCGCCTCGTACAAATCGCGCGCGGCGTTGATCTTCTGCGCCGCCAGCTCCTGCTCGCGCTCGAAGTCCCCCTCGGCCAGGCGATGGCGCTCGACCGCCTGAAGCAGCCGCGCCTTCGACGCGCCAAGCTCCGCGGAATCGACGATGACCAGAACCTCCCCGGACGCGGCAGGAGCGCCGAGGTCTTTGCGCACCTCGACGATGATCCCCGCGGTACGGGACGACAGTCGGGCGTAACGGTTGGCGTCGTAGTCGATCTCTGCGTTGCGGGTCAGCGTGCGGGTCAGGCGCATCGTACGCGCCGGAGTGTATTCCAGACCGGCGTCGCGCGCGATCCGGGTGTTATCAAACCGAATGACGGTCTCCGCCTTGGCGCAAGTGACGCTGAAGTCGCGCTGCGACCGGGGCATCGCGGACGCCACGACGGCGTTCCCGGATCGATCCGCGGGTTGTCCTGCGCTTTCCCCGACGACCGGAGTCGTGGGGGTCCGAGCGTCCGCGGACCCCGTTCTGAACGCCTCCCACCTTGCCGCCGCCCCGGGATGACATTTGACGCATTGCGACTCCGGCAGATCGTGCTCCCTGCACCAGTCTCCGGCCTGCTTGAACGCGTCGATCAGCGAGTCATCACAGCGGGTGCAGACGGACTCGGGCACGCCGTGTCCGCCGCACCAGCCTTTGTCCAGCGTGGGCGGCACGGGACTGGACTGCGGTCCGAGCGGTTTGGCGTGGGCCTGTTCAGACGCGGAATCGCCTCCCAGCGTCGCGGTGCGGTCGCAGCCGACGCCGACGGACAAGGCGGCCATCAACAGAACAGGGGCGACGCGATTAAAGCGCGCGTACGTTTTCATGACGCATGACTCCCGGGCTTGCGTTGGTTCTACGAGCACCGCGCAGTCGCGGCGCGCAGCAAGAAAGGCGGTCAGGTTTTCTGTCGTTGAGGGCGCATGCGAGGCCGGCAGGCCATCAAATGCGCAAAGGCCGGTCCGACGCCGGGTAAGGCAGGCGGGGCAAGGCGGGGTAGAACTCGACGCGGGAGAGGCGGTCGCCCGTCCGCACAGCAGGCGACGCGCAGGCGACATCTAAGGCACAGGGTTCGGAGGAGATCGTGGGAGCAGCGGCGCCGTCCGTAGCGTCCACGGGCTTGATCACGGCGCTGCACAGGTCGGCGCACGGTCCGCACCGCTCCCTGACGGGCGCGTCGGGCGCGGAGGGATCGTCCTGGGGGTTCCCGCCCTCCTTGTCGCAGCAGTCCTGCCGGCAGGTCGCATCATCGGACCGGGGCTTTTCGTGAGCGCAGCAAAGCGTCAACAACCCTCCCCGGCACAAGGCAGGCAGCAGGGCGACGCATGTCCCCAACAGGGTCAGTGTCATACTCCGCATGACGGGAATACTATCGACGGCTTCAGGCGTTTTCAATCATGACTGAGGCGCAGACCTGTCCGATGTTGCAGGTTTTGCGCAATCCGGCGGCCTGAAAAGGCGCCTTTCCTTTCGGGGCGACCGATGCTGGAAAACCCACGGACAGCCGATATACTGGATGTCCTGTAAGGAACAGATGCGGTTCGGACCTATCACCAACCTGTTGACGACGGCGATGACGCTGCTGTGCCCCGTCTGGTGCGCCGTCGAGTGTGCTGCGCATTGTGATGAGGCGTGCGAGCCGGTCGTGGAATGCGGCGGGCATGACGGCGACGAGCATCACGGACCGCACACGCCGCATCATCAGCACAATTCCGGCGGGCAGCCGGAACATGACGCTGAACACGCCTGTATCTGTACGACGGCGGTTCGCACGGCCGGTTCAGCCGGCGGCGCGGCGGAGACTCAGGACCGAGTCCCCTGCGCTACCCTCGAAACGGTGACTGAGGCCGACGCCACCCCTCGTCCTGATAAGCACGTCCGAGCGAGCCTCGATCCCTCCGCGACGTTACGCACCCGATATCGGCCGTTGCTGATCTAGCCGGCTGGATCCGTCTTCGTTCCTGCAACCGGTTATTTCAAGAAGGCGGTTCTGCGCGCGGAGATCTGCGCGCATGCGAAGTTCGACTAAGCATCGGTGACGTAACGGCCTCCGCGCAAAGGCACGTCAGGCACATCATCGGAGTTTGTTATGCACGTCGAAACATGTCGGATATCGAAAACCTTTCTGCGAGCGATCGTGCTCGCGGCGTACGTCGGCTGCATCACGTACGTTGCGGGCGCGGGATGCGCCAAGGTCAATCCACGACCGGATTTCGAGCAAGTGTCGGAGCTGGTCCGGACGTCCGGCGGCGGCGACCTCCCGCCGAACGCCGTGTACGCGGGCGAGGACGCACTGAAAGCCGAAACCGACGCCCTTCTGGCGGAAGGTCTGACGTCGGAGACTTGTGCGCGGTTATGTGTTCGCCGGAATCCGCGGGTGCGAGCGGCGCTGGCGCGCGTCGGGGCGGTGCGGGCGGACGTGGTGCAGGCATCGCTGCTGAGCAATCCCGGGCTGTCGCTTTCTTCGCGGTTTCCCGACGGCGGGGGGTTGACCAACCTCGAGGTCGCGATCGCCCAGAACCTCTCGGATTTGTGGTTGATTCCGGTGCGACGGCGCGCGGCGGAGGGCGAACTGGAGCGAGAGATTCTCGCGACGGCGCGGGAGGTCTCGGAGACCGTTACGAGCGCCCGGGCAGCCTACTTTGAGGCGGTCGCGGCGGATGAAGCGGTGGTGCTGGCGCGAGAGCACCGGGAACTGACGGCGCGCCTCGTGGAGATCGCGGAGGCGCGTCGTGACGCGGGCGTCGGCAGCGAGATCGATGTCAATATCGTGCGGGCGGAAGGCATGCGGGCGGAAGTCACCGCCCGGGAGGCGGAGCGCGAGGCGTTCGAGGCGCGGCGGCGGTTATGCGTTCTGCTCGGCGTCGCCACCGAACCGCGGGCGATCGTGCTGACGGAGGCGCTGCCCGAGGCGCCGGACGCGAGTCTCGATCCGGAGACGCTGGTGGAGCGGTCGGTGTCGGGGCGGCTCGACGTGCGGGCGGCGGAGGCGCTGGTGCGGAAGGCGGCGGCGCGCGTGACAGAAGCACGGCGAAGCGTGTTCAGCGAGGTCGAGGTCGGCGTGGCGATGGAGCGCGCGGATCGTCCGCCGGGCGGCGACAAGAACATCCTGTTCAACACGCTGCACGAGTCGGCGCACGCCGGCGAGCTGGTCGGTCCCGAGCTTTACAACCCCACCGACGACGGTCAGGACGTCATTCTCGGTCCGACGCTGAGTTTTGCGCTGCCGATCTTCGATCAGAACCAGGCGCGCATCGCCCGCGCCGAGTTCGAGTTGATCGAGGCGAGGCTCCTGCTGGAGGCGCTGAAGCTCGACGTTGCGCAGCAGACGCGGTCGGCGTGCGTGGCGGCGTCGACGGCGTGGGGCGTGTCCGTCTTTTATCGCGACGAACTGCTGCCGCTGGCGCAGACGAATCTTGAACTCTCGCGCGAGGCATACCGGATCGGAAAGGTTTCGGTGCTGTCGATGGTCGAGGCGCAGCGGGCGGTGGTAGCGGCGCGGCGTGAGCACCTGAACGTGCGCGGCGCGTCCGCCCGCGCGGTCAGCGAGCTGGAGAAGGCCGTCGGTCTGCCCATCACGCGGATTCTCGCGCCTGAGCGGAGCGGGGTTGATGAGGCGGAGTCCCCGTGAAGGTCGAGACGAACAAGGAGTTGAAGCGGATGAAACGGATGTTTCTGGCGGTCGTGGTTGCAGCGCTGGCGGTCATCGGCGCCTGCCGGCGTCCGGCGCCGGTCGGTCAGGAATCGCCGGGGCGTCCTGCGGCGGCGCCGACGACGAACCGGATCGACGTCCCGGACACGGTGCGGCGGAACCTCGGGATCACGTTCGCCCGCGTCGAGAAGCGCGCCGTTTCGACCGTGATCCGTGTACCTGGGCAGTTCGAGCTTCAGCCGGAAGCCCGTCGTGAATACCGCACGATGTTGTCCGGGCGCGTCGAACTGGACGTTCGGCAGTACGAAGCGGTGGAGGCGGGCGCGGTTCTGTACCGGTTGGCGTCCCCGGACTGGCGTGACCTTCAGCAGAAGCTCAGCGAGGCGGAGTCCACGATCCGGCAGACGGAGGCACGGGTCGGATCGATCCCGACGCTGATCGCCGCACACCGGCGTCACGAGGAAATCCTGGAGGAGAACATCGCGTTGTGGGAGGCGCGGGTCGCACAGCTTCAGCCGTCGCATGACGCGGGGGTGGTGACGATCGAAGAGCTTACCTCCGCGCGCAACACGCTCTCCCAGCAACGGGCTGAGCTGGCGGAGATTCTCGAGAAGGAAGCGGACCTTGAAGGCCAGGTCGCGGCGGCGCAGGCGGAGCATGACGCGGCGCACGCCCGGTTTCTCCTGCTGATCGCCACGGCGTCGACGCTGCTGGGCATGCCCGCGGAGGATCTGGCGGCGCCTTACGCTCTGGACGAGCACCTGCACACGGGGATTCATCGACATGACGAGGCGGAGCCGGGATTCCCCGCCGCGAAGTGGCGCCAGATCGACGAGGTGGAAGTGCGCGCCGCGATGTCCGGAGTGGTGGCGTCCCTGGACGTGACGGGCGGAGCGTGGGCGGAGCCTGGCGCGCTGGTGCTTACGATCGTGCAACCGGAGCGACTCCGCTTCCGGGCGATGGCGATGCAGAGCGATCTGGGGCGGCTGGCGGACGGTCTGCCGTCGTCGATCGTCCCTCCGAAGGGAGGCACGATCGATCTGAAGGACGCCATCGAGGCGACATTGTCGATCGGACTGGTCGCCAGCGCGCGGGAGCGGACGGTGGAGGTGATCGCGGTTCCGAAGCGCGCGGCGGCGTGGGCGAAAGCCGGCGTGGCCGCCCACCTGGAGATCACCACGGCGGGAGGACGGCCCGAACTGGCGATCCCGGTTTCCAGTGTGGTTCAGGACGGACTGACGAAGGTGTTCTTCCGTCGGGATCCGAAGGCGCCGGACAAGGTGGTGCGCGTCGAAGCCGATCTGGGGGTCGATGATGGGCGGTGGGTGGTGGTCAAGAGCGGGGTGAAGGAGGGGGACGAGGTCGTTCTCGACGGGGTGTACCAACTCATGATCGCGACGTCAGGCAGCGTGCAGAAGGGGGGACACTTTCACTCGGACGGGACGTTCCACGCCGGGGAGGACGAGTGATGCTTCAGCGCCTTATCGGCTTCTCGATCAAGTATGCCGGGTTCATCGTGATGGCGGGGGGGTTGCTCCTGGCCTTCACGGGACTGCAACTGCGTCACATGCCGGTGGACGTGTTTCCGGAGCTGAATGCGCCGACGGTGGTGATCCTCACGGAGGCCGGCGGTTTCGGCGCAGACGAGGTCGAGCAGTACGTCACGTTTCCGATCGAGACGGCGGTCAACGGACTGGGGGGCGTGCGGCGCGTGCGCAGTTCGAGCGCGATGAGCCTGTCGATCGTCTGGGTGGAGTTCGACTGGGGCGTGGAGATTCTGCGGGCGCGCCAGCTCGTGTCGGAGCGTCTGTCCGCCGTCCGTGAAACGCTGCCTCCGAACACGCATGCCGAGATCACGCCGGTGACGTCAATCACGGGAGAGATCATGCTGCTGGCGTTATCGTCGCCGGACGGTCGGGCGACGCCGCTGGAGGTGCGGTCTTTCGCGGAATTCGACCTGCGGAACCGGCTGCTGGCGGTTCCGGGCATTGCGCAGGTTGTGGCGATCGGGGGTGAGCTTCCGGAGTACCAGGTCAACGTTCATCAGGACCGGCTGGCGCTTTACGGGCTGACGCTGGAGGAGGTGGTCGAGGCGGCGCGCGAGGCGCACAGCGTGGCGAGCGCCGGATACCTGCCGAACGTGGATCGGCTTGAGCTGCCGCTGCGGCAGACGGCGCGGGTGCGGAGCGCGGACGACATCCGCAACACGTTGATCGGTCATCAGGACGGATCGCCGGTGCTGATCGGGCACGTGGCGGACGTCGAGCTGGGACCGGCGCCGGCGCGGGGCACGGCGGCGGACCGGGGCGTTTCGGCGGTGGTGATGAGCGTCCAGAAATCTCCGGGGACGAACACGCTGGCGCTGACGGCGGAGATTGACCGTGTGCTGGACGAGGCGCAGAAGACCCTGCCCGACGGAATCCTGCTGAACCGCAACGTGTTCCGGCAGGCGGAGTTCATCGGACGGTCGGTGAACAACGTGGTGGTCGTGATGCGCGACGCGGCGATCATCGTGGCGATCGTGCTGGTTCTTTTCCTCCTGAATGCGCGAACGACGATCATCACGCTGACGGCGCTGCCGCTGTCGCTGGCGTGCGCTGTGCTGATCCTCCGGGCGTTGGATCTGTCCATCAACGTGATGACGCTCGGGGGGCTGGCGGTGGCGATCGGCGAACTGGTGGACGACGCGATCATCGACGTGGAAAACGTCTTCCGGCGCCTGCGGGAGAACGCGGCGAAGCCGGAATCCCAGCGATCGCCGGTTGCGCAGGTGATCTTCGACGCGAGCAACGAGATCCGCAGTTCGGTGGTGTTCGCGACGATCATCATCTGCATGGTGTTCGTGCCGTTGTTATTCCTTCAGGGGCTGGAGGGGCGGTTTTTCCGTCCGCTGGGCATCACGTACATCGTGTCGATCCTCGCGTCGCTGGGAGTGGCGCTGACCGTAACGCCGGCAATGTGCCGCCTGCTGCTGCGGGGGAAGCCGGGCGGCGGAGAACACGGGGACGGTTTCCTGGTGCGGTGGCTGAAGCGGCGGTATGAGCCGTCGCTGCGGTGGTCGATCGGGAATCGCGGGGCGGTGCTGACGCTGGCGGCGGCGGGGACGGCGTTTTCGATCTGGCTGGGGAGCACCTTCGGAACGAGCTTCCTTCCGGCGTTCAACGAGGGCACATTCACCGTGTTCCTCTTCGCGCCGCCCGGGACATCGCTGGAGGAGTCGGACCGGGTGGCCCGGGGCATTGAGGCGCGGTTGGCGGGCATTCCGAACGTGGAAAGCGTGACGCGGCGCACAGGCCGGGCGGAGCGTGACGAGCACGCCGAACCGCCGAGCAGCTCGGAGATCGAGGTGACGGTCGGTCCGGAGGGATCGAAGGAGGCGGTGCGCGAAGCGATCGACGGGATCCTCGCGGACGTTCCCGGGATCACGACGATGATCGGGCAACCGATCGAACACCGGCTTTCGCACATTCTCTCGGGAACGCCTGCGGCGATCGCGATCAACGTATACGGTGACGATCTGGCGCGTCTTCGATCGCTGGCGGGGCAGATCGAGCAGGCGCTCAAGGCGATTCCGGGGACGCGTGACGTGGCGGCGAACCGGGAGGTCACGGTGGTGTCGCTGCCGATCCGGTATCGGCATCAGGATCTTGCCGCGGCGGGACTGACGCCGGGTGCGGCGGCGGAGCAGGTTCAGCGCGCGATCCACGGGGAGCGCGTCGCGGAGATTCATCACGGGGTTCGGCGGTACGACCTGGTGGTGCGGCTGGCGGCGGAGGAGCGGCAGACGGTGGATCAGGTGAAGTCGCTGCGTCTGACGGGCGCGGGCGGTGCGACGGTCCGCCTGTCGGAGGTGGCGGACATCGGACCGGAGCGGACGCCGAACCTCATCGCGCGCGAAGGCGCGCGGCGGAAGGCGGTCGTGTCGTGCAACGTGGCGGAGGGGCATAACCTCGGGGATCTGGTCGCACAGGTGCGCGAGCGGGTGGACCCGATCGTTCATGCCGCGGGTTACAGCGTGCATTACGGCGGACAATTCGAGGCGCAGCAATCGGCGTCGCGGACGATCCTGATCGCGGGGGCGGGGGTCGCCGTGGTCATGTTCATGCTGCTCCAGCTTTCGACGGGGTCAGCGCGGGCGGCGTTGCTGGTGATGACGAACCTGCCGCTGGCGACGATCGGCGGGCTTGCGGCGGTCTACCTGACGGAGACCTCGCGCCCCCTGGGGAACACGCTTTCGCTGCTGGGGCTTTCGGCGGAGGCGTATGAGGCGCCGATCATGTCGATCGCGAGTCTCGTAGGCTTCATCACGCTTTTCGGGATCGCGGTGCGCAACGGCATCCTGCTGGTGAATCATTATGAGCACCTGATGACGCGGGAAGGCCGGACGCTCAGTGAGGCGATCGTGCAGGGTTCGATGGAGAGGCTGTCGCCGATCCTGATGACGGCGTTGTGCGCGGCGCTGGGTCTCCTGCCGATCGCGCTGGCGCGCGGCGAGCCGGGCAGCGAGCTGCTGGCGCCGCTGGCGATCGTCGTGCTGGGCGGGCTGGTCAGTTCGACGTTTCTGAATCTTGTGGTTGTGCCTGCCGGGTACTCGCTGGTTTTTGATCGAAAGCGTTGAGAGTGAACCTGTCGCCGCCTGCGGCGACGGGGGATTCGTGATCCGGAAGAGATCGTTAAAAGAGGGAGCTGACGCATGAAAGCAGGTTGGATCGCCGGAAGTGTTGTTGTGGCCGTCATGTTGAGCGGATGCGAGCGGAAACCCAAGTCCGAAGGAACCAACGCAAACGCAGCGCCTGCGCCGGTCGGGAACTCGAACGTGTCCGACAACCCGCCGGCACCGCCTGAACCCTCGCCTCCGAAGGACGGCAAGCCTGAAGAGTCCGGTCACGGCGGACCGGTGGTCGAACTGGGCGAGCAGGACGTCAACGGCTTGATCATCCGCGCGAGCCGCGATGCCGGCGAACTGACGCCGGGCGGGGAAGCGGCGGTGGACGTCTGGATCAACGGGGGGATCGGCAGCGCGAGCGCGGTTCGTTTCTGGATCGGTCTCGCCGACGGCGAGGGATCCGTCAAGGCGAAGGCCGGTGTCGAGGGCGAACACTGGCATATTCATGTGGAGATACCGGATCCGATGCCCGAGGGTGCGCAGCTCTGGGTCGAAATCGAACTTGAAGAGGTCGAGCCGATCCTGGTGGCGTTTGATTTGACGGATGAGGATTGAGTCATTTGGCGCACCCCGGTTGTCCTGCGGGGTTTCGCCGGCCGATCAAGCCCGGCGGTCAGCGCTGATACCTCGCCCTTGCGCAGCGTTTTCTTCGGTATCGAACTCGCAGGGAAGGGTTCCGGGCGGTCGCGCGGTGGCACGGCAAGTGCTGAAGCATCCCTCCTGAGAAGTCCGTCACAAGAACCGCGGGCCGGAGCTGCGGTTGCAGGGAACTCGGGATTGCACCCGAGGTCCGTCCGCGCATCCGTTGCGTGCGGACTTCCGGGAGCACTCAACCGTGAAACCGATCCGCGCCACACTGGACGGCAACGAGGCCGTCGCCTCCGTCGCCTACCGGATGAACGACGTCATCGCGATCTACCCGATTACACCCTCGACGCCGATGGGGGAGAAGTGCGACGAACTGGCGTCGCGGCGAAGGCCGAATCTCTGGGGCGCCGTTCCGATCGTGCAGCAGATGCAGTCCGAGGGCGGGGCGGCCGGCGCCCTGCACGGCGCGCTTCAGACCGGCGCGCTGGCGACGACGTTCACATCGTCGCAGGGGCTGCTGCTGATGATCCCGACGATGGTCAAGGTTGCCGGGGAGCTGACGCCGGTGGTGTTGCACGTGGCGGCGCGGAGCCTGGCGACGCACGCTCTGTCGATCTTCGGCGATCACTCGGACGTGATGGCCTGCCGGGCGACGGGCTTCGGGATGCTGTCGTCGGGCAGCGTGCAGGAAGCGCAGGACTTCGCCTGCATCGCGCAGGCGGCGGCGCTGCGCAGCCGCGTGCCCTTTCTTCACTTCTTCGACGGGTTCCGCACGTCGCACGAGATCGCGAAGATCGAGGTGCTGTCGGACGACGATCTTCGCTTCATGCTGGATGAGGCGGACCTGGCGCGACATCGGCGGGCGGGGCTGTCACCCGATCATCCGGTGCTGCGCGGGACGGCGCAGAATCCGGACGCTTTCTTTCAGGCCCGCGAGGCGATCAACACCTTCTACGCGGACTGCCCCGGTCACGTTCAGACGGTGATGAACCGCTTTGCGGAGCGGACGGGGCGCGCCTACCACCTGTATGAGTATTACGGAAGCCCGTCGGCGAAACGGATCATCATCGTGATGGGCTCCGGGGCGGAGACGGTCCGCGAGACGGTGGAGGCGCTGAACGTCCGGGACGAGAACGTCGGGGCGGTGGTTGTGCGGTTATTCCGGCCTTTTGATGTCGCGGCGTTCGTCGCGGCGCTGCCGGCGACGGTGCGGTCGATCGCCGTGCTGGATCGCTGCAAGGAGCCGGGGGCGATCGGCGAGCCGCTTTACATGGACGTGGTGACGGCGCTGCACGAGGGGCGCGGCGGTCAAGACGGCGTCACGATCCTCGGCGGACGTTACGGACTGTCCAGCAAGGAGTTCACGCCGGCGATGGTCAAGGCCGTGTACGATGAGTTGGCGAAGCCGCAACCGAAGCCCCGCTTCACGGTGGGGATCGTGGATGACGTGACGCACCTGTCGCTGGACGTGGATGAGACGTTCGACATCGAGCCGGACGACGTGGTCCGCGCTGTGTTTTACGGCTTGGGCGCGGACGGGACGGTCGGAGCGAACAAAAACTCGATCAAGATCATCGGGGAGAACACGGAGAATCACGCGCAGGGGTACTTCGTCTACGACTCGAAGAAGAGCGGGGCGATGACGATTTCTCACCTGCGGTTCGGTCCGCGACCGATCCGGGCGCCTTATCTGGTGCGGCGGGCGGGGTTCGTCGCCTGTCATCAGTGGGAATTCCTCGAACGTTATGACGTGCTGGAGACGGCGACGCCGGGAGCGGTGTTCTTGCTGAACGCGCCGTTCCCGCCGGAGCGGGTCTGGGACGAGCTTCCGCGTGAGGTTCAGGAGTCGCTGATCGAGAAGCGGCTGCGTTTCTTCATCATCAACGCGAATGACGTCGCCCGTCAGGCGGGGATGGGCGGGCGGATCAACACGGTGATGCAGGCGTGTTTCTTCGCGTTGTCGGGCGTGCTGCCGCGGGAGGACGCGATCGCGGCGATCAAGGACGCGATCCGGGCGACGTATCAGAAGCAGGGCGACGAAGTCGTGCGTCGCAACTGGGCGGCGGTGGACGCGGCGGTCGGCGCCATGCACGAGGTTCCGGTTCCGAAGGCGGTCACGGCGCGGCACGGACGCAGGCCGCTGGTGCCGGGCGAAGCGCCGGACTTCGTGCGGAAGGTGACAGGGCTGATGCTGGCGGGAAAAGGCGATCTCCTGCCGGTCAGCGCGTTTCCGGTGGACGGCACGTGGCCGACGGGGACGACGCGCTGGGAGAAGCGCAACATCGCCCTGGAAATCCCGATCTGGGACAAAGAGCTGTGCATCCAGTGCAACAAGTGCGCGATGGTGTGTCCGCACGCGGCGATCCGCGTCAAGGCGTACGACCCGGCGCTGCTGGCGAACGCGCCGCCCACGTTCGAGTCAGCGGAATACAAGGCGAAGGACTTGAAGGGACAGGCATACACCGTGCAGGTCGCGCCGGAGGACTGCACCGGATGCAAACTGTGCGTGGCGGTCTGTCCGGCGAAGGACAAGTCAAACCCGAAGCACAAGGCGATCAACATGGCGCCGCACGCGGAGCACCGGGACCGCGAGCGCGTCAATTACGACTTCTTCCTCGACCTTCCGGAGTTCGATCCGACGAAACTGACGCGGTTCGACGTCAAAGGCGTGCAACTGCTTCAGCCGCTTTTTGAATATTCAGGGGCGTGCGCCGGTTGCGGCGAGACGCCTTACCTGAAGCTGATGACGCAGCTTTTCGGCGATCGGGCGCTGATCGCCAACGCCACCGGGTGCTCGTCGATTTACGGCGGAAACCTGCCGACGACGCCGTATACGGTGAACCGGGAAGGGCGCGGTCCGGCGTGGTGCAACTCGTTGTTCGAGGACAACGCCGAGTTCGGGCTGGGCTACCGCCTGGCGCTGGATCAGCGGCGCGAGCTGGCGACGGTGCTGCTGCGGAAGCTGGCAGGCGGCGTCGGGGACGCGCTGGTTTCCGCGCTGCTGGATGCGGATCAGACGAGCGACGCGGGGCTGCGGGCGCAGCGCGAGCGCGTCGCGGAGCTGAAGCGGAAGCTGGCGACGATCGACGGCGAGGACGCCCGGCTGCTGCTGCTGCTCGCGGACGACCTGGTAAAGAAAAGCATCTGGATCGTCGGCGGCGACGGGTGGGCGTACGACATCGGCTACGGCGGGCTGGATCACGTCCTGTCTCTCAACCGCGACGTGAACATTCTGGTGCTCGACACTGAGGTGTACTCGAACACCGGCGGTCAGGCGTCGAAGGCGACGCCGGTGGGGGCGGCGGCGAAGTTCGCGGCGACGGGCAAGGCCGCGGACAAGAAGGATCTGGGCCTGATGGCGATGAACTACGGGCACGTGTACGTGGCGAGCGTGGCGTTCGGGGCGAACGACAATCACACGGTGAAGGCGTTCATCGAGGCGGAAAGCTACCCCGGTCCGTCGCTGATCATCGCTTACAGTCACTGCATCGCCCACGGCTACGACCTGCAGTTCGGGCTGGATCAGCAGACGCGGGCGGTGCAGAGCGGCATCTGGCCGCTGTACCGGTATGACCCGCGGCGCGTGGACGCCGGAGAGCCGCCGCTGGTGCTGGACGCGCACGCGGGGAAGACGCGCGTGGACGAGTACATGCGCAACGAGACGCGCTTCCGGATGGTGGAGAAGCTGGACGCGGAGCGCTTCCGCTTCCTGGCGAAGCGCGCCGCCGAGTCCGCCGTCCGCCGCGTGGCCGTGTACGAGCACCTGGCGCAGCTTCGCGTACCGAAGGGCGGGGAAGCGCCGAAGGAAGCCGCCGCGGACACGACGGCGACGGTCGAGGCGGCCGGATCACGCTGACACCGGTCGGGACGACGACCTGAGTTCCGTGTTCCACGTCAGGTTCAGCCGCATCCGAAGCCGGGAACGATCTCGCCGGAACACCCAGGCGCCGGTCTACCGGCGGCGCAGGGTCTCGACCCAGTGAATGAAGCCTTGTTCGGGATCGTCCTCGCTCGTCGCGGCGATCGTGCCGGTCTTCTCCAGCATCGGGCCGCGAAACCGGAAGGTGTCGGCGTATCCGGGTCCGTACTGGATCTGGAAGACGAGGTCTTCGCCGTCGCGGATGAGGCTGGCGGTCAGCGCGACCAGGGCGGGGTCGCGCGTGAGCTTCTCATCCGGCGCGAGGTTCGTGTTCCACGCGACCGTGCGGTAGAGCAATGCCGCGTCAGAGAGCTTCTTCGCCTCCTCGACGGCGAAGTGAATGCGGACGTCGTCTGAAAGAACGCCGACGTCCTTGTGCCGGGAGATGATCTGAATCTCGACGACGGGGCGTCCGTCGAGCGTCGAAGGCTTGATCGTCACCTGCGCGGGATAGCGGTTCGTCGTGCTGACCGGCGTGGGCGCGTCCTCGCCCGGCGCCGGTGCGTCCTTGCCGGGCGCCGTCGCGCCCTCGCCCGGCGCCGTTGTGTCCTTGCCGGGCGTCTTGATCCAGGTTTCGTAGACGTAGATCCCCTCGCCCGCCCACTCTCCGACGGGCAGCTTGAGTTCGGCGCGGGCCGCCTGGCGCGCGGCAAAAGAAGCGACGGCGACGGTCGCGGCGAGAGCGACGCCGATCACGTACATCATGCGGAATCGATTGCGTGACAAGCTCATGACATTTCTCCCAGGTGCGGGTATCCGGGGCGTCTGCATCCGACGCGCAGAGGTACTCCCCGGATATTGTACCCGCGGTTCAGTCGAAGGTTGAAGAATCCCGCTGCGGGCTGAGAACCCGGCGTTACGGAAGGAGCTCCGGGGGCCAAGTCGCCGCCGGCGTCCGTCGGGGCCGCTTGAAATCGGAGCGCCTCCTGCCGGCCCCGAGCGGCAATGCAACGACGTCCGGGTTTCGGTTCAGGCGTCCACAAAGTTCTTTCTGGCGGTCAGGTCGCCGCGCGATCCCCCTGTCGTCGCCGCCGCGGGCACAAGATCGGCCAGCGAAACAACCTCGATCCCCTCCCGGATCAGACACGCCCTCACCAGCCCGAGGAAGAACGGGGACGGGCTCAGCGGTCGTCCGGTCAGCTCCGGATGCGCCTGCGTCGCCAGGAAGAACGGATGCACCGACTCGGGCAGCTCGACCACCTGCATGATCGGGTGCTGCGGCGCCTTGCCCGAGAAGATCATGCCGCCGGCTTCGAGACGCTCGATGTAGTCCGGGTTGACCTCGTAGCGGTGCCGGAAGCGGAGCCGAAGGCGCTCCGCCCCGCCGGCGAGGCGCGAGATCATCGAATCCGGCGTCAGAATCACGTCGAACCCGCCGAGGCGCATGTTGCCGCCGAGTCCTTCAAGGCGCTTCTGCTCCGGAAGCAGGTCGATCACCGGGTCGGGGCAGTCGCGGTCGATCTCGGTCGTGCCCGCATGACGAAGGTCGAGCACGTTGCGGGCGTACTCGATGACGGCCATCTGCATCCCGTAACAGATGCCCAGGTAGGGCACGCCGTTGCGGCGGACGTGTTCGATGCACTCGATCTTCCCGTCCACGCCGCGGAAACCGAACCCGCCGGGAACGATGACGCCGTGAATGTGGCGAAGGCGGTCGGCGACGTTCGCGGCGGTCAGCTCCGTGCTGTCCACCCACTCGAGTTGCACGCGGGCGTTCAGGTGCGTACCCGCGTGCTCCAGGGCCTGAATGATGCTGGCGTAACTGTCGCGGACCGACGTGTACTTCCCGATGATGCCGACGGTGACCGGATGCTGGGCGCCGCGGAAGCGAGTGATGTAGGCGCTCCAGGTGCGACGGGCGTCCTCCTCGCGTTGTTCGTCGACCAGGGGGTGGAGGTGAAGAATGTCGAGGACGGCCTGATCGATACCGGCGCCGTGAAGCATCTCGGGGATGAGGTAGATGCTCTCGCAGTCGTGCATCGAGAAGACGCGCTCCATCGGAACGTTGGCGTAGAGGGCGAGCTTCTCGCGGGCCTTCTTCGTCACCGGACGGTGCGCGCGGCAGGCGATGATATGCGGCTGGATGCCCGCGGCGTTAAGCAGCTTGAGGTTGATCTGGGCGGCCTTGGACTTCTGCTCGCCCAGCGACTGAGGCTCGATGACGTAGGTCAGGGCGACGAAGCAGAAGTTCTCCGCCCCCTCCTCGTAGGCCATCTCGCGGACCGCCTCGATGTAATACGCGTTCTCGACGTCGCCGACGGTTCCGCCGATCTCGACGAAGATCACATCGGCGGCGCTGGCGACCGAAAGCTCGCGCAGGCGATATTTCACTTCGCCGGTGACGTGCGGGATCATCTGCACGTCGCGCCCGAGATAAAGTCCTTTGCGCTCCTTTTCCAGAACCGTAGCGAAGACCTGCCCGCTGGTGGAGAAGTTCAATCGCGACAGGTTCTGGTCGAGCATGCGCTCGTACGTCCCCAGGTCCATGTCGCACTCCATCCCGTCATCAAGGACGAAGACCTCGCCGTGGCGGAAGGGGTTGAGCGTGCCGCTGTCGCGGTTGAGGTAGCCTTCGAGCTTGATCGGGGCGACCTTCAGCCCCTTGTCCTTGAGGATCTTCGCCAGCGAACTGGAGAAAATGCCCTTGCCCAGCCCGCTCATCACCGTGCCGAAGACGACGACGTACTTCGTCCGCCCCTTAACGTAACCGGCGGGAAAGGGAGTGTAGAACTCGGTGTCGTCGGTCAGGTGGCTGACGCCGGAAAGAATGTCGTTGCCGCTCATGATCGGATCACGGAAAAAGGGTTCCAGGTTTCACGCGTCGGGAATCGTTCCCGGGTCGGCATTCCGCTCCGACCGGCGATGACGCGCGGCGCACCCGCTTCGTCGGCGCTTCAGCGCGCCGCCGCCGTCCGCAAGCCCTCTCTCCCCGCCGCCAGCACACCCGGTGCCGCTTATCCGTCACTCCCCGTCGCCCGGCGCACAAAGGCCGCGTAGTCCTCCGGCGTGTCGATGCCCGGCATCTGGGGATTCACGATCAGAACGAAGATCGCGCGGCCGTTCTCCAGCCAGCGCAACTGCTCAAGCGATTCCGCCTCTTCCAGCACGCTCGGCGGCATCGTATCCCGATCGGCCAGTCTGAGCAAGACGTCGACGCGGTAGGCGTACACGCCAAGATGCAGAAACCAGCGCCCGGGACGATCCACCTCGCCCCGGGTCGCCCGCGGATAGGGGATCAGACTGCGCGAAAAATACAGAGCACGCGACCGATGATCGACGACCACCTTGACGCAATTCGGATCCGCCGGGGAACCCGGTCCGCTGGACGGTCCAGCGTCCGAAAAACCAGCCGCCAAGGTATGAACGCCCTCGGCACGCTCGGCGGACGGGTTGCGGACCGCCTCGGCAAGGCGAATCAGAACCGCCGGATCGATCTCCGGTTCGTCGCCTTGAACATTCAGAACGAAATCGTGGGGGGAAAGGCCCAACAGCCTCGCCGTCTCAGCAACGCGGTCCGTCCCTGAGGGATGATCTGCGCGGGTCAACACCGCTTCGCCGCCGAAGGATTTCACCGCGTCGGCGATGCGCGAGTCGTCCGTCGCAACGACGACCCGATCCACCCCCGCGCCAGCCGCACAGGCTCGTTCCCAGACATGTTGGATCAGGTACTTGCCGGTCTGACGCAGCAGCGGCTTGCCGGGAAGGCGCGACGAGGCGTAACGGGCCGGAATGACGGCGATGACCGACAAGGCTCCCTCTCCGCACAAACAACGGCTTCGGCTGCGCTGCCGCCACTCAAGAGTCGGCGCGGTGTGCCAAGTCTGACACGTCGGCGTCACACGGGCAAATCAAGGCGACACCGGATCGTCTCTCCGTTTTAGAATACTCCCAGAACCGTCAGTATCATCCGGCGTTGCCGGAACCCCTGCATCCGGAACCCCAGCATAACGCAGAACCCTCGAACGCTTCTCGACTCCGCGAAAAACGCAGGCCCGTCGGCTGTTTTCCGTATCCCGAAGGGATTGCACGGCCAACACCCCCGACAGCCGTGTGTACCTTTCGGCGCCGAGGCGGCATGAGTCTCCACCTGGCTCCGGTTGCCGGACATGAAGACGCTGCTGCAAAACCGAGCCGCGCCCGTCAGGAAGCGAGCCTTTCGGGCGTTTCACGCAGGTTTTGAAACAGCGCGCAAGTTCGCACCCGCTTACGATCCTGCGAGTCCACGCGGCGAGGAGTTCCCTCTCACCGGGATAGCCGACCCTCACGGATCCCCCAGGAGCGCCCGGAAGTCGTCGCCCCGGACGAGCATCTGAAAACCGTCGCCCCAGAGAATCCTCCGGGTGCCGTTTCCCCCGGGAGCTGTCCTTCCGGAGAACCCTCCGGGTGCCTTAGCCCCGGAAGGGGCGTCAGAAAACAGCCCAGCACCTCAGTGCTGGGAAGCCGTCGCCGATGACCCGCAAGTCCCGGAGGGACGACAGAAGTTCGAGAGGAAGGAGAACCGCCGCCTTCCGTCACACGCCGCCCTGGACTCGAACCAGGAACCTTCGGTTCCGTAGACCGATGCTCTATCCAATTGAGCTAGCGGCGCATACGATCCGGACGTCGACGAAGCTTGATCGCTCGACATCCAAGGCCGAATCCTAGATGCCGCACCCGCCGCACGTCAAGCAATCGCCCCCGCGCTGCGGCCTCCAAACCGCTGGGGCTGACCGTCTGAAACGTCACCTTCGGTGTCGCCCGGTTCTTTCATCGCAACCCGGAGGATCTCGGCGTGGTCGTGTCCGGGGACGAGGAGAGCGCAAGACCTGCGTGGCGGAGAACCGATCCTTCGAGACGATCACCCATGTCAACGGCGCCCCCGTCACGAATGTCGCGGCGTTCGAGAGGCTCAGTGAGGATCAGCAGGAGCTGCGGGGGTCCGTGCGGCGCATAACCCGAGCGAGATCGCATCGTCGTCATCCACCGCGGGAAAGCGACTGACGCCTGAAGCGGCCGGGGCGCCGGGGGACTCGGGCCGAGGGGGTGTCCGGCCGGTCCGCCCTCTCCGCGGACCGGCACGGCTGCGACCCTGGACCCTGTCCCGCCCGGCGCCGGCGGTTCCGGTTCGAGGCGGTTCAGACCCCGAACCGGGCATGACTCTCCTGACGAACAACCGGCAGGATCACCCCACCGGCGAAGTCGATCAGTCGTCGCAATCCACGTCGCGGCTGACGCCGCACTCGAGGACGGTCACGGTGTAGTCGTCGTCATCGACATCGTCATCATCGACGCGCACCTTGAGCTTTGCGCGACCGCGATCGTTGACCGTCACGATGAAGTCCTCCTCGTATCCGTCGTCGCCGGTGATGCGCACGGTCAGCGTCGCTCCCGCCTCGCCGTTCTTGATCCGCACACGGATCAGGTTGTCCTCGCGATCGTCCCGATCGTCGCAGGAGACCCGGATCTGCTCCTGACCGGTGCATTGCGCCTGCGCCGGACTCGACGCCACCGCCGCCACGATCACCGCTCCCATCGCACTCAGCACCCACATGTTCGTTTTCATGCTCATCCTCCTTTGTCCTGCCCTTGTGAACCTGTCTTGTCCTCAGCAACCGCAGGCCGTGTCCCTTGCGTTTCGGCCTCGCAGAATCGTTTGATTTTCGCCCCGTCTTTCCCGAGATTCTCTTTCACCGTTCAGCGCCGATGCCGGGCTTGAAGTTCGATCGCTTCAAAGCAGCGCCGGCGGCCCGGGGTTTGCCCCCGGGCTCGCCGGTTGCGCTGCTTACGCGCGATCACCGGCCCGGGACTAGCATCCCTCGAACTGGCCGTCGGTGTCGCCTTGCACGTCGTTGCCCTTGCACTTCGGATCGGGGGTGTTGCTTTCGCCCTGCAGATTGCCGTCGATGACGTTGCGTTTGACGAGGATGCGCCGCGCCTGGTTCGAGGAAATCTGCACGTTGCCTTCGACGGTGTTTTTCACGACGCGGATGTCTCCGCCTCCCGTGTTGTTCTCGAACAACTGCACGCTTCCGCCCACGAAGGTGCGCTTCAGCAGGATGGCGCCGTCATTGTCGACCTGGAAGTCGCCGTTGATCTCCGAACCGCTCACGGAAACCGACGCCGCGCCGTCAGACTGGATGTTTCCGCCGACGTAGATGTTCGTCGCTTCCAGCGTCGCGCCGTCGCGCACGAAGATGTTGGCGTCCACGCGGGTGCCGTTGAGCACCGCCGTGGCGCCCTCTTCCACGATGAGGTTGTCGACCTCATCGTCGGGGCCGAGTTCGCAATACCCGTTGCAGACATAATCGTCGGCGTGGACCATCGGAACCGCCGCCATCAACGTCAACGAGAACCCAACCGCCGTCCCCAGATTCAATCGCATAACCTGCTCCTTGCTTTTGTTCTGTACCCAGAATTCTCACGGCAACGCACACCGTCGCCGCCTCTCGAATCTCACCGGGCGCCCCAGCACTCCCATCGTCGGAAGCTTGCTTCACAGACCCCCGGAGCCGCGCGACGAGCGGCGTTAGAGCATGTCTCGTGCCTTATGAAACGCCCGATAAGATCATCGCCCCAGGCACGCAAAGGCAATCTGAGGAGAAATCGGCGCTTGATTTCTGGACGGTTCGTCTGATTCCTGGACGACGGCGCGTTGCCCGGTGGAGGGGCGCAGGTTGCTTACTGCGGCGGCGTCAGGGCGAAGCGCTTGATCTTCTGGTAAAGCGAGCTGCGGGCGAGTCCGAGCTTCGCTGCGGCGCGCTCGACATGCCAGCCTTCCTCCAGCAGCACCCGCTCGATGTGCCGCCGCTCCATGTCTTCGAGATTGAGGGGTGCGTCGTCGGATGTTGCATCCGCGCCACCGCCCCGCGCCGGGCCGACGGCGGACGCCTCGAACCGAAGTTCGTCAGCACCGAGCGTGCTCCCCGCGGTCAGCAGCAACGCTCGCTCGAGGACGTTGCGCAGCTCGCGGACATTGCCCGGCCAGTCATAACGTTGCATCCGCGCCTCAGCCTCGGCGGTCAGGCTTACGCGCCCCCGCCCCAACTCGCGGGCCAAGGAGTCGAGGATGCGCTGGGCGAGTCCGGGCACATCCTCCCGACGCTCACGCAACGGCGGCAGCACGAGCTGGATCGTGTTGATACGGTAATAAAGGTCGCCGCGGAACTTCTTCTCGCGCACCAGCTCCGGGAGATTCTGATTCGTCGCGGCGATCAGACGCACGTCCACCCGGCGATCCTTCACCTCGCCGACGCGGCGGAAGCGCTTCTCTTCCAGCGCCTTCAGCAGGCGCGGCTGGATCGTCAGGTCGAGATCCCCGATTTCGTCGAGAAAAAGCGTGCCCCGGTCGGCGACCTCGAGAAGCCCGGGTTTCGTCGCCAACGCGCCGGTGAACGCGCCTTTCTCGTGCCCGAACAATTCGCTCTCGAGCAGCTCGCGCGACAATCCCGCGCAGTTGAGGTCCACGAAAGGCTCGGCGGCGCGCGGCCCGTGATCGTGCATCCACCGCGCCAGCACGCCCTTGCCCGACCCGGTTTCACCGCGGATCAGCACTGAAGCGTCCGAATCCAGCACGGAAAGAACCTCCGCCTTCAGCGCCCGGATGACCGCGCTGGTGCCGAGGAAAGGATCGGGCGAGCCGCTCCGCGCATCCCGCCGCCCTTCCGCGACTCCCTTGCGGCGGTCGCGGCGGCTTTCGATCTCGCGCCGAAGCACCACCAGCAGCGACGTCAGGTCCACGGGCTTCGTGAGGAACTGATCCGCTCCTTCCTTGATCGAGCGGACCGCCAGGTCGATCGACCCGTGCGCCGTCAGGATCAGCACCGGGACGCTCTCGTCCGCGTCCTTCATCTCTCGCAGCAGACTGCTCGTGTCGCCGTCCGTCAGAAGGTAGTCGAGCAGAACCGCGTCCGGTCGGCGCGCCAGGAACGCTGCCCGCGCCGCCTCCCGATCGCCGACCTCTTCAATTTCAAAACCGTGCGTCTCAAGAAAATCGCGCACGCCGAACCGCACCGACGGCTCGTCATCCACCAGCAGAACCCGCAGGTTTCCCGCCACCCGCTCGTCACCTCCCCGCTGTTGTGTCACACCGAACCCGACGCGATGACGCCGTCAACCCTCCGCCGGAAACCGCGCCGTCAGCCGCGCCCCGCCTTCGGCCCGGTTCTCCGCGAACACCGCGCCACCGCAGGCGGTCACGATCCGCTCCACCAGGGCAAGCCCCAGACCCGTACCGCCAGGCCGGCGCGAGAAGAACGGATCAAATACCCGTCCGATGTCCTCCGCCTTGAACCCGGACCCGCAATCTTCAACACGGATTTCCGTCCAGGTCCGCGCCCCCTTCAACGTCCGTGCGCAGGACACCCGCACCGTCGAATCGCGCGGGGCATGCTGGATCGCGTTCTCGAGAAGATTCTCCACCGCCCGCGCGAGCCGCCGACGGTCGCCCGAAACTCGGGCGGAGGATTCCGCACCCTCGACGACAAGCCGCACGCCGGCCGCATCCGCTCGCGCCTGACACGCCCTCACCGCTTCCTCGACCGCCTCGCGCAGGTCGACCTGCTCCGCGTGATCCGCCGGGCGACCGTACTCCATCAATTCATCCATCAGAAGCGCAACGCGACGGTTCTGCTCCCGAAGAACACGCACATAAGGCTCGGACGCGTCCCGCGTTCCGATCCGAGCCTCCATCGCATCCAGCGCCGACGACATCGCAAAAAGCGGATTGCGCACCTGGTGCGCCACCCCCGCCACCAGTACGCCCATCGCCGACAGCGTTTCAGACCGGCGCAAGGCCGCCTCGAGGCGCGTCCGTTCCTGCTCCGCCCGCTCGCGCTCCGCGATCTCCTCGCGCAGGGCCGAGACCGTCCGGCTGAGTCGGGCTTCACTCTGCTCCAGCCGCTCCTTCGAGACCAGCGTCTCCCCGAGTCGCCCGATCATCGCGTTGAAGGCCTGCGTCAGGTCGGCGAATTCATCGTTGCTCACCGGCGTCAGTCGTTGCGTCAAGTCCCCGCGGCTGACCGTCTCCGTCCCGCGTGTCAGGAGCTTCAGTGGACGTGTCACCGTCCGGGTCAGCGAAAGCGTCGCCAGCATCGCCGCCAGCACAAACGCGGGCATGATCCAGCGCACCCGCTCGGCGACTTCCGTCGCCGCCGCGTCCGCCTCCTGCCGCGGACGACGCACCTGCTCCACCGCCAGCGGCTGAATCCGCTCGTCGAGCAGATCATCGATCTGTCCACGCAGTTCGAGGAACGCCTGCGTCGTGCTTCGGACGTGGTCCTCCAGCTTGAACACGTCGGCGATGTTCGCCATCGCCACGTCGAAATCCTCCTCGATGAAGCGGACCGCGTCGCGCTGCTTCGGTTCGGTCCACGTGACGTTCCGCAGGCGCTTCAACGTCGCTCGGCACTCGTCCATCCGGAACGTCCACTGCTGGGATTTCGGCGACGTCAGTTTCGCCAACGCCGCCGCCGCCTCCTCCGCGTTCCCCTGGATCCGCTCGGCGTCCTCCTGCCGACGGAACCAGCCGTAAGCGGCGACTGACATCCCCATCTCGGCAAGGTCCGCCTCGATCTCGTGAAGTACCTGAAGCTCGCGGAGGTGATCCTCCCGTTTCGGATCCCGCGTCGCCTGGAGCTGCGTGTCCAGAACCTCGTCCATCTCTTCCAGCCGCGTCAGGACGTCCTGAAAGGCGCCGGCCTGCTGCTCCCGCAGTTCGATCAGTTCGCGCCCCAGCGCGTGAAACTCCTCGAACAACGCCCCCAGTTCGTCGACGTTCCGCCGTTCCTCGTCGGTGGACGCCAGCCGCCGGTACTCGGAGAAATACATTGCAAAATCCGCTGCGTCATCCTCCGTGAACCGCTGGTACATCGGATCCAGCGTGTTCACGTACCCCAGCGTCCAGACCGCCAACTCCTTGACGTTGATCTCCATCTCGTGCGTCGCTGACTTGGCTGGTTCATGAACTTCCGCAAGACGTCGCAGCGCCTGCTGCACGTCGCCCAGACCGTGATACGCCACCGCCACCGCTCCCGACCCGAGGGCGACGATCGTCACGCACGCCGCCCACGTCTTTGTCGCCACGTTGATGCGCATGAGGTTCGCTCCGACGGGAAGAGACGCGCCGCCTCGCAGCGGGAACGCGACACCGACCACTCTCGGAAAGGACAACGTCCCGGACCGCTTCCGGTCGAGAGGAGGGCGCGAACGCGCCCGGAACCGGAACTCCGTGAGCGGGATTATACTCGATCCCGCCCTTGCGGCGAAACCAACCCGTGGGTTCTCGGGCCTGAGGGCGCGACATCCGGGCGGGATCGACTTCGCAAGGACCGCATCAGGGCGCGCGGGGGACAGAAACAAGGCCCGGACCTCAATCCTTTGCGGATCAAGATCCGGGCCGTCTTGAAAAGCTCACACGCTGCTTATGCTCCCCCGAACGCCGGCAGAGCGTTTACTTGCGCAGGTAAACCCAGACGAATCCGGTGCGTTCCTCGATCATGAACGCTTCACGAGCCTTGTAAAGCTCGTTGAACTTCTCGTAAAGCGGTTCGAGCTTCTCCATGTCGGGCGGATCCGTCTGTGCAGCCTGCATCTGTTTCTGCAAATCCTCCGACGCCGCCTTCCACTCCGCCCGGCGCTTGACGAAGTCGGCTTCCGAAACACCCTCTTTCGGCGAAACCAGCGAAAGCGCGTCGCCAACCAGCACGTCGAGCTTGCCGTCGCCGTTGACGTCCGCGACGCACACGCGGGTGGATCCCGCCGGCTCATTGACCTCGTGCGGACGACGGCCCTCATTCGGATCGACAGGCCCGGGAATCAACGCCGCGAACGCCTTCAAAACAGGCGTCTTCTTCGGTCCCGCCGTGTTCTCCGACCACTGCACGCCGCCCGACGCCGCGCCGCTGAGAACATCGACGTCTCCGTCGCCGTCCCAGTCCACGATGCACGGATCGCCGTGGTGACCCTGAACCTGAAGGTGGGTCTCGCCCGCCTTGATCGGCTCCGGTTTCGGATTGAACTTCCCGGCGCCTTCGCCGCGGAAGAGGTAGAACTTGCCCGAGAAGTTACCGACCACCAGGTCCAGATCGCCGTCCGCGTCCCAGTCCACCGCCGTCGGACGGGTGCAGATCGACTCGACGATTTCCTTCTCATTCGGCATCGGGATGATCAGGGGTTGACCGTCCGTGCCGTTAAGCGTCTCCGCCTTCTTGAACGTGCCGTCCGCCTGCCCCCAGAGCACCTGGAAAAGCCCGGCCATCGGTTGTTCCTGACGTGAATACGAACCCGAGAGCAGGTCGTGGTGTCCGTCGCTGTTAAGATCCACAAACTGTGGAGTGGAGCTTGTGCATCACCAGACCCCCGGGACTTGAGCCACCTCTCCTCCGGCTTTGAGCCACTCCCCCGGTCCAAACTTCATCGCGCCCAGCCCTTTGAAGACGCGGATCTTGCCCTCCTTGAACTGCCCGACGAGCAGATCCGCCTTGCCGTCGCGGTCGAGGTCCGCCAGGCACGGAAACGCATACCCCGGCGCCTCGACCTTGATGATCTCGTCGCCGCCCTTGAGTTGCATCGGTTTCTCGAACTCCGACGCCGCCACCGGCCACGCAGCGCCCGCCATCAGCAGCAATACCGCCAGCCTCTTCATAAACGTGTGCTCCCGGTCCGGATCGCGCGCTCCCACCGGCGACGCCGACTCGGACAGAATGATCTTAACATATCGACCCAACTAGGGAATTACGATCTCCCGACCGAAATCGACAGGCGTGACTGTTTCCCTCATGCTTCGTCGCAAAGGTGAGTTCCGAGTCTCCAACCGGCTCCGGTTGCGGGGCGTTGGAATCACAGGAACGTACCTGGTGCGATCCTGCGGGGAGGGAACGACGGGAGGTGTCGTGCCCCGAAGAATCAACCGAGATTCTCACCCCTGACAGGGGCGTCAGAAAACAGCCCAGCCCACCAGGGCTGGGAAAACTCAGTGCGGACGGGCGTCGAGATCCAGACCGGCCAGTTCCCCGCGTCGCAGCTTGTAATACCCGACGGCGGCGATCATCGCTGCATTGTCGATGCAATAAGGCATCGGCGCCGGGCGGAACGCGTACCCCTTGCTCTGACACGCCTCCTGCATCGCCTGGCGCAAGCGGGAGTTGGCCGCCACGCCCCCGCCCGTCACCACCGACCGCACGCCAATCCGCTCCGCCGCAAGCAGCGTCTTGCGCACCAGAACCTCCACCACCGCCTCCTGAAAGCTCGCCGCCAGGTCCGCCAGATCCTGCGGTGACAACCGCTCCAGACCGCCCGACGTCCGACCGTGACCGTGAACCTCGTACATCACCGCCGTCTTGATGCCCGAGAACGAGAAATCCAGCGAGTCCCGCCCCAGCCACGTCCGCGGAAAGTCATAACGCTTCGGATCGCCCTGCCGCGCAAGGCGGTCGATCTGCGGTCCGCCGGGATACGGCAGGCCGAGGATCGTCGCCACCTTGTCGAACGCCTCGCCCGCGGCATCGTCTGTCGTCGCGCCCAGCAGCTCGATGTGATCCGGGTCGCGCACGTGATAAAGCGACGTGTGCCCGCCCGAGGCGATCAGCGCCGCCGCGGGCCACGGAGGAGACTCCGCTCCCAACGCCGGGCTTAACGCGTGCGCCTCGATGTGATGCACCCCGACCAGCGGCTTGCCCCACGCCCACGCCAGCGTCTTCGCCCCGGTTACGCCGATCAGCAGCGACCCCACCAGCCCCGGCGCGCACGTCACGGCAATCGCCTCCACCTCGTCCCGTCCGCACCCCGCCGCTGACAGCGCCTCCCTCACCACCGCATCCAGCCGCTCGATGTGCGCCCGCGACGCGATCTCCGGTACGACGCCGCCGTATTTCGCATGCAGATCGAACTGCGACGCGACCACGTTGCTGCGGACGTGGACGCCGTCGTCCACCACCGCCGCGGCCGTCTCGTCACAACTGGTCTCGATCCCGAGAATGCGCGTCACGTCTGATTTCCCTGCCTCGCACAGGAGTATCCAGCGCCGGTCTCGCGCGATCAACGCCGCCGCGTCGCGCGAACGCTCCCGTCGCTCGGTTGCCTGCCTTCTGTCGGAAAGATACGTTGAACGCCCGGAAAAAGGAGCCTGACAATGACGAAACCGGCGGTGGGCTTGATCGGAACGGGCATCATGGGCGAACCGATGGCGCGGAACCTCATCAAAGCGGGGTTTTCGCTCACCGTCCACAACCGCACGGCCGCTCGCGCCGACGGTCTCGTCCGGCTCGGCGCCGTCCGCGCGGAAAGTGCCGCGGACGTGGCCCATCGCAGCGATGTCGTCATTTCGATCGTGAGCGACTCGCCTGACGTCGAAGCTGTCTATCTCGGCGAGCGCGGCGTGGTCGGCGGCTTGCGCCGCGGAAGCGTCTGCATCGACATGTCCACCGTCTCGCCCGCGACCGCCGAACGCGTCGCGGCGGAAGTCGAAAAACGCGGCGGCGCCTTCCTCGACGCGCCCGTCTCCGGCGGGAAGACCGGCGCCGAGCAGGGCACGCTCTCCGTCATGATCGGCGGCGACCCCGCCACGATCGACCGCGTCCGTCCCGTCCTCGAAGCCCTCGGAAAACGCTTCGTGCATTGCGGCCCCGTCGGCGCCGGACAAAAGGCCAAGCTCTGCAACCAGATCATCGTCGCCCTGAATCTGCTCGCGGTCAGCGAGGCCGTCGTGTTCGCCCGCAAAATCGGACTCGATCCCGCTGTGATGCTCGACGCCGTCTCCGGCGGCGCCGCCGCGTCGTGGGCGGTCAGCAACCTCGGTCCGCGCATGATCGCCCGGGATTTCAAGCCGATGTTCATGATCGACCTTCAGCAGAAAGACCTGAAGATCACCCTCGCCGCAGCCGGCCAAGCGAGCGCCCCGCTGCCCGGCACAGCGCTCGTCCACCAGCTTCTGTCGGCGAACCAGGCGTGGGGTGAGGGCGCCGACGGCACGCAAGCGCTGGTCAGGACGCTGGAGCGCCTCGCGAACCTGGAGGATCCCTCCCGACTCTGACTCCCAGCTGGGACGGATTGACGCGAGGCAGGCCTGACAGATTGCGAAAGAGGGGGCCGCCAGGTTGTGAAAGCAAGAACACCCGGATCTGCGGCCGCCTCTGCCGCGTCACCGGGTGTTTCTTCCCCTCCTCCAGAATGAATCACGGGTGTGTATTTTTCCACCCGGAAGATTCACTGAATTCAACCGGACAAGGTGCAGCCTAATTCGCTTATCTTATCATGTCAACACGTATACGCTAATGTTACATGAATCGCGCATTCCCGATTTCACATTGTGTGATCGCCAGACCGCGAGCTGCCAAAAAAATCATAAGCTTTTAAAAAACATGATATTGCAATGAAGAACGTCGTCTTGATTTCACAACAGACTCCGATCACACGCAAAGGATCCGGTTGACGCTGAACTACCCCCGACCCTTTGCAGGACGCCAGCTTCCAGGCGTTGAGTTCGCAAACGCTTTCGGTCATATCAGATTGCGGTAGGAGTTTCGCCCCGTCGGAACAGAGGTATTGTCAAATCCTGTGGACGGTCCTGTTTCAGGCGGCGTCCATCCTGAGTCCGTTGACGAACTGAATGCCTCCGATCACGTCCGTCAGCAGGCT
>JABWBH010000074.1 GCA_013360585.1 Phycisphaerae bacterium | reverse complement strand
GCTCCGACCCCGCACGGCTGTCATCATCACCGCCGCGCCCGAGCATGCCGCGGACGTGAAAAGCCAGCCGGCGAGGTCACCGACGCCGCGCGTGGCGGCGAACACTGCCACAGCGGTCCAGAAGGTCTGGCAGGCAAAGCAGCTCATGAAATAGGTGAAGGCGCGCCACGCGAACGAGGTACGGGCGAGCTGCTGGAGCTCACGGCGCTTCGCCTCGATCTCGTCGTCGGTGAGCGGCTGCCGGGCGCGAGCGGCGGGCGACGTCCTCGTCCCACTCGGCGCGGTTGTTGATCTCCCAGTTCAGCCGGTTCATGCGCTGGCGGCGCGGGGCGTCGCGCAGGGACAGGCGGTACTGAAGCTCGGCCGCCGGCAGCGAGCCGAACAGCGCCTTGGCGATGGCGCAGACGGCCAGCGTCCAGATGAAGAACGACGCCACATGCGCCCAGTCGGTGATCTCGAAGATGCTCGTCATGTGCAAGCCTCCATGCCTCCGGGTTTCGTTTGATCGGCGGGCGTCGTGCCCGCCGGAGTTCTCGTGTTCGGCCGCCGGGCGCGGTATCCGCCGGCGCATTCATGACCAGTGCGGCGTCATCCCGTCGCCGCGGCCGCCCATGCGGCTTATGCCCTTCTCGCGGCGCACTGCTCCAGTCGTTCGCGCAGCAGATGACGGATGATCCGCACCCCCGCCGGCGCGTTGCTCGGGTCCACGGTGAACTCGCCGTTCCTCGGCGCGTACGCGGTTCGGGGTGGGTGGATGCCGGACGCTCAGTCGGCGTCCCCGATGCCGTCCGGACCCCACCGGAACCGGAAGAGCGCCCCGGCGGGTTCAACACCCGCCGCAACGAGCCTCCGTGGCGACCCAACGGGCGTCCCGTGGCCCGCGGGGTCGGCAGAACCGTCCGCGTGACCGATGCCGTGCGGCGTTGCCCGCGGTCGCGGGTTACTATCAACGCCTGTCGCCCCGACGTTTCGGCGAAGTTTCACGGAGGAGCGAGAAGCTCTGCGGCACCCAAGGGGCGCCGGGGTCCGCAACCGGCGTTTCCGCGACGACCCTGCAACTCAGGACGCCAGCGCCGTGCGGATGCGATCGAGGGTGGCAGGGGTGTTCAGTTCGGCTTTGCCGAAACCGTGGAGGGCGCCGGCGGCGACGGCGGCGGACTGGGCATCGGGGTAGTTGCTGATCAGCATGACCGGAACGTCGCACGTGGCGGCGTCGGATTTGAGCGCGGCGAGGATACGCAGGCCCTCGGCGCCGTCGCGATCGAGGATCCGGTTGAGCAGCACGAGGTCATACGCACGGGCATGAAGGGCGGCGCGGGCGTCGTCCAGGCCGTGTGCGCGGTCCACCTGAGCCGCGAAGCCGGCTTCGAGCATGCGCGAGAGGTTTCCGTGGTCGAAGTCGCAGTGTCCAACGGTGAGGATGCGCGGCATTGAATTCCCCGATGCTGGTAAGACTTGCCTGGTTCTGAATACGAGACGGCTGTCGCGCCAGCGTCCACCCTACGTAACTTAGCTCGGCTTTTGTCATTTTTGAAGGATGGGGACTGCCTGGAGGATCGAGGAGGCCGGAACGGCGGTTCCGAGTTCGGAGACCCCTGGTGCTTCCAAGGGGGTTGCGAAACCTCACAACGCCTGCGGGTTCTCTCGGAAATCACGGAACCTGCTCTCGAAAAAATGCAGAAGTCGAGCTTGGTGACGCTGAAAACAGGGATTCTCCGCCCCTCCCGTCTGTCGAAGGCGTGGGGGATCGAAGCTTCCGAATCGAGCACGGGGGCGTCTTCGTCAGCTCCGGCGTCGCACTGGACGGGGATTGCTGAGTCGGATAGGCTGGTCTGGCTCGGGAGGCGCGCCCTTGGGCGTTGGGGCCCCGGGCGGGGCGGCGCCTCGGGATCGGGAAACCGGGCGCGATTTTCAGGATCGGAGCGAAATATGCCGCGTGCCAACAAGGCCGTGAAGCGACAGCGGGAGTCCGCCGCGGACGCCTACAAGAAGGGCAACAAGGAAGAAGCGTACAAGCTGTGGGGAGCAGCGGCGAAAACGCAAAAGGAACTGCGCGAAAAGAAGCGCAACAAGAAGAGCCAAGGCGAAGCGGCGTCTTGATCATGCACTGCGCATCGCGGGCCTGCCTGCCTGCCTGCCTTGTGACTCGTCTTATCCGAAGGGTGCGGCGCTCGCCGGTGCGTGTCCGCCCGGACTTCCACCGCGCCCTTGATCGACGTCTTGCGGGGAAGGCGTCGATGCGGGCCTTGACCGTCCGCTGAAGAACCCGGGATCGGTCTTTGTGATGCCGGTTTTCCCGATGAAATTCGCTTCCCGGAGGGAGCGCTACCTTTTTTCAACGGGCCTTGAAGGAAGAAGCACGGGAATCCGATGGCTTGCGGGAACACGTCCGGGTCCGACTCGTGCGTGATGACCTTCCGGGCGCGCTACGCCGAATGCGACCCGATGGGCTACCTGCACCACGCGAATTACTGGGTGTACTTCGAGGAGGTGCGGACAGAGCTTCTTCGGCGTCACGGATTCGTATACCGCGACCTCGAGGCCGAGGGCGTGCTCTTTGTTGTTCACAAGCTCGCCTGCACCTTTCACAAGCCGGTGCGGTACGACGACACGGTTGAGGTTCGCTGCCGCCTGACGCGGATCACGCACACGCGCGTCGATCACGAGTACGAAGTTGTGCGCGGGGACGAAGTCTGCACCCGGGCGAGTTCGACCCTGGCGTGCGTCGGGCGCGACGGGCGGCCGAGGGTCATGCCTGCCGGGTTGTGGCCGGAGGCGCGGGCGGGAAGCGCCGAATCCTGATCCGCGAGCGTGACCGGCCCAGCCTCAGCGTCCGAGGCTTGGAGATTTCTCCCGTGACCGGATCCTTCCGGCGGTCTTGATGGCGACGTCCCCGCTGCCCGTGACGCTCCGGGAATGCTCGCGTCCTGCTCCTATCCTGGCAGGCCGGCAACCCGCGTGAGGGCATGATCGACGGGTTCGGGCGTGACGGCGGGCGGCGTCTCCGCAATCCGTTGATAACCACGAATCCGGGGACTAGGATTTCAGGGAATGATGATGTGGTTCATTCCTGCGTTGGCGGCGTTCCAGGCCGTACCGAAACCCGCCGGAAGCGGACAGACGGGGGAGTACGTCCGCGACTGGGTGATCTGGTTCTCCGTTGTGGCGGTTCTGCTGATCGCCACGCTCTTTGTCCTGAAACGAGCCAAGAAACTGGTGTCACCCGGGGACGGCGTCGAGGCGACGTCTCTCTTTGATCTTGATAAACTGCGCGAACTGCGTGATACAGGAGAGATTACGATCCAGGAATACGAGGCGCTGCGCAAGCGGGCGATCGAGAAAGCGGCCGGGGGGCGGAAGTGACGCTCTGTTTCGCTCGGTCTTAGCGGGGGAGTGCGGGGCGTCCCGGGCGATCGGCGAGCAGGGTTTATTCACGCACCCGATGATTCCGTGGCTGAATTCACCCCAGCAACCTCCGGGGCGGCCTCGGTGTCAGAGGGCGATTTCAGGGCCGCAGGAGCGGATTCGTGTTGAGAGAACGGCGGGGAAGGTCGATATAGAGGACGGGCTGGCACAGGCGTCGAGGGGGATCGGCGGTTTTTGCGGGCTGGCGGGACGGAGCATTCATGTCGCAGGGACGGTCAGGCGGTTCATCACGCGGCGGTCGGGGCCGATCGTGCAGCTTCTGCGGAAAGGGTCCGCGCGAGGCGGGACCGATGGTGGAAGGTCCGCGCGACGTTTTCATCTGCAAGTCCTGCGTCGAGCTGTGCAACAACATCATCAAGCAGGAGCTTCGGCGGTCGACCACGCCGGCGACCGGACCCTCGCTGGGGCGGATCCCCAGCCCGCGTGAGATCATGACCTACCTCGACGAGTACGTCGTGGGCCAGGATCATGCGAAGAAGACGCTCTCCGTCGCGGTGCATAATCATTACAAGCGCCTGCTGCACGTGGACTCGGCCTCGGGCGGATCGGGCGGCGACGTCGAGATCGACAAGTCCAACGTTCTGATCGTCGGTCCCACGGGATCGGGGAAGACGCTGCTGGCGCGGACGCTGGCGCGCTTTCTGAACGTGCCCTTCGCCATCGCGGACGCGACGACGCTGACCGAGGCGGGCTACGTCGGCGAGGACGTGGAGAACATCCTCCTGCGGCTGCTGCAGAACGCCGAGTACGACCTTGAGCAGGCGCAGCGCGGGATCGTCTACATCGACGAGATCGACAAGATCGGGCGCACCTCGCACAACGTCTCGATCACGCGGGACGTGTCGGGCGAGGGGGTGCAGCAGAGCCTGCTGAAGATGCTGGAGGGGACGGTGTCCAACGTGCCTCCGCAGGGCGGGCGCAAGCACCCCGAGCAGCAGTACATCCAGATGGACACGACGAACATCCTGTTCATCTGCGGCGGGACGTTCGTGGGGCTGGACGACATCATCCGCCGCCGGCTGGGCGAGAGCACGATCGGCTTCCGCAACGAGCTGGAGGAGCGCGACGATCCGCAGGCGCTGGCGAACATCCTGGCGAAAGTCTCGCCGGAGGATCTGATCGAGTTCGGAATGATCCCGGAATTCGTCGGGCGGCTGCCGATGGTGACGACGCTGGAGCCGCTGTCGCGCGACAGCATGGTGCGGATCCTCACCGAACCGAAAAGCGCGCTGGTCAAGCAATACAAGAAGTTCTTCGAGTACGAGCGCTGCGAGCTTCAGTTCACCCAGGGGGCGCTGGAGCGCATCGCGGAGAAGGCGATCGAGCGCGAGACCGGCGCCCGCGCCCTGCGCGCCGTGATGGAGGAGCTGATGCTCGACGTGCTTTATGAACTGCCAGACATCGGCGAAGGCGGAACCTACGTCGTGACCGAGCAGGTCGTGGACGGCGTCGAACGCCTCCTGCCCCCCGCGGGCGAGACCGGGCGAAAACGCCGCCGCGAATCCGCATGACGCGCGAGTCCCCCTCGCGCCCGTCGATGAACCGATCCGCGCGGCCGCTCACCTCTCTTTGCTGCGAACCGCGACCTCTCGGTCTATCGCTGCTCACCCTCGCCCCGGACTTCGCCCGGACCGCTGACCTCCGACCCGCCGCGGCTCGCGCTTGCCCGAACCTCACCCCGGACCGCGGACCTCCTTCCCCCACGTCGGTTTCACTCGCCCCCCACATCCGTCGCTACCCACCCCGCCTGTTCAGGATTACTCGCACCCCACCTCCGCCGGGGCGTCGCATTCTTTGAGGGTGAGGTGGTGCGGGCCGGGGGGGAGGCGCTTGAAGCGGGCCGACAAACTATAGCTGTGGCTTGCCGGGAAGCGTCGCTCAGATACACTAGGTCGTGCAACAGGCCGACAGACGATGAGCTGTGGCTTGCCGGGAAGCGTCGCTCAGATACACTTCCACTCTCTCTTGTAGCGCGAAGACCTCGGCTGTGGCTTGCCGGGAAGCGTCGCTCAGATACACTGATCGGTCACTTCAGACGATTGGCGCGCTTGCTGTGGCTTGCCGGGAGGCGTCGCTCGGATACACTCGCGCTCCGCTGCGGCGATGTCGTCCGGGGGCTGTGGCTTGCCGGGAGGCGTCGCTCAGATACACTCCGAGCAGCGCAAGCCCCGAGCTATGACCAAATCCTGTGGATGACCTGAAGAAAAAGGCGGCGTATCCTGGGTGGAGTTTCAGTTCACCCTTTACGAAAGGATACGCCATGGAACAGCGTACTGCTCAGGCCGTTGGGTTTCCAGGGGGATCGAACTCGGAGCCGGTCGCGGGCTCGGCG
>JABWBH010000073.1 GCA_013360585.1 Phycisphaerae bacterium | reverse complement strand
AGACCCCAGCCAGCCCGACGGCCGGGGCATGAATCTCTTTGCCTGCGGAGATCAGTTGCGCAAGGGCGCGGCGCTCGACGCGGTGCAGATTCTCGAACTGCTGACAAGGGTTGGTTCGCGCAGCCAGAACCCCTGAAACAGGCTGAAGACGTAGCCGCACCGCGCTGCTTGCGCCGCCGAACGCCCACCACAAGGGGACATCCTCCGGGGTTTTTGTGTTGCAATCGAACACCGTTGCGGGCGGAGCGCCTCATTATTCAGGCGCTTCATGCGTGCAGCCGTTTCTTTGGCTCCGCAATCATCAATGTCCCGAGTTGCAAATTCGTTGCTCAATTCGGGAGTGCGGACCTCCGGTCCGCACGAACCCGGCAGAACTCGTCGCTCCACCCCCGGGCGAATACGCGCCGCGATCATCCCGCATGTTCGCCCCGACGCGGCAGAACGTGACCTCCCTGGCGTTCGGCGCAACGCTGTAAATAAGACGCGGTTTAACAACCGAGGCGCGCCGACGCGACGAGCCCTCGCCCAAGATCCAAACCATGACCGAACGAATCCTCCGGTCAAGCGCCCCGATCCACCCCGCGCTCCCGCGCCACCGCCTCCGCCTCCTCGTACCCCGCGTCCACGTGCCGGAACACCCCCATCGCCGGGTCCGCCGTGAGCACGCGCTGCAGACGCCGCGCCGCCTCCGGCGTGCCGTCCGCGACGATCACCTGTCCCGCGTGGATCGAGTATCCGATGCCCACGCCGCCGCCGTGATGCACGCTCACCCACGTCGCCCCGCACGCCGTATTCGCCAGCGCGTTGAGGATCGGCCAGTCCGCGATCGCGTCAGACCCGTCCTTCATCGCCTCCGTTTCGCGGTTCGGCGACGCCACGCTTCCGCAATCCAGATGATCGCGCCCGATGACGATCGGCGCCGAAACCTCTCCGCGCGCGACAAGGTCGTTGAACACCAGCCCCATCTTCGCCCGGTCGCCGTACCCCAGCCAGCAGATTCGCGCGGGCAAGCCCTGATACGCCACGCGCTCTCCCGCAAGCCGGATCCAGCGACAGAGGTGCTCGTGGTTCGGAAACGTCTCGAGTACGGCGCGATCCGTCCGCGCGATGTCCTTCGGATCGCCCGACAGCGCCACCCATCGAAACGGGCCCTGACCTTCGCAGAACAGCGGCCGAATATACGCCGGCACAAAGCCGGGAATACGGAAGGGGTCGAAATCCGAGCCGCACGCTTCAGCCTGCGCGGATCCGTGACTCCGGGGCGTCCCCTTGGAGGAACGCGAGCCGCCGCGCGGTTGGAAATCCGCGGATCGCAGATCGGCGAACCCCTTTTCCACCGCCTCCTTCGCGTGCCCGCGGATGTTGTTCCCGTAATCGAACGTGATCGCGCCGCGCCGCTGAAGCTCCAACATGCACGCGACGTGCCCCGCCATCGTGCGGTACGACTCGCGGATATAACGCTCGGGATCGTCGCGTCGCAACGCGAGCGCGGCGGCGTATGTCATCTGATTCGGCACATACCCGTTGAGCACGTCATGCGCGGAGGTCTGATCCGTCAGCACGTCGGGCGTGATGTCGCGGCGGATCAGTTCCGCAAGCAGGTCCGCGGCGTTCATCTCCACGGCGATCGAAACCGCGGCGCCCGCCCGCCTGGCGTCCAGCGCCCACGCCAGCGCCTCGTCGAGGGTTCGCGCGGCCTTGTCGAGGTAACGATCGCGGATGCGCTTCTCGATGCGCGACGCATCCACCTCAGCGCACAGACACACGCCCTCGTTCATCGTCGCCGCCAGAGGCTGTGCGCCACCCATCCCCCCGAGTCCCCCGGTGACCACCAGCTTCCCGCGCAACGTGCCGCCGTTCCCCCCTGCCCCTCTGCCCTTTTGTCCCTCTGTCCCTCTGTCCCTCTGTCCCTCTCTTCCCGAAAAATGCCTCCGCGCCAGCGCCCCGAACGTCTCGTAGGTTCCCTGCAAGATCCCTTGCGTCCCGATGTAGATCCACGACCCCGCCGTCATCTGACCGAACATCGTCAGACCCATCGCCTCCAGCCGGCGGAACTCCTCCCACGTCCCCCACTTCGGAACGAGCATCGAGTTGCTGATCAGCACACGCGGCGCATCCGCGTGCGTCTTCAGCACCCCCACCGCCCGACCAGACTGCACCAGCAGCGTCTCATCCCCCTCCAGCCGCTTCAGGCACGCGACGATCCGATCGAAATCTTCCCACGTCCGCGCCGCCTTGCCCGATCCGCCGTAAACGATCAACTCGTCAGGCCTTTCCGCGACTTCGGGGTCGAGGTTGTTAAGGAGCATGCGCATCGGGGCTTCGGTGAGCCACGACTTGCACGAAAGTCGCGCGCCGCGCGGGGCGCGGAGGGGGGGACGAAGGATACCTTTATGCTGCATGAATGCCTCCTGAAACCGTATGTCAGCGGCATCCTACCCCAAGCGTCGCGGAACACGGTGCTGATGCCCGCCCCTGCGGCACGATCACAAGCGTTGGAGCGTAACCCCTCTCTTTGAGGTCCAATAATATCGCCACTGAGCATCTATAAATGCCCTTGTTGTCAGAGGCGGCGGTGATAGTCCGTCTACAAGTCGAGGTTCGGGGTCGTGGATCGCGTTTCCTTTGTGCCGTCGTGCCTTGTTGCCTTCGCGCCTGCTGTCTTCCTGAAAGCTCGCCCATCCCTGGCCTTGCTTCGCAACGTCAGGGACATGCGGACGCACGCGGCTTGGCGGGGGCGCTTACACGTCGTCCTTCAATCCCGCCACCCACCGGCTTCGGAACGAGGGCCCGGGCGGGACGGCCACGTCGCGGACGCGCGTCGCCGATTTCAGCGGCAGGGACGATGTGTAACCGTCGGCGGCGTGCAACCCGAGGAAGAAGCGCATCATCCGTTGAGCGAGGCGATAGCGCCACGGTGCGGCGAAGGTCCACGCGGCCAACTGGAACGCCAGCCGATGCAGCGGTCCAACAATCTTCCGATCCACCTCGTCGCGCCGGAGCTTCACCAGGATTTCGGGAATGTCGATCCGCACCGGGCACACTTCCCGACAGACGCCGCACAGGCTCGACGCCTGCGGCAGGTCGGCATAAGGTTCCAGCCCCTTCAGCAGAGGCGTGACCAGTTTGCCGATCGGGCCGGGGTACGTGCTCTGGTACGCGTGTCCGCCGATCTTGCGGTAGACGGGGCACCCGTTCAGGCACGCGCCGCAGCGGATGCAGCGAAGCACCTCGCGGTATTCCTCCTGCGACAGGATGCCCGTCCGACCGGCGTCCAGGATGACGACGTGCAGTTGCTCCGGACCGTCCGGGTCATGCGGTTTTCGCGGACCGGTGATCAGCGATGTGTACACGGTGAGCGGCTGACCGGTGGACGAGCGGGCGAGCATCTTCAGGAACACCGGCAGATCGGTGAACTTCGGGATGACCTTCTCGATGCCCATCAGGGCGACGTGAACTTTGGGCCGCGTCGTGCAGAGTCGTCCGTTGCCCTCGTTGGTGCACAGACAGATCGTGCCGGTGTCCGCGATGGCGAAGTTGACGCCGGTGACGCCCAGGTCCGCGCGGCGGAAGATATCGCGCAGGTAGGTGCGGGCGTGCTGAGTCAGCTCGGTCGGATCCTCGGTGTAAGGCACGCCGAGCTCCCGGTGCATCGCGCGGGCGACGGTGAAGCGATCCTTGTGAATGATCGGCGTGACGATGTGGCTGGGACGGTCGTGGTCGATCTGGACGATGAATTCGCCGAGATCCGTCTCGACGGTCTGCACGCCGATCTTCTCGAGCGCGGCGTTGAGGTGCGTCTCTTCGGTGGTCATCGACTTCGCCTTGACGCAGAGGCGGCTGCCGTTGTCGCGGGCGATGCGGCAGATGATGGCGTTGGCGTCCGCTCCGGTTTCCGCAAAATGCACGACGCCGCCGAGGCGCTCGACGTTGGCGACGAACTGTTCAAGATATCGGTCGAGGTGGTCCAGCGTGTGCTGCTTGATCCGGGCGGCGAGCGTGCGGATGTCCTCCGCGTGTTTCAATCTCGCGAAGGAGGCGTTGCGGACGTCGGTCTTCTTGAGCGTCGCCAGCGAGACCGCCCGCTGAAGAGGCGCGTCCGCCAGCGCTTGGCGCACACCGGGCATAAAAGCGATGCGCCCGTCCGACGTCGCCTTCTCGTTGAGCAGAGACCGACCGTGACCGTCGATTCCCGTCGCCTGATTATCCTGAGCCTGAGTCAATGCCGTTCGTGCCTTTTCCTGATAAACGATCGCCGTCGCCCGGGCCTGGATCCGGTCCGCGCCGTTGTGCCGACTCGACCTACGACGCCGAAGACCGCAAGAACCTTCACCGGCGACTGCGTCCTCATTCTCCCTGAGCACGCGGTTGTCGATGCTGACGTTAACGCGTCCGACCGTCAACACACCGGAATCGCCCGGCCACACCCTCCCCCGCCCGAACCGAGCCTGATGATTGCCGCGGTCGGGCAGTGAGTGTCCCGAATTGCAAATTCGTTGCTCAATTCGGGACCGCAGACCTCCGGTCCGCACGGATGAAGCAGAGCTGCGCGTTCTTCATCCAATGCAAAGACCTTACGACTCACCCCACCGCGCCGAGTCCCCCAGCGATAAATCGCTGGGCTACTCTGGGCTGCCCCCCGGGGCACAAAGACGCACCGCGTCGCAACCTCAAGATCCTCCAGGCGCCACGCACCGGAGTCAGCGGGAGACTCAGGAAAGATCATAAGGCCTGTTACGGATATACGCGGCGTCCTCACAGCCTGTTGAAAACCCCGGGACCGGTCTTCGTGATGCCGGTTTTTCCCCATGAACTTCGCGTCCCGGAGGGACACACACCCCTTTTTCAACGGGCGGCTATGCCTGGAGCGCGCAGGGCGGGCTTTGCCCGCCGTCATCGGCAGCTTGGGGTGGTCCACAGTTACGTGCGATCGGTTGGTGGAACCCGGAGCACCCTCCCTGGACCACGGAAGGCGCGCCTTCCGTGGTCCAGGATGTTCAGGTTCGGGAGGCCCGTCATTCCGCCTCACGGGCAGTCCGTCGAGCACGAGCAGGTGCTTGCCCCGCCGAGGCCGAAGGTGGCCAGCGACGTCGACTTTGTCCGGATTCTCGGCTCCGTCGTTCCGCCGCCGCTGGCGACCGACTTCCACGTCAGCTTGCCCGTCGTGCAGAACGTCGTTCCGCACTGGCAGTCGAGTTCTCCGGCCTTGAGCGTCACCGGTCCCGACCCGTTCACACACCCGGCGTCCTCCGACAGCGAGATGCGGTTGTCTTCGCTGTCGGACTCGATGTACCAGGCGCACGCCCCCGTGACCAGCGTGGACACGGTGAGCAGGCCGGCGTCGTTGACGATCCACCATCCGTCGGCGGTTCCGGTCTTGGACCGGTTCTCCAGGCGGATGTGGTGATCGGCGATCACGTAGGCGCGGTTGTCGAAGTTCACGTCGATGTACCCGTCGCCCTTGAGCGTCATGCTGCAACTCTGGCTGCTGCATGTGCTCGTCGCCTTGAGCGTGAGCTTGTCGTCGGCGTCGGTGTGCTCCTCAATCACCGAGCCTTTGACGAGGACGATCACGCCGCCGTTGCCCTGGATCGTGTGGTCGCCGTTGATCTTCAGCGTCGCCGGCGTGGTGGGCGCCACGCTGAGG
>JABWBH010000013.1 GCA_013360585.1 Phycisphaerae bacterium | reverse complement strand
CCGCCCGGTCCCCCGCCCCCCTGACCCCCAAGGAACGTGAAGTTCTCCACGAACACGCGGTGCTTGGATTTCTTCTCACCGTCCTGCGACGTCCACTGATCCAGCTTCAGCTTCCCCTCGACCAGAACCGGCCGACCCTTCGTCATGTACTGGCAGAAAACCTCGGCTCCTCGCCCGAAAAGCTTGCAGTCGATGAAGCAGACGTCCTCGTGATTGTTGCCGTCCTTGTCGCGCCAACGCTCGTTCGTGGCGATCCCGAACTCGCACACCGGCGTCTGACTCGGCAGGTAACTCAATTGCGGGTCGCGCGTCAGGTTCCCCACGAGGATGATCCGGTTGTAACTGGCCATCTCCTGTCCTCCTTGTTCCCGTCGTATCCCCGCCGTCATGCGACCCGCACGCTTCCCGAGCCGCACCCCTCAGGAAGTGTTCCTTGTCCGTCCCCACGACATTCGGACATTCTCGCGAAGCAGCGCTGCACTCCTGAGCGGCAGGTTCGTTGCACAAACCCCGTCCGCACAAAATCCCGGACACGAACCTCCGGTCCGCACCCCAACCCGGATCGCAGACTTCCGGTCCGCACGCCCCGCGCAGAGCTCTTGCTCCGCGACGAATGCGAAGCCCTTGTCGAAGCCCCGCATTGTGGCGCGGCCCGGATCCGGCGCCCGCGCTACTCCAGTTCCGGAACCGCGGCGAACACCGCCTCGTCCGGGGCGGACTCGAACCGGTCCCGCCTTCCGCCGAACCGCCCGCCGCCGCCGAAACCGTCCTCCGCCGAACGCGGCGTCTCCTTCGGCGCGCCCTTCAGCGCATCCTGCATCCGCTCCGGCGTCACGTGGTCCGCCCGAAGCACCAGCGCCCGCAGCACCGCCTCGGAGAGCTGAATGTCCCGCTCCAGCCCCGCCACCTTCGTCCCCGACGCCTTGAAGTACGCCAGGTAATATGCCGCCCGCTTGCGCCCCTTGATCCGGTAGGCAAGACGACGCTCGTCCCAGCGGGCCATCGCCACGTCCTGCGCCTCCGCCCGATCCAGCAACCGCTTGATCTCGTCCCGCGGCGCCTGATCGGACGTCGCAAACGTCGGATCAAACAAAAACATCGCCTCGTATTGATTCAGCTTATCCATCGAATCTCCACCGCACTTGCCTGACCATCACGCGCTGTGATTAACTGAATTCACCTTGACCGCCTCGCACACAACACCAACCCGACGCCCCCGGCTCCGACCGTATTCCTCGGATTCCGCACTCGACCTCTCCGGTTTCACGGGATCTGGTGCGACGTCATCCGTTGTACCGGTTCATCGCCGTCGCCACGCCCTCTTTCAACCAGCACTCCACCGCATCCGCCGCCCGGTCTAGCGCCTCCTCCATCGTCGCCCGCTCGTCCTCCGCAAACCGCGACAGAACGTACTGCGCGCCGATCCCCTCCGCCGGACCGATCCCGATCCGCAACCGAGGCCAATCCTGACGCCCCAGCCGCTCAATAATGTCCGTCAGTCCGTTGTGGCTTCCGGCCGATCCCTCCGACCGGATTCGGATCTTCCCGGGCGGCAACGCCAGATCGTCCACCACCACCATCAGATCCGCCGGCGATAACTGGTAGAACCGCGTTGCGGCGGCCACCGCCTGACCGCTGCGGTTCATGAACGTCGTCGGCTTCATCAACCCGACGCGCTCTTCCCCCACGTCCGTCACCGCAAACCACGCATGAAACTTCTCGGCGCTGAGGTCCACCCGCCACCGCCGCGCCAACCGGTCCACGACGTCGAAACCGACGTTGTGCCGCGTCCCCGCGTACTTCGGTCCCGGGTTCCCCAGCCCCACCACCAGTTTCACGGCTACTTCTTCTTCTCTTCCTCCGCAGGCTCCTCAGGCCGCACGCGACCGATGCGCTCCGGCAACTGAGGTTCGGTCCCCGGCTCCGCCGCCGCCGGCGCCTCCACCGGTTCCGCCAGCGTGCGGATCGCCGCCACCGTGTCGTTCGGATCGTTCAGGATGATGACGCCCTCGGGAACCACCAGGTCGCGCACCGCCAGCACCTGACCCACGTCCAGATGCTGCACGATCGGGTGCAGCGTCTCGGGGATCGCCATCGCCAGGCATTCCACCTCCACCGCCGCCAGATACTGCTCCAGAATGCCCCCGTGGCTCACCCCGATCGGCACGCCGCGCAGCTCCACGCCGACCTTCACGCGCACCTTCTCCGTCAGATCGACGCGCACAAAGTCCACGTGGATCGGGCGCTTCCCGAGGTGGTCGTACTGCACCTCCTTGACCAGAAACTGCGACTCCTTCCCGTTGATGTTCAGCGCCATCGTCCGCGCCCCGTGCCCGATCGCCACGACGAACTCATGCTCATCGAGCATCACCGACTCCGGAGGCTCCCCGTGACCGTAAATCACCGCCGGAAGCACACCCGTCTCACGCAGCTTGCGCGACCCGGACGTCCCCACCTTCTTGCGCGGTTGTGCTTTCAGTTGAACGTTTGACATGCAACTCGAAACTCCGTCCTTTTGACCATCCCGCTCCGGACGCCCCGCCGCAGCCTGCGACGGACGCCATGATCCCGATGCCGGGCGGCGACTCAACCCATCTTTTTTTCCCAGCGAAACAGCTCGCTGACCGACAGGTGCTCATGAATCCGACGAATCCCCTCTCCGATCAGCGGCGCCACCGTCAACACCTTCAGGTTCGACAGTGTCCGCCGCGCCTCCTCGCTCACCGGAATCGTGTCCGTCACCACGATCTGCCGAAAACCCGCCTCACGCAGACGCTCGACCGCAGGCCCCGCGAACACCGGATGCGCCGCGGAAACGTAAACCTCTTTCGCCCCGAACTGCCGCAGCAGCTTCGCCGCTTCACACACCGTCCCCGCCGTCGTGATCATGTCGTCGAACATCATCACGCTCGCTCCCTCGACGTTCCCTACCACCCGGTTCGCACGCGTCACGTCGCCGGCGATCCGACGCTTGTCGATTACCGCCAGGTCGGCGCTCAGCCGCGCCGCGAAATCACTGCCGAACTTGATGTTCCCCACGTCCGGCGACGCCACCACTGGCATGTCCAGCTTCAGCGTGTGAAAATGCTCCGTCAGCACCGGCGCCGCCGACAGGTGATCCAGCGGAATATCGAAAAAACCCTGAATCTGGTCCGCGTGAAGGTTCATCGTCAGCACGCGGTGCGCGCCCGCCTCCACGATCAGGTTCGCCACCAGCTTCGCCGTGATCGGCGTCCGCCCCTCCGCCTTGCGGTCCTGGCGCGCGTAACCGTAATAAGGAATCACCGCCGTGATCCGGTTCGCCGACGCCCGCCGAAGACAGTCGATGAAGATCAGCAGCTCCATCAGATTGTCGTTGACCGGAGGACGCGTGCTCTGCACGACGAAGCAGTCCCGGCCGCGCACGTCGTCGTCCAGCTTGACCAGCGTCTCGCCGTCGGGGAACCGCTCCACCGTCGCCCGACCCTGCTGCACGCCAAGATACTCGCAGATGCGCGTCGTCAGTTCCCGGCACGCCGTGCCCGAGAAAATCTTCAGCCCGCCGATCGGCGCATGATTGTTCGCGTGCCCCGCCATCACACTCCCGCCGCCTGTAACGCCACCCCGAACCCGCGTCTCGTCCCTTACGGCCTGCCGCCTATCCCCGACCTACCCGGCCTGGACTCGAACCAGGAATACCAGAACCAAAACCTGGTGTGTTACCGATTACACCACCGGGCAAAACGCCTTCGCCCGTCAACGAAAACTCCGGAACCCCGCATTGCGGGTTTCAGATCTCCGATTTCGGATCGCCGATTGCGAACGCCGCGCAACGCTCAGCACGACAACGCAGGCACAACCCGATACCCGTAAAAAGCGGCGTGAGCTTCCGCAAAGGAAGGATCGCGGCCGCTGGGAAACCGAGGCCTAAGCGCCTTGCCGCGTACTGCCGGCGCCCACCTGTCTTCGCGGAACCTCCCGATTCCGCCCGACCCGCCCCTTAAAGGCTTCCCGTAACCCCCGTCGTGCCGTCGTCCGGCCTGCCGGGAAAGAGCGGAACCTTAACCGCAACCCCGCTCCCCGTCAACCCGCTCCCGGCGCGAACCCCACCGCACCGCCGCCCAGCCCAACCCCTCGAGCGCAAGTATCGCCCCGCCCCCCTTCCGCCGCCCCGTCAGGCGGAAAACCCGCGCTGCGCCCCCGTCCGTCGAAGGCGCGGTCCACCTTCCAGGAAATTCGGTCGTCACGACCCAAATCAGGGGGGCGGTGCGGTTACGGCTCGCTGATGAAGTGCATGTTGGCCGCGATATCCGTCAGGAAGCGCGACTCGATGTCGAACGCGCCGATGCCGTTGTGACACCGGAGACAGACGAAGTCGAGCGTCACCGCCGCACGCCCCGCCGCGTCCGTGCGCACCTCCGCAAGATCCTCGGTGAACATGTCCGTATAAGTGACCGACGAGCTGTCAATGCGGAAAATGTGCGTGCGCGTGTCGCCCATCCGGCCCAGTTCCCCGACGACTTCAGCCGTCGCAGATGACGCGCTCTTTCCGGCAAAGGGCATGTGACAGCTTTCGCAGGTCAGAACTTCGGTGTAATCCCCGCGGGTGAACACTTTCCCCGCGTGCTTGCCCATGTTCTGGTCCGTGTGACAATCCGTGCAGGCATTCCGGATCGCGTTGCCCCGGTCGTAAGCGACGGAGACGTGCGGATCGTGGCAGGTGGCGCATCCGAACGAGGCATGCCCACCGCTGGCAAGCAGTTCGGAGTACTGCTGATAACTGGCCACAAAACCCTCGTCGCCTTCAAGACGCGCTGCTTCGTTGGTCCGAGAGTGACACGGTCCGCAGGTCGCGCTCGGTTGGGAGGAGACAAAGATCGCCGACGGATGCACCTGAACGTCCCGTCCGTCCGCCGTGAAGTGCCGGCTGCCCGGACCGTGACACGACTCACATTGCACGCCCGCCTCCGCCCAGGTTCCCAGGATACCGGGTCGGTTGTCCTGATGAGGCGGCGCGTCTTCTGCGCTGGCCGCCGCTCCGGTCGCATGACAACGAAAACAGTCGTGCGCGTACTCGCCCGGCTCCGAGGTCCCGCTCTCCACGTTCGCGAATCCCGCGGCTGAACCGGTCGGCGGAAACGCAAGGTTCCACTGCACGGGAGCATCCGTCGAGCCTGAAGGGATGACGAAACCGAATTGGTCGATGAAATTGGCCTTTTTCGTGTAACCGCCGATGACGTAGGCGATGTCTGTCCAGTCGTATCCGTCGGGAGGCGCAGGAACTCCCGCGCGCGAGGCGGTCTCCGGAAAAACGGGCGGCACGCCGTCAATCCGGGTGAGGATCCGAGCGTGCCCGTGCAAGGCGTGACGGGCAGCCACGTCGGCATGACAGGCGGCGCATGCGGCCGACCCAACATAACTCGCTCCGCCGTTGGTGGGGTCGGTCCGATTGCCGGGAAGCCCTCCACCATCATCGCTCGGCGTCCACGTCACCGAACATCCGGTCGCGACCGCAATCCCGGCGGCCATCGCCGTCATGCATCTCCGGATCGCGCTGCACATGCTGAATCCCCGCCGGTCAGCCGCCCTGCCGCGACCGTCGAATTGACGGTCGACCGCGGGTCACCTTACCGGCGATGCCGATCCGATCAAGCAAAGCCGCGCAGGGGCGGCGCGGATTCGGACACCCGCGTTGCGCGATTCGACGCAGACCGGAAATCTTCGGAGACGGCGTTGGCAGTGGGCGGCGCGTCTGATTGAATACGCCGGCGTCGCGCGGCGCATGCGCGGTCTGCTCGCCGCCGACCGGTTGCCGGTTCTTCATGTACACACGTAGACGGTCTGGCCCGGTGCGCTCGACGTGCCGGGGGGCGATGAATGAACCTGACGGTGAAGCGCATCCTGGTGGGTTGGCTCGTCGGGGGAGCGGCGTCGACGGCGCTGGCCGCGCCGCGCTTCCGTGACGTGACGTCGGAGTCTCATGAAGCTTCGGCTGACGAGTCCGCGGAGGGCGCCGCCGCAACCCTCGCCCGCCGATACCGGCTGGACCTGACCGATCCGTTTCTGAATCTCGAATCCAGTCTGGAGTCGAGGCGCGTGACCTCCGATCCGTCAGGGCTTTCGCGGATCCGTCGGACGGACCGGGCGCTGGAGTTCCGCGAGTCGCTCGGTTTCACGCTCGACGGGCATGCGTTCGGCGAGGAGACGCTGCAATTCTCCGGCGACGTGGAGCTCGGGCTGGCGCAGTCGCGCTTTCACCGCTCCGTCGACGGCATTTCTGAGACGGACACGGACTCGGGTACGCTCGTCCGCTACGACCTGGCGCTGACGCTCTTTCCGGATGAACCGGCGTCGTTCGACGCCTACGCCCGGCGATCGCGCGACCGCATCCCGCGCCGGTTTCTGCCGTCGCTGATTGAGGATAACGAGGAATACGGCATCGCGTTTCATCTCACGACGCCGACGACCCGCACGGACGTCGGCTTCGATCTGTCCGACGTGCAGCGCACCGGAAACGTCTCGGGCGAGGATGATGAATCCCGCGAGCGCGCTCGCTTCCACGTCGATCACCGCTGGGACATCAGCGACGGACACGGGCTTCGCCTGACTTACGATCACGAGAACGTCGAGAGCAAGTACCAGGGCTCGCGAGGTTCGCTGGACACGCGGCGCGACGAGCTTCGCGTCGAGCACCGGATCGAGTTCGGACGCGAGGGCCGACACGCGTGGGATCTGCTGCTGCGGCACAACGACGAGGAGGGCGACCTCGCCCGCGACGAAACCGAGTTCGCCCCGCGGCTGACCTTCCAGCATACCGACCGCCTTCAGACCACCTGGCGCTACAACCTCTACAAGACCGACCAGGACGGGCTTTCGATCGACCGGCATAAGGCCGACGTCGAGGCCGCGTGGGGCATCACCGACGAGCTTCGCCTTACCGCCGACGCCTTCTGGCGCGTCGAGCGCGTCGAGGATGATGTCGAGACCTACGAATACGGCGGTCTGCTGGACATGAGCTTCGACCACCCGACGCCCTGGGGACGCCTGACGATCGACGGCGCGATCCACCTCGTGCGGGCCGAGACGACGGGCGACGGACCGATCTCCGTCGTGCGCGGCGAGACGCACACGCTGGACACGGTTCGTCCGGCGGTGCTGCGCAAATCCGACGTGCGGCGTTTCAGCCTCCGCGCCTTCAATGCATCGCGTACGCGGATCTACACCGAGGGGCTGGATTACACCGTGACGCAGGCGGGCCGGCTGACGTTCATACGCCGCATCCTCTCCGGCGACATCGCGGACGGCGAGGCGGTCTCCTTCGACTACGAGTACCGCGTTCCGACCGGCTCCCGGACGGACACGGTCCAGTCCGACCTGCGCATCGAGCATGCGTTCGACGGCGGTCTGACGCCTTACTACCTCTGGCAAAATCGGCGGCAGTGGGTGGACGAGCCGGAGTTCCGCCGGCCTTTCGCGGCGGATTTCTTCGACCCGGTCTTCGACGCCTTCGCGGACAACACGGATCACCACCGCCTCGGCCTCCGTTACGAGCGCGACCGGTGGACCGTGTCGGGCGAGTTCGAGCTTTTCAACGACTCGGTGCTGCCGTATGAGGCGTGGCACGTCAGCGGTCGCGCGGACCTGCTGCGAAGCCCTGGACACACGCTCGACGCCTCGGCGATGCTCTCGCATTTCCGCTTCGACGGCGACTTCGACCCGCGCCGCGTGACCGCATTCGACGCGGACCTGAAGGATACGCTGCAATTCTCGGATCATCTTTCGACCTCGCTCGGCGTGGGCTACCGACATGAGCGGGACTCGATCGACGGCACGACGCAGGGCGTGGACCTCGAGGGGACAATCCGCCTGACACGCGGGCTTCTGGATGTCGAACTGACCGCCGAATACGATCTGCTCGATATCGGCGACGGCGAGGACCGGGGCTACGGAGTCTGGCTCAACGTCCGTCGGGAGCTGTCGGACCTGGTGCGGCGGTAAGGGCAGGAAAAGCTCACCGCGGTGAACATGCCGAAGGATCGACTCAAAGACGTCCGCAATGACTACGACGTGATCGTCATCGGCTCAGGCCTGGCGGGGCTGACCTGCGCGAACGTGCTGGCGAAGGCGGGGCGGAGCGTCCTGCTGCTGGAGCAGCATTACAACTTCGGGGGGATGGCGACGTGGTTCCGCCGTCCCGGCGGGCGCATCTTCGACATCTCGCTGCACGGGTTTCCGGTGGGGATGATCAAGAGCTGCCGGCGGTATTGGACGGAGGAGATCGCCGGAAACATCCGCCAGCTCAAGGGCATCCGCTTCGACAATCCGCAGTTCACGCTCGAGACGACGTTCGACCGGGCGGACTTCACGCGCCTTCTGACCGAGCGCTTCGGCGTGGAGGCGGCGACGGTGGAGGCGTTCTTCGACACCTCGCGGGGGATGGACTTCTACGACGATCAGACGATGACGACGCGGGAGCTGTTTCAACGCTTTTTTCCGGGGCGCACGGACGTCTGGCGCCTGCTGATGGAGCCGATCAACTACGCCAACGGCTCGACGCTCGACGACCCGGCGATCAGCTACGGGATCGTCTTCTCGAACTTCATGAGCAAAGGCGTCTACATTTATCAAGGCGGCACCGACGACCTGATCTTCAAGATGAAGACGGAGCTGAAGCGCAACGGCGTGGACCTTCGGCAGCAGGTGCTTGTCGAGCGTATTCTCGTGGAGGACGGACGGGCGTGCGGCGTCGTGGCGGACGGGCGGGCGATCCGCGCCGGAAGCGTGGTCTCCAACGCCAACCTGAAGAACACGGTCCTGAAGATGCTCGACCCGTCCGTCGTGCCCGAGGACTATCTCGACGAAGTCCGCCGGGTGCGCCTCGCCAACAGCAGTTGCCAGGTTTACATGGCGGTGCGCCAGGGCGAGCGCATCCCCTACGTCGGCGACCTGTTGTTCACCTCCACCTGGCCGGAGTTCGACTTCGAGGCGATGTGCGCGCGGGAGGTGACCAGCCGGACGTTCTCGCTGTATTACCCGGACACGCGTCCGCACCACCCGGAGCGTTATTACATCGTGTCCTCGACGAACGCGAACTGGGTGGACTGGGCGGACCTCGACGAAGCGACCTACCAGCGCGAGAAGCAGCGGCTGATCGACGCCACGATCGTCGGGCTGGAGAAATACCTTCCCGGCGTAAGCTCCATCATCGACCACGTCGAGGCGAGCACGCCCCGGACGTTCGCGCATTACACGCAGCACATGCTCGGAGCGACGTTCGGCACAAAATTCGAGGGCCTCAAGGCCAGCATGGACCTTCCGAAGCGCGTGCCGGGGCTGTTTCACACCGGGTCCGTCGGCATCATCATGTCGGGCTGGCTGGGTACGATTAACTACGGCGTGATCGTCGCCAACGAAGTGGACGGATTCCTCGGCGCGGGCGCCGCCGCCCGCGCATCGTAGATGCCGCCGTGGAACCAAGTCGCGCCGTCAGGAATCGCTCCGCCTGCCGACGTCCTGAGTTGTACGCCCGTGGCTTCAGCCCGGATCGCGAAGTTCCAGTCCGCCGGACCGGAACCTCGCACGCCGCACGGGCGGACCGGAGGTCCGCGATCCGACGAAGTTTCCGGCGGCGCGGCGTGAGACGAACGCTCGCGCGGGCTGAAGCCCGCGGCTCGGGGGCGCTCATACGTGAATCATGATTTAGGATGCGTTTATGCCGACCGAGTTGCGTCTTCCGCTTGCCGAGTACCGCCGCAAGGTCTACGCCTCGTGGATCGGGCAGTGCGTCGGCAACATGTTCGGACTCGGCTACGAGAACGTCTACCTCGACGAGCCGATGCCCGAAGGCGAAACCCCGGAGTGGAAGGAGTGGGTGCTCGACCTGGTGCGCCAGGCCGACGGGGCATTCTCCGACGACGACACCGACATCGAGTACCTGTACCTGCTGGCGATGGAGGAAGCCGGTGACCGGGACGTCACGTATGACGAGTTGGCCCGGCGCTGGATGCACCACGTGCGCAGCCACGTCTGGGTGGCGAACCGGGCGGCGCTGGGCCTGATGCACCACGGTCTGCGCCCGCCGCTGACCGGACGGTGCGGGATCAATCCGCACGGGTTTCAGATCGACCCGCAGCTTGTGAACGAGATCTGGGGCGTGACCGCGCCGGGCCTGCTGCGTTACGCGGCGGAGAAATCCGCGTGGGCGGCGCGGGTGATGGCGGACGGGTGGGGGATCGAGCCGACGATCCACTACGGCGTGATGTATGCGGCGGCGTTCTTCGAACGTGACGTGCGGCGGCTGGTTGACGTGGCGTGCGATCATCTCCCGCCCGGGGCGCGGTTCAGAGCCACCGTGGCGCACATGCGGCGGCTGCACGAGCAGTTTCCTCAGGACTGGCGACGTGCGCGGGGGGAGCTGTGTGAGGCGTACTACCACGGCGAACCGGCGGCGACGCGCACGATCTGGAACGCGAATCTCAACGGGGCGTGCGGCATTCTCGCGCTGCTTTACGGCGGCGGCGATTTCCGGCGGACGCTCGAGATGTGCTGCCGGATCGGGTTTGACGTGGACAATCAGGCCGCCACGATGTGCGGGCTGGTCGCGATCCTGACCGGAATCGAGGGCATTCCCGCCGACCTGCTGGATCCGCTGTCCGACCGGGCGTGGACGCTGCCTCTGAACGACCGCTATCACAACCGCACCCGCTTTGATCTTCCGGATGCGCGGTTGACCGACCTGGCGTCGCGGATCGCGGCGCAGGGCGAGCGCGTCGTCCGGCGCGCGGGCGGGCGCGTTGAAGGCGACGGTCCCGCAGAGGCCCTCGTCATCCCGTCACAGGTCGGGTTTCACGCCCCGGTGGAACCCGCGCCATCGATCGAGCAGACCCCCGCGACGGGACCGACGCGGACGACCGGCGAGAACCTCGCCCTCTCGGCAGCGCAGGTCGTGTCGCACACCGACGTGCTGGATGAGGCGGCGCTCTCGCGGATGATCGTCTTCACACCACGGGCGCTGCTGGCGGACTCCGTGACGGTGATCCGCGATCAGGCGCCGCTGTCCGCGTGGCCCGCGCCGGATGCGGATCCGCCGCTTTCCTTTTACGGCTTCGTGCCGTCGGGCGCGGACGGCTCGATCCCCAACACCGGCGCCGAGGCGTATTACGGATATGCGTGGACCGCGCCGGTGTCGGTCGGCCGGGTGCTGTTTCGGACCGGCACGCTGGAGGAGGTCGGCGGCTGGTTCATCGACCCGCGTGTCGAGGTGCGCGACGAGTCCGGGGCGTGGCGCGCGGTTCGAGACGCGCGGTGGCGGCCGGAGTATCCGGCGGGCGAGGAGCCGCTGACGAAGGCGCCGTGGGTGCAATACGAGATTCGGTTCGCATCGGTCGCGGTCCGGGGGGTGCGCGTCATCGGGCGGACGGCGGGCGGTTTCGCGTCGGTCGCCACGATCGCCGCATTCCGGACATGAGCGCGCCTTGCACCTCAGACGGTGGGGCCTTGCGCGTCGGACTGACGGCGGAGGAGGATGCAGGGGCGTCGCCAGGTCTTGACCGAACTCAGCGCATCGCATATTCGCGCCGCTGTGCAGTCCTTCTACTACGATGAAATCGACTCGACGAATAACGAGGCGCGGCGGCTGCTGGAGCAGGGGCGGATCGCGGACGCGGCGTGGGTGCTAGCGCGCGGGCAGACGAGCGGCCGGGGAACACGCGGACGGGTCTGGGTATCACCGGTCGGTGCGGGCCTCTGCCTCTCCGTCGTACACTCGGCACGCAACGTGCGTTGGCCGGTGACGACGACGTTCACGAAATCCGCGGCGGTCGCCTGTGTTGAGGTTCTGCGCGAGGTGACCGGTGCGACGGTGCGGATCCGCCCGATCAACGATCTGATGATCGACGGAAGAAAACTCGGGGGAATTCTCACGGAGACGGTCGTCGCGGCGGACCGCGTCGAAGCGGTGATCACCGGCATCGGGATCAATGTTCGCACGGCGCCGACGCTGACCGGCGATGACCGGCGGGCGACGACGTGCCTGGCGGCGCTGGCGACCGGACCGGTTTATGACGACCGGGCGGTGCGCGACCTGGCGGAGCGGATCGCCCGCCGCGTGGACGCCCGTCACCGCCAGGTCTTCACCGGGGACATCGCCGAGATCGAACGCCTCGAATGCGACTTCCGGGAGTAAGAACCCTGAGAAACTCGAAAGGATGAGGCGGACGGCGGGACGATCCCTTGCGGAAGCGAGCCCGGCGCGACGACGACGCAACGCGGCAACCCGATCATGAGACAGGCGAGCACACGCGTACTCTCGCTCACGGCTGGCGGCTGGGCCCCGGCGGCGGCGCTGATCCTCGTGATCACCCTCGGGTTCGTCTTTCACGGGGACAGAGCGTATTTCAACTGGAACACCCACCGCGACGCGATGCGGCAGGCGTCCGTTTACGGCATTCTCGCGTGCGGCATGACTGCGGTGATCCTCGCAGGCGGGATCGACCTGTCCGTCGGAAGCGTGTTGGCGCTGGTGTCGGTGGCGTTCTCGATGATGAGCCTTCATCGGCAGGACAGCGCCGCAATGACGATCCCCGCGGCCTTGATGATCGGCGCGGCCTGCGGCGGTGTCAGCGGTGCCCTCATCGCATTCGGGCGGATTCAGCCCTTCATCGTCACGCTGGCGATGATGGTCGCCGCGCGCGGACTGGCGAAGGCGCTGTGCGGCGGCGTCAAGGTCTCCCGCTACATTCAGGACGCGGACGGGCGGTACATCGCGCTGCCCGTCCCTGAGGCGTTCTCACGCATTGACGCCCGCCTGCTCGGGGGAAACATCGCCGTCGTCACCGTCATTTTTCTGGCGTGCGTCCTCGTCTGTCATGTGGCGTTGACTCGAACGACCTGGGGCCGGCGCGTCTACGCGCTGGGAGGAAATGAGGAAGCCTCACGCCTGTCGGGCGTCCCTACGCGGATGATGAAAGTCTCCGTCTACGCCCTCAGTGGGGCGTGCGCCGCCGTGGCCGGAATCTGCCAGGCCGCCCAGCTTCAGCAAGGCGACCCGGAGGACGGTGCGGGGTACGAGTTATCGGCGATTGCGATGGTGGTGATCGGCGGAACCCGTTTGTCGGGCGGGCGCGGCGGCATCGGGCTGACCCTGATCGGCGTGCTCATCGTCGGGTACATCGAAAAGATTCTCAGCATCAACAACGTGCCCGAATACGCTCGCCTGATGTTCACCGGCGCAATCATCCTCGCCGCGGTACTCCTTCAGCGACGCTGGCATCCGGATTCCGAAGGTCGAGGATGATCCGGAACAGGCAAGGCGCAATTCATCGCTGCGCGGTTCTTGACCAACTCTCTGGTGTTCGCTGCCTGCATCAGGATCGCGCTGCATGAATGCACGCGCGATCTCCCGCGCATTGATCGGTCAGAACCGGGGAGACCTCCGGCGGGCGTCTCTCACACCACCGGCACGCCTTCCGTCTCGGTCAACCGTCGAAACAGCGCGCTGAGGCGCGCCGTCATCGGTCTCGGACGCCCCTCTCCGATCGTTCGCCCGTCCACGGCCACCACCGGCGCCAGCTCCCCCATCGTCCCCGTGCAGAACATCTCGTCCGCCCGGTACACCTCCGTCAGCGACACGTCGCGGACTTCGTGCGCGATGCCGTGCAGCCGGCACAGATCCAGCACCGTCGCCCGCGTGATCCCCTCCGGGCAGGCCACGGTGCGCGGCGTCACGACCACGTCCGCGTACACGATGAACACATGCGTCGCGTTCGTCTCCGCGACGAACCCACGCGGGTCCAGCATCAGCGCGTCGTCCGCGCCGGCACGGGTCGCCTCGATCTTCGCCAGGATGGACTGGATCAGGTTGCAGTGATGAATCTTCGGGTCCAGACAATCCGGTGGAAACCGTCGCACGCTGCTCGTCGCCAGCGTGACGCCCGACTTGTCGTACACCGGCGGCTTGTGCTCCGCGAGGATGATGAGCGTCGGACCGGCCGTGTTCAGCCGCGGATCCATCCCGCTCGTGTATTTCACCCCGCGGGTCAGCGTCAGGCGGATGTGAACGCCGTCCGTCATCGCGTTCGCCGCCAGCGTCCGACGAAGTTGCTCGACGATCTCCTCATCCGTCGGAATGCTCGCAAAGGCCAACGCTTTCGCCGATCCGCGTAACCGCGCCAGATGCTCATGCAGCTTGAAGATGCGCCCCTGGTACAGGCGCAGCCCTTCCCACACCGCGTCCCCGCCCTGCACCGCGGAGTCAAACGGACTGACCCCGGCCTCGTCCCGGTGTACGAGACGACCGTTAATGTTGACGATCAGATCACGGTTGCGCGCGTCGTAAGTCTGAAGCATGATCCGGAAAGGTATCCACGTCCCCCGGCATCGGCGAATCCGCCGCCAGCATGTCGCCCTACCCCGCGGATGACCCCGCAAACACGGACGCTGGTTCCGGAAAGATTCTTGAATCAATCCCCCCCAGCCGCCTCGGGCGTTCACCCCGGTCGTTGTCGAATCCGAGCAGTCTCATGCCGACAAACATGCCCGCTACGGTTCATGCCTGCCCCGGCCCGCGCCACCTGACCCTCGTCGATTCTCGAGCGGTCTGGTACAGGAGTTGCCCGGAAATCCTGCGCGTTGAACCGAAGGCAGCTGGCTCCGATGTCAGGAGCAGGCGCAATCCGCACGGATCAACCCCGGAAAGCGGGAGGGTACGAACATGTTTGTCGCCGATTACATGACCTCGAACGTCGTCACCGTCAGTTCGGAAAGCCCCCTCGCCGTCGCCGCCGACCTGATGACGCGTCGGCGCATTCATCACCTGCCGGTGCTCGATCCCGCCGGCCGTCTGGTGGGCATCCTCAGCGACCGCGACATCCGCTCCGCCGTCGGGTTTGATCGGACGCTTTCCGACAAACTGAAGGTCTGCGAGGCGATGACCCACGACCCGGTCACGATCACCCCCGTCGCCGGGCTGGACGAAGCCCTCGAGATTCTCGCGGAAGGACGGTTTGGCGCTCTTCCGGTTGTTGAAGGGGGCGACGCCGAAAATCCGCGCCTTGTCGGCATCCTCACCACCGTGGATCTCCTGCGCGCCTTGCGGAACCTGCTCGGTCTCGACATCCCGGGACGCCGCCTCGAAGTCGCCCTCCCGCAAGGTTGCGGTGATCTGGCCCGCGTCTTCAAAACCCTTAGCGAGGGCGGATACCCGATCCTCTCCGCCGTCGCCTCACATCTTCGGACCGATGGACGCGAGCCTTCCCTTTACCTCCGGGTTCCCCAGGACGCTCCGCGCGGCCTGGAGCGAAGCCTGGAACGCGCCACGGCCATCCTGCTTCACGCCGAACCGCCGCGCCGGCGAAGCTGACCGGCGGAATCGGTACTTCCGGCATTTTTGTCACCGCCCGGCGGGTCCGCGCGCTTCCGGCAACGGCGCCGCTCTTGAAATACGTCTGAAGTTTCCGAAGTTATAAGGGGATGGGATCGGCGCCAGGCCGGATTTGAACCGCGGGCAGCGTTGTCCGACGGCGGGCCGGGGCGCCTTGTTCATATCAGGAGAATTGAAACATGAAGAACCGTTTCGGAATGCTGGTCCTGGGGTTAGGCTCGTTGGTCGTCGCCGGATACGCCGCTGCTCAGGCAACCGCGGAGAAGAAGGCGCCCGCCGCCGCGACCCCGACGGCCGAGATCGGCAAGCCCGCGCCCGACTTCAAGCTCAAGGACACGGACGGCAAGGAGCACACCCTCTCCAGCCTCAAGGGCAAGGTCGTCGTCCTGGAGTGGACGAATCACACCTGCCCCTTCGTCGTCTATCATCAGGGCGAAGCCAGGACGATGCAGAAGTCGTTCGAGACCTTCAAAGGCAAGGACGTGGTCTGGCTTGCGATCGACTCCAGCTACTACTGCGAGGAGAAAAAGGCCGGAATTCAGCAGTGGATCAAGGACAAGGGCATCAACTACCCGATCCTGCTCGACGCCTCCGGTCAGACCGGCAAGGCCTACGGCGCCAAGACCACGCCGCATATGTTCGTCATCGACAAGAACGGCGTCCTCGCCTACGCGGGCGCGATCGACGACAACCCGCGCAAGGACAAGACCAACCCGCGCAACTACGTCATCGAAGCCGTCAACGCGGCGCTCGCCGGCGAGACCGTGCAGACGGCCAGCACCGATCCTTACGGGTGCAGCGTCAAGTACAAGCAGTAAAACCGGCTCGGGCGGCGTCTTGTGGAAACGCAGTGACGCAATGAGCCGTTAACGTGACTTTGGGCGCGCCGTGCAGGCTACCGTGTGCGGCGCGTCCTTTTCATTTTCATTCAACCCCGGAAATCACGGTGCGGGAAAAAAGAAAGCACCGCCGCCCGAAGGCGTAACGGTGCTTTCCGGAGGGGAAAGAAGCCCAAGTTTTGATTTCAGTCCGGCGGAACCCGGTGAACTCACCAGCATCCGCCAACCCTCTTATCGGCGCGATTCACTCGAATCTTGCGTGAAACAGGCTCGCCTCATACGGCTCATGCCTTATTCCAAGGCATGCACCTTTCTTTACCCATTATTTACCGGACGGGTGCAGGCGTCAACACTGGGCGTACCCACAACCCTCACACTTGACGCACCCCTCAACAAATTGCAGCGTACCTTGACATTCCGGGCAGACGATCTTGAAACTCTCCGGACTCGACCGGTCGACCGGAGCCTCCGCCACCGCGGTTCCGCCCGCAAGGCGGGAAATGCGCCCTCCGGCTGCAGCCGCAGTTCGCTGAATCCACGAGTCCGGCTCACCAGGTGAGCCCTTCTTGCCGTTTCCGCCGTTTCCTCCGTTGCCCGAAGCCGCGTGTCCGCCGTTACCGCCGTTACCGCCGTTCGCGAGCGCCGCCGGCGTTCCGGTCCGCTCAGGCAGCGGCTTGCCAAGGTCGCAAAGGTCATATTCCCCCAGCAGCAGCGCCTTGATCCCGAACTGCGCCTTCGCCTGCATGTATTTCCGCAGCGCCCGCGCCAACCCGTCCGCCAGACTCATGATCCGGCCTTCCTTGGTGCTGACCTGGAGGCTGGATCCGATACCGTGAAGCTGGCGCACCACGGCGATCATTTCTCCGCCGGAGCGCAGCCAGAGACTGACCATCCGGCAGATCGCCTCGAGGTCGCTGGTCGCCAGATCGCCGCCCTTCCCGAGCTGAGCGAAGACCTCCAGCTCCTTGCCGGTTCTCGGATCGACCGTCACGTTGATGTGCATGTTGCCGAAAGGCGTCAACTGCCGAACGCGCAGTCCGGAGCAGATCTCCGGAAGCATCGCCGGCTCCAGCGGCTCGTCGCGCGGGGGCGCCTTCGGCGATTCCGCCGGCGCCGCCGTCGCGCTTTCAGCCCTGCCCGAACCCTTGTCCGAAGTTTTCAGCGCCATCGGCTGATGATCGCGGCAGCCGTTGCGGTACACCGTGACGCCCTTGCACCGCAGGTCGTACGCCAGGCGGTAGATCTTCTCCACGTCCTCCTCGCAGGCCGTCTGCGGAAAGTTGATCGTCTTCGAGATCGAAGCGTCGCAGTGCGCCTGAAACGCCGCCTGCATCCGCATGTGCCACTCGGGCGCAATGTCATGCGCGCACACGAACACGCGCTGCAGATCCTCGGGGACATCCTCGAGATGAGCGAGGGTGCCCTCCGTGGCCACCCGTTCCAACAGGCCCTCGCTCAGAATTCCCCGCTGCTGTGCGACGCGCAGAAAGATCGGGTTCACCTCGATCATCGGCGTCTTCCCCTCATCCTGCCCGCGCAGAACGTTGCGGATGAACGCCAGGCTGAACATCGGCTCGATGCCCCCGGAGCATCCGGCGAGGATGCTGATCGTCCCCGTCGGCGCGACCGTGGTGTTCGTGCTGTTGCGCATCGGGCGATGATGCTTCGTGTCCCACGTGCTCCCCTTCCAGTTCGGAAAGCTCCCCCGCTCGCCCGCCAGCCGTTCACCGTAGTGGTGCGATTCATCGTCCACGAACTTCATGAACCGCCGGCCCCACTCGACGCCCTCGTCGCTGTTGTACGCCACGCCCAGCTCATACAGCGCGTCGGCGAAGCCCATGATGCCCAATCCGATCTTGCGGTTCGCTTTGCACACCGCGTCGATCTGCGGCAGCGGGTAGCGGTTGACGTCGATGACGTTGTCGAGGAACCGCGTGGAATCCTGCACCGCCGTCCGCAGGTCGTCCCAGTCCACGTACGCCTCGCCGTCCTCGTGGCGTTTCACGAACACCGCAAGATTGATGCTCCCCAGGTTGCACGCCTCGAAAGGCAGCAGCGGCTGCTCCCCGCAGGGGTTGGTCGCCTCGATGCGCCCGACGTGCGGCGTCGGGTTCGCCTCGTTGATCCGGTCGATGAAGACGACCCCGGGTTCGCCCGTGCGCCAGGCGTTCTTGATGATGATGTTCCAGATGTCCCGACGGGTGAAGAACTTCGCGGCGTCCACCGGCTCCCCGGGCGTAAACGGCGTCAGCGAATTGACGTCGTACTCCCAGATCTTCAACGACTTCGGGAGCAGGTACGACTTCTGCGTCCGCGGGTTCACCACCACGTGCGGATCATCCGGCGACTCCCGGAACGCCTCCATCCAGGCGTCGGGCACTTTCACGGAGATGTTGTAGTTCGTGAACTGCGAGAGATCCTCCTTCGCATGCAGGAACTTCAGAATGTCAGGATGATGAATGTACATCATCCCCATGTTCGCCCCGCGACGGAACGCCCCCTGCTGGATCGCGTTCGTCGCCTCGCTGAACGCCTTCCAGAACGAGATCGGCCCGCTCGTCGTCCCGCCGGAGGTCGCAATGTAGTCCCCCGTCGGACGCAGCTCGTCGAACGCGAAACCCGTCCCCCCGCCCGCCTTCTGGATCAGCGCCGTCCACTTGATGCAGTCGAAAATGTCGTTGATGCTGTCGCGCACCGGCAGCACGAAGCACGCCGAAAGCATCCCCATCTCCCGCCCCGCGTTCATCAGCGTCGGGCTGTTCGGCATGAACTTCCGCTCGGCCATCAACGCGAAGAAGCGATCGTCCCACTCATCAACCGCCCCCTCCCCGCCGCCGTAAAGACGCTCCGCCTCCGCCACCGCCCGCGACACGCGGCGGAACAGCTCCTCGGGCGTCTCGGTACACTTCCCGCCGTCGTCCTTTTTCAGATACCGCGCCCGCAACACCCGCAGCGCGTTCTCCGACAGCGTCAGCTTCGTGTCTTTCCTCGTCCTGGCCGTCTTAGCCTGCACCATGTCGCTCGCTCCTTCGGTGGGTACGAAACGATGTTGGGCCACGCCTTTGCGGACCCGGTATGACTCCGACCGCCGCCCTCAGCCCCGCTCCCGCGGACCTGTGAAATGTCCTTGTCCGAGTCGCTGCTGTGGCCGAACCGCGGCAATCCCGATTATACCACACCCCTTGTGGTCGAGCAAGCGAAAAACACTAGGGATTGTAGTGATTCACCAGGCAGACAATCCACTTCACAAGCTTGACGCCTACCCAAAGCCTTTGTCCCGTGAGTGCTTGCGCTGCGGACTGCCCTGTCAGAAGAGCGTCAAGAATTCAATAAGATTTTTTTCAGTGCGTTATTCGGCCACGCAAAGGTGGGCTTGTTCGTGGGGGGAAAGCCTCAAAGGTAGGATGCCGACACCGGGAGAATTACCCGCCCCGCTTGCCCGACACACGCTTGAGCAGCCCCGCCGGCGTCATCGCGTTGATCACGTCCCGTTTCCGGGCGGCGCCACGCTGCGCCGTAAGAACGCCGTAACGCATCTGAAGGAAATCCTGCGTCGAATGTGCGTCCGTGTTGATCGACAGCGTCACCCCCGCCGCCAGCGCCATCCGCACGTGATCCGCTTTCAGATCCAGCCGCTGCCACGCGGCGTTGATCTCCAGGCAGGTGTGCGTCTTCGCCGCCGCCGCGACCACCGCCGGCATGTCCACGTCCATCGCTTCGCGCCGGTTGATCAGACGCCCCGTCGGGTGACCGATGCATGACACCCAGCGGTTCTCGATCGCCGCCAGCGTCCGCTCCGTCGCCGACAGCTTCCCCGTCCCGCCCCTGCCTTGTGCGAGGTGAATGCTCGCCACCACCCAGTCACACTCCGCAAGAAGGTCATCCGGGTAGTCCAGCGACCCGTCGGGCAGAATGTCGCACTCGCAACCCGCCAGAATCCGCACGCCCTCGACGCGCTTCGCCGCCGCCCGGATGTCCTTCAGATGCTTCTTCATCCGCTCGACCGTCAGCCCGTTGGCGATCACGCTGCTCTTCGAGTGATCACAGATCGCGATCGTGTGATACCCCAGCGCCTTCGCCGCCGCCGCCATCTCCTCGATCGTGTTCCGCCCGTCGCTGGCGATCGTATGCATGTGCAGGTCGGCCCGGATGTCGGAAAGTTGCAGCAGGTCGTCGAAGTCGATCTTCCCCTCGAATTCGTCGCGGTCCTGGCGCAACGGCGGCGGAACCCAGGGCAGACCCAACGCCTTGTAAATCTCTTCCTCCTCCTCGCCCGCCAGCGCCTTGTCCTTCGCGTCAAACAACCCGTATTCGTTAAGCTTCCACTTCTTCTTCCCGGCCATCTCGCGCAGGCGGACATTGTGCGCCTTCGACCCGGTGAAGTACTGCAGCGCCGCCCCGAACGACTCCCGCGGCACCACCCGCAGGTCCACCTGAAGCTCCCGATCCTCCGCAAGCCCCACCGTCACCGACCCCTTCGTCGCCCCCGACGCCAGCACCCGCCGCACCCCCGGCAGCGCCACAAACGCGCCGACGACGCGCTCTCCGTCCGCGGCCTCGCAGAGGATGTCCACGTCGCCAATCGTCTCTTCACCCCGGCGCAGCGACCCGGCGATCTCGACACGCTTCACCCCCGCAATCGCGCCGACCTGCGCCGCCAGCGACTCCGCAATCGGCAGCGCCACCCCCAGCGGCGTCCGCGTCCCGCTGCTTTCCAGAAACGCGATCCCGTCCGCGATCTTCTTTGCGCTGGTCTTTCCGAACCCCGCGAGCTGCTCGAGCCGCCCGTCCGCGATCGCCGCCTTAAGTCCCTCGATGTCGGTGACGCCCAGCTCCTCGTGAACCTTGATGACCTTCTTCGGTCCCATCCCCGGGATATCGAGCAGCTTCGGAAGCCCAGGCGGCACGCGCTCGCGGAGCTGGTCCAGCAGGGGGATGCGCCCCTCCGCGATGTACTCACGGATGTGCTGGGCAAGGCTCTTCCCGATGCCCTTGACGGATTCGAGGCGGTTCTCGTCGACCAGCACGCCGAGGTCTTCGGAAAGACCCTCCACCGCGCGGGCGCCCTGACGATAGGAATTGACGCGGAAGGGGTTTTCCCCGGAAAGCTCCAGCAGGTCGGCGATGCGCTCGAAAAGGCGGGCGATCTCGGTGTTGATCATGTTCCGTCGTCCCGCGCTGCTATCCAACCCGCGATCATCAGGAATGACGGAGGCGGCCCAGCCGCGCGGCTTCAGCCCGCGCGATGGCGTCGCGCGGATCGGACCCGCGCCTCAGCGCAGGCCATCCTTTCGACGATTCTCCCCGGAGGCTACCGAGCCGCGCCCGTGAGGAGAAGTTCCTTCTTCTCGCTCCACGCCGGACCTCAGCCCGCACCAACGCGGGGGCGTCGGCACGCCGAAACTGACCCCAAGGGGATTCGAACCCCTGTTACCGACATGAAAAACCGGTGTCCTAGGCCACTAGACGATGGGGCCAACCACAACAGCCGCACCGGCGCCGCGGCGGCATCCCACCAGCCCCGGCTCCCGACTCGGCTGTCCCAAAGTCGGCGCGGAAGCTTAGCCCCCCGCCCCCGAAGCGTCAATGATCCCCGGACATCGTCGCTCAGGTCTCAGACATCGAAGTGCCGATCAGCGACCCGTACCGCCTGACCGCCCTTGCCTTTTGCCTCTCACCAGCGCTGCATACGATCGGACGAGGGTTCCCTTAACACCCACCGCCCCCATCGAACGGAGCTCACTCGATCCGGAGGTCGGCGGGATCGAACGTCGGCTTGGGGTGTTTCATGTCCAACGCCTCCAGCGCCTCGACCAGCGCGCGGGCGACGAGCAGGTTGCGGAAGGGACGGTTCTCCGCGGGGATCACGTACCACGGCGCGTGCTTCGTCGAGCAGCGGGACAGCGCCTCCTCGTAGGCCTCCTGATAGTCGTCCCAGCGGGCGCGCTCCTTGAGATCGTCCGGGTTGAACTTCCAGTGCTTCTCCGGATCGTCCAGGCGGCGCTGGAGGCGCTCCCTCTGGTAATCCTTCGAGATGTGCAGGAAGAACTTGCGGATCGTCACGCCCTCGTCGTGCAGCATCTCTTCGAAGGCGTTGATGTGATCGTAACGCGCCTTCCACCGTTTCTCAGGCACCAGCTTGCGTACGCGGACGATGAGCACGTCCTCGTAATGCGAGCGGTTGAAGATGCCGATGTCGCCCAGCGGCGGGACCGCCTGATGCACGCGCCACAGAAAGTCGTGCATCCGCTCCAGCTCGTGCGGCGCCTTGAAGCTGGTGACGCGGCAGCCCTGCGGGTTCATACCGCTGAAGATCGCGCGGATCGTGCTGTCCTTGCCGCCGGTGTCCATCGCCTGGAGCACGACGAGCAGCGCGTGCCTGCGCTCGGCGTACATCAGCGCCTGAAGCTCGAAGAGACGCGCGCACGCCTTCGCAAGCGCAGCCTCCGCCTCCTGCTTCGACAGGCCCCCGTCGTCATCGGTGGAGCGCTTGCGGAGGTTGACCTTCGCACCGGGGGAAATCAGGAAGCGGGAAGTTGCCGTCATGATCCTCCTCTGTTGTTTTGCCGCTTGCCGGTCCGCTCCTTGCCTGGGGGGGGTGCTTTGAGCGCCCCACCCACTCGGTTACATTACAGGATCGAGATGGAACTGCGCTCCGTCATTCTACGCTTGAGGTTCATGTTAGTTTCACGAGATTAGACCATGTTGACCACCTATCGTCCCGAACCCTACGTCGATTTCTCGCAACCCGAACCGCGCCAGCGGATGCTCGACGCCCTGGCGCTGGTCAAGTCCCAGCTCGGAAGGACGTATCCGCTGTGGGTCGCCGGTGAAGCCGTCACCACGAAGGAGACGTTCGCCTCCGTCAGCCCGGCGGATCCGAACCGCGTCGTCGGCGTCATGTGCAAGGCCGACGCGGGGCTGGCGGACCGGGCGGTGCGGGCGGCCGCGGAGACGTTCAAGACCTGGAGCCGGGTCGATCCGGACGTCCGCGCCCGCGTGCTCATCAAGACCGCGGCGATCATGCGCCGACGAGTGTACGAGCTTTCCGCGTGGATGTGCTACGAGGTCAGCAAGAGCTGGATCGAAGCCTACGCCGACACCTGCGAGACGATCGACTTCCTCGACTTCTACGGGCGGGAGATGATGCGCCTCGGCGGGTCGCAGCCGGTGACGCCTTATCCCGGCGAGGAGAACGAGCTGCGCTACATCCCCCTCGGCGTGGGCGTCGTCATCCCGCCGTGGAACTTCCCGCTGGCGATCTGCACGGGCATGACCTCGGCCGCCCTGGTGTGCGGGAACACGGTGTGCCTCAAGCCCGCGAGCACGTCGCCGGTGATCGCGGCCAAGATGCTGGAGTGTCTGCACGAGGCGGGGCTGCCGAAGGACGTCGTCAACTTCGTGCCCGGTCCGGGGGCGAGCGTGGGGGACACGATGGTGACACATCCGCTGACGCGGTTCATCTCGTTCACCGGATCGCGCGACGTGGGCGTGGGAATTTATGAAAAAGCCTCGAAGGTGCAGAAGGGGCAGATCTGGCTGAAGCGCAGCGTGCTCGAGATGGGCGGGAAGGACTGCATCGTCGTCGACGAGACGGCGGACGTCGAAGCCGCGGCGGAAGGCGTGGTCGCGTCGGCGTTCGGGTTTCAGGGGCAGAAGTGCAGCGCGTGCAGCCGGCTGATCGCGCACCAGGACGTCTACGCGGACCTGCTGGACCGCGTGGTGGCGCGGACGAAAAAGCTCACGATCGGCGACACGGTGCTGCCCGACAACTTTTTCATGGGCGCGGTGATCGACGACAAGGCCTACGCCAAGATCAACGAGTACATCAGGATCGGACAGGGCGAGGGGCGCTGGATAGGGCCTCTCTCCGAGACACGGGTAGGGCCTCTCTCCGAGAGGCCGGAGAAGGCCCGCTCGGAGAGCGGACCTGCCCAAGGCTACTTCATCCCCCCGACGATCATCGAGGGCGTCGCGCCGAACGCACGCCTCGCGCAGGAGGAAATCTTCGGCCCGGTGCTGGCGGTCATCAAAGCGAAGAATTTTGAGGACGGCCTGGCCATCGCCAACGGCACGGAGTACGGCCTGACGGGGGCGTTGTACTCCCGCGACCGCTTCCGCCTGGAGCGCGCCCGCCACGAGTTCCACGTCGGCAACCTGTACCTGAACCGCAAATGCACCGGCGCCCTGGTCGATGTCCAACCCTTCGGCGGCTTCAACATGTCCGGCACGGACAGCAAGGCCGGCGGGCGCGATTACCTGCTGCTGTTTCTGCAGGGAAAGAGCATTACGGAGCGGTGGTAGGATGCTATGATTCGCCGGAGGTGAACGCGTTGTCTGCCCGAAAGGGAACCCGTTGAAGCCGCTTCGTATTTACATCGATACCTCGGTCGGCGGCGGCTGCTTCGACCCCGAGTTTGCCGAAGTGAGCCGGGCCCTGATCGAAGCGGCCCGGAGCGGAGTCGTTTCGCTTCTGGTGTCGGACCTCCTGATCCGCGAGGTTCGCGCGCGCCGCGAGATGTTTCCGCCTTGCTCGAGGGCATGCCTCGTGAATCCGTTGAGCCGCTGACGACGACGCCGGAATCCGAGACTTTGCGCGACGCTTACCTCCGCGCAGGCGTGTTGACGGCAAAGTCATCGGAGGATGCGCATCACGTTGCTCTGGCCACCGTTGCAAAAGCCGACCTGATCGTGAGTTGGAACTTCAAGCACATCGTTCATTTCGAGCAGATGCGAGGGTTCAACGCGGTGAATCTGCTGGAGGGCTACCAGACTATCGAGATTCGAACTCCGAAGGAGGTCGTCTGAATGCCTCAGGAAAAAAAGACGTTCGATTGCGTCGAGTTGAAAAACCGAATTCAAGCCGAAATTGCCCGAGAGAATGACGGGTTGACGGCCGACGAGCGGCGCAAACGGATTCGCCACGAACTTGAGACGTCCGACGACCCTGTCGCACGCACACGGCGCTCGCCGGCTTCGCGCGAGATGACGGTTCACTGAACAAGACCGGCATCGGAGCCGCCCGCCGACAACCGGCTGCTGTTGCCTCTGTGACTCGCCGTCCCGGGAATGCCGGATGAAGCGTGTGACCCTGTCGGCAGCGAGGGAAACGTTCGCCTTCGGGCAAGCACGGGCCGCGCTCGCGGCTACCGACCGGCCGGGGATCGGCGGGAATCCGCCTGTTCGATGACGATGGGGGACTGGATCGAGCGGATGTGCAGGTCGCGCTGCGGGAAGGCGATCTCGATGCCCGCGCGGCGGAATTCGCCGGCGATGTTGGTGTGGACCTCGTTCATGATCTCCGACCACAGATCCCGGTTGCCGACGTGGATGCGGAGCGTGAGGTTCAAGGCGCTGTCGCCGAAACCGTGAAAAACCGCGTTGGGTGCGGGCTCGGCCAGAACGTGCGGGCATCGCTTCGCGACGTCTTCGAGGATTTTGCGGGCGAGATCCGTGTCCGACCCGTAGGCGACGCCCACCGGAATCGTGATCCGGGTGATCGAATCCGTGAGCGTCCAGTTGACCACCGGACCGGTGATGAACTCCTTGTTGGGGACGACGAGGTCGCGGTGGTCCCAGTCGGTGATCGTCGTCGCCCGGATCTGGATGCGCGTCACTTTGCCGTCGATGTTGCCGACCGTGACGATATCGCCGAGGCGGATCGGGCGCTCGATGAGAATGATCAGACCCGAAATGAAGTTGGCGACGATCTCCTGCAACCCGAACCCGATGCCCACCGACAGCGCCGCGACCAGCCACTGATACTTGTCCCAGGTCACGCCGATGTTCTGAAAGGCGTAGATGACGCCGATGACGATGATCAGATAGCGCGTCACCGTGGTGGCGGCGAAACGCGCCCCGGGCTTCATCGGCAGGCGCTGGAGAATCATGAACTCGATCAACCCCGGCAGGTTGCGGTACGCCAGCCCCGACAGCAGCACGACGACGGCGGAGACGAGCACGTGTCGCAACGTGACCGGCGCCAGGTGCGTGACGGTGTCAGCCCGCGTCAGCCCGTCCGCGCTTTCGATCTGGCGGGTGCGGGATTCCTGCACGGTCCACAACTCGACGCGATCGAGCACGCGCAACGCCGGCAGAACATCCACCCACACCAGCCAGACGACGCTGACGAAGATGACGCTCAGCACGAGGCGCAGCATGTTGCGCGTCTGCGCGCCCAGGCTGGCGAGCGTCGCCTGCGGCAGATCGGGCTCCGGCGGCGCCTCGCCCTCCGCCGTTTCTGCCATCGCCGCGCGGCGCTTGCGCGCCTGCTCGATCGCCAGGCGGCGGTGCGACAGAACCAGCCAGCGCAGCGCGAGCGCCGCCGTGAACACGACCCCCATCGCCAGCGGAAGCGTCACGAGCAGACGCGGCGCAAGGTTGATCGCGGTGTAGTAATACCCTGAGATCGTTAACGCCGCGAGAACCGGCGGCAGCGCCACCAGCGCCGGAAACCACAACCAGTGAAGACGCGCCGCCCACGTTGACTCCCGCGACGCCAGCGACTCCTGCATCACGCCGCCCTGCCGCCGGAAAAGGCGGTAAACGATCACGCAGAAAATGACCTGGCGCACGATGAAGCACGCCCGTCCGAGCGACGACTGCCACGCTCCGTCATGCACACGGTCCACGACCATGCTTACGAAAAGCGTCGGCAGCCAGACCCACTTCAGCCAGAACAACTGCCGCCGCGCGACGCGCAAGGCCCGCGACGGCCAGTCAAAATGCCCCTCGCCCAGTCCGTCCGGACGGCACGTCTGCCGCAGGAACTCCAGCATCGCCAGCGCGATCGCGGTTCGCTTCAGGGCGTACGCCGCCGCGGCCGTGTATGCATTGACATCCGACAGGCGCTCGACGATCGCGGCTAACGACCACAGCAACAACGGCTGGGCCAGCGACAGCAGAACCGTCAGCGCCAGCGCCCGCAGCGTCGGCAGGATCGAGGTCTGAAGTTTCTTGTTCGCCTCTTCCGAACACGCCCGAAGCCGGCGGATCAACGCGTGATGCATGAGGGTCAGCATGAGCGCGATCAGAACAACCCCTGCGGATGAAATCGCCTCCTCGGGATTGTGACGCAGCATCGCTTTCAGGCGGCGGGGGACCGGCGTCCACTCCTGCGGGTTGAACAGCGACCGGACGGCGTTCCACCCGTCGACGACGTCCGTCCGCGTCGGCCACCCCGTGCTGCGCACCCACAGCACGCGCTCATCGATGTAGGCGGCATACTCCTCGACTTTTGCAATCAGTTCCCGGCGTCGGGAGTTCAGCTCGATCAATTGCAGCGACGAGTACGACTCATAATCCCGCTTCAACCCGTCCAGCAGCGCCGCTCGACTTGACAGCAGCTCCCGCGCGGCGAGCTTCAGCGTCTCCGCCTCCTCCGGCGCCACGTCGCCGTTGATCCGGGCGACCACATCGGCGACCGCGCCGTCCAGATCGCGCAGCAGGGCGCGTTCGTCGTCGATCTTGTACGTCTCCAGAAGGACCGCGGAGTTCTCGGCTTCCCCTTGCGCAAGGGCCTTGCGGTGCTCCGCCACCGAGGGCAGGTTCGCGCGCTGACGGCGGAGGACTTCGCCCAGGTCGGTGGTGAGACCGGCCGCGGCGATCTTCGCCTTGATGCTCGCCAGGTCGTCGGTGAGCTTCTTGAGCGACGCCTTGACCTGCTCAAGCGAGGTCGAGGCGGCTTCAATCTTCTTCGCCAGCGCTTTGCGGGCTTCGGCATGACGCGCGTTCTCGTCCGCGAGGCTTTGCAGGACGGGGTGCTTGCGAGCGGCGTCCATCCGGGCCTGCTGCGCCTCCCGCGCCGCGCGTTCAGCATCCGCCTTGCGCGCGTCGTTGACGATCTGCTGCCAGGTCTTGACGGTTGCCTCAGCCTGTGCGATGCGCCGCGCGGCGACATCCGCCCGGGCGGTCAGGAGGTCGCCGCGCGCCGCGTAACTCGGCGCTTCCTTCTCGAGCGCCGCCAACTGGCACTCAAGCAGGCGCGCTCGCGCCAGTCGGCGGGTCTGACGCGCCTGGGTCACGACGGCGGGTTCATCCGGCGCCGCCTCTGGCGCGGTCCTCGCCGCCTCCAGCTCCTGGCGCACCTTCTGGATCTCGTCCGGGATCTTCTGGGCGCGCTCGGTCCGCTCCGTCCGGTCGCGGTCCACGGCGCTCTTCTCGTCCTGCGCCGCCTTGAGCGCCGCCTGCTCGTTGGCTAGGATCACCTCCAGATCCGCGACCTCCGCATCGGGCGGATGCTCGACCTTGATTTCCGGCGCCGGACGCGAAAGCTCCTCGCGCAACGCCTTCAACCGCGCGGGAGCTTCCTGAATCGCCTGATCGTACGCCGTGGCGCGGGCGGACCACTGCTCCGCGTCCTTCAGATCCTGCGCCGCCTGACGCAGGAGTTCGAGGGCTTTCGCCTTCGTCGCCTCCTCCAGCGCCGTCGATCCTTCGATCCGGCGAAGCTCCTCCTCCACCGTCTTCGCATCCACGACCACCCGCGGCGCCTCCGCGGGCGGAGCGGCAGGCTCCTCTTGCACCGCGCCCGTCAGAGGAAGGCAGACCGCAAGCACCCACGCCGCGAGAAACGGCCGCAACCGCGGTCCCGCAGCCCGTCGGCGCCAACCCTCGTCGTTTCTGACAGGACGCCTCATGATCCGGTGGTGTGCTTCGCGCGTGCCCCTTATCCAGGCGCGCCGGTTCAGACCGCCGACCGACGGCGCGCCCCTCTTGCCGATTCATGCAGACCGGGGGGTCGGATCGGGTGTATCTCAACGCCTACCTTGCACCCTCAGGAGGGAAACTGCAAGTCCACGAGCTTCATTTCCACCGTGGTGCGGCCCTGGTAGGTGTTGAGGATCGGTTCGAATGCCGCCCGGCAGCGGCGATGCTCCTTCAGGTCTTCAGCGAGGCTCGCCATCCCGAACCCGATGCCCTTCATCTGCGCGCCGTTCTCGCGAAACAGAACCTGCATGTGCGTGCCCTGCTCACCCACGCAGCGCGGTTCGCCCGACAACTCGATCCACCCCGTGCAGAAACGTGGACGCGGGTTCCCCTGCCCGAAGGGCTCCAGCCGCGAGATCTGATCGACCGCTTCGAGCGTCAGCGCCGAAAGCGGAACTTCCGCGTCAATGCGCAATCCCGGAACCAGGTCCGCGGGCATCAGGCGCCGGTTCGCCACGTCCACAAACGCCTCCTCGAACGCCTCGACGCTGGACGTCTTCAGCTTCAGACCCGCCGCCTTGGCGTGACCGCCGTAAGTGGTCAGATGCGTCGCGCAGGCCTGAAGAGCCGCGTGAAGATCGAACGACCCGAAAGTCCGTCCGGACCCCTGACCTTCGCCTTCATTCGTGCTGATCAGAATCGTCGGACGGGAATACCGCTCGACGATCCGCGCCGCGACGATGCCGATCACGCCCGGATGCCACTCCGACGACGCCAGCACGATGCCGCGACGCGAGTCCGCCGCAAGACGCCGCCCGTCGATGCGCTCACAGGCGTCCCGGAAAATCTGTCGCTCGACCGTCTGACGGGCGCGGTTCGACTGCTCCAGCACGCGGGCGATCTCCCGCCCCCGCGCCGTGTCCGCACGGGTCAGAAGTTCGACGGCCAGCCGCGCGTGCCCCATCCGACCCGCGGCGTTCAGACGCGGCGCCAGCTTGAACCCGACGTCCGTCCCGTCCACCGTGCCGCGCGAAAGCCCCGCCGACTCCAGCAGCGCCGCCAGCCCCGGAAGACGCGTCCGCGGAAGCTCGGTCAACCCGTGCCGCGCAAGGATCCGGTTCTCATCCACCAGCGGAACGACGTCCGCAATCGTCCCCAGCGCCGCCAGCGGCAACGCATCCGTCAGCACGTCCTTCATCTCCGTCGAGACACGCTCCGCCCCGCAAAGCTCCTGCGCGACGGCCCACCCCACCTTGAACGCCACCCCCGACCCGCTCAGGTCCGGGTTGGGGTATTCCGACGACGCCGGCGCCCCTGCGCCGTCCGTCGCAAGGCGCGGGTGAACAATCGCCGCCGCTTCCGGAAGCGCAGGCCCCGCCAGATGATGATCCGTGATGATCAGCGTGACGCCCCGCTCCCGCAGCAGCGCCGCCGCCTCCACCCCCGTCACGCCACAATCCACCGTGACGATCAGCTCCGCCCCCGCCTCCGCCAGCCCCCGCACGGCTTCCGGGTGCAGCCCGTAACCCTCCTGGATCCGGTCAGGGACGTAGAAATCGACGTTCGCCCCGGCGCAGGTCAGCACGCGCCACAGGATCGCCACCCCGGTGATCCCGTCCACGTCATAATCGCCGTAAATCACGACTCGACGTCCGCCGCGCACCGCCTCCGCGATGATCCGCGCCGCGTCCTGCGCCCCCGGCAGCCGCGCGGGCGGATACAAGTCCTTCAGCCTCGGCGCCAGAAACGACTCCGCCTCCGACAACTCTCCCAGCCCGCGGTTGAAAAGAAGCTGCGCCACCAGCGGCGAAACCCCCCACCGCGCCGCCGCCTCGGCGGATCCTTCCCACGGCGGCTCAATGATCCAACGCTTCGACATCGTTCAGCTTCCGGGTTGGATCCTTCGCTTGAATCCTGACGACCCCCTCACTCGTCCGCGATGGCCGACCTCCCTCATACCGCCCCCCGCGCGCCGCGGCAACCTCGGAATCCACACTGCCGATGTCCGGTCCGGCGGAAGGCGGAAACGCTTCAGATACGCCTGCGTCTCGCGCCGACCGGACCGCAGCGCACGGCGCCTGAGCCTGCCCTGTCGATCTCACGCTGCACCGACATGACACAGATTTAACAGGAGGGATGGGCAGGCTGAACCGGGTGGGTCAGATCGTGTGTTCTGATCCTGTCCATCCCCGTCTGCTTTCCGCGGGCGGTACCGGGCGAGGGTATGTTCGTAGGCAGAGATGAGAGAGCGGAGCGTGCGGGTGGGGTCGAGCGGAGTGCTGCGTGTTCCCGAGGGGCGATCGGCGACAGAGTTGGGCAGGGCTTTTCGTAAGTCCCAACGAGAGCCGGGGTTACGTGGGCTTGTCGGCGGAGTTCGGCGGGGTATACTGACGGGTCTTCGGACAGCCGGGGGTGCGGCTGGCGGAGGACGGCGGTAAGCGGTCGGGAGCTTGTGTCATGGCGCATAAAAAGGGGCAGGGATCGACGCGGAACGGGCGGGACAGCAAGCCGCAATTCCTCGGGGTGAAGCGATCGGGCGGGCAGGAAGTGACCTGCGGAACGATCATCGTGCGGCAGAACGGCACGCAGTTCAAACCGGGACACAATGTCGGCCTGGGACGTGATTACACGATTTTTTCGTTAACCGACGGGGTGGTGCGGTTCCGCGGGCGGATGATCGACGTGGTGCCGTCGGGGACGTAGGACGCGCGTACGTCAGGAGCGTAAGCCGCGCGAACGAGCGCCGCACACAAGGACCGTCCCCAGCACGACGGTATTGATCGGCACGTAGAAGCCGTCGGTGGCGCAGTCATATGCGGATCGGCGCACACCGTGCTGGAGTCACGCGATCCTCCGCGCCTTCGCGGACCGAAACCGAGAGTCGCGCGAGGGTTCGCGGATCGGCGGGCACAGCCCGCCCCACGCCTGAGTCCTGCACGCCGAACCTCGATCCCCCAAGTCCCGCTTACTCCGTCCAGTCCGGACCTGTCAGCACGAGTTTCACGCTCATCGGATCCAGATTGATCGAGATGCGCCCCGCGGCGTCCGCGAGGGTTCGGTTGCCCGCAAGGCGGAGCTTCGGCTCGACGAGCACGGGCCGCAGCGGGTCGATGCCCGGCTGTTGCGAGCGGGGAATGAGCGGCTCCAGTTCCGGGCGGATGACCGCGACCATGTCGCCCTCGACGAGGCCGGGTTCGAGCACGACCTCGCGGCGGTCGTCGGAGGCGTTGACCACGACGATGACGGTGCGGCCGGCGGAAGTGCGTGAGAATGCGGAGACGTGGCGCTCGTCATCGGCAAGAACGAGCTTGAAGTCCCCACGGCGCAGCGGTTCGTAGCGCGCCCGCAGGTCGTTCATCAGGCGGACGAGGGCGCGGAAGTCCGCGCGGTAATCCGCAGATGGCGCTTCCTTTTGCTCCGGTTCAACCCACCACATCGGGGCCAGCGCCGCGGCGCCGTGCGCGCCGGTCATGCCGACCTCGTCGCCGTACATGAGCATCACGGAATGCGGAAGGCACATGTTCACGGTGAGCGCCAGGCGCCAGGCGCGCAGTTCCTTGAGCCGAACCTCGCGCGCGGTTGCGCCGTCTGATGCTCCCGGCGAATCTCCGCGAACCCGCGAGGCCGCGCGTCCGAATGCGGGGGAACTGAAGGGCCGAACAACGTGTGATCGGGATTCCGCGGCGGATCGCGCCTCCGCTTCGATGCGGTGGAGCGCCTCTCCGAACCGAGACCTGTCGCTCGTCGCGGCAACCGAAAAGCATGAGACGAACGACGCTTCGCGGGTGTCACGTATCAAGATTGCGGGTTGGGTGGAGAAGACCGGTGACGCCGAAGACACGATCAAAACGGCGTCCGGCGCCGCAGTCCGCGCGGCCTGCGCCAAGGCAACGCGCTCGGAGATCTCAATGCGATCGAGGACGCGAAGTAGCACGCCGTCCAGCCCGTCGATCTTGACGTCACCCCGCGAGGGCGCGAGCCAGCGTTTCACCTGAGTCGAGATATCCGTCACGGCGCCTGATGCCGCGGCGCCGTCCGCGCCCGGCGTGCGAAGCCGCACCGGAACCTCGACGACCAGCCGCAAGCCCTGCTCGCGGCAGGCCCGGACCAGATCGAGCAACATAAGATCGCCGGGAGTCAGGTTCGCATCTGGCGCGGCGCCCTTGTCGGGCGTCGTGCTCACGTCCGGACGGGTCGCCCAGCCGGTGCGGTCGGTCACCCCGTCCTCCACCGGACGATCAAACACGCGCGACAGGCAAATCGCGCCGAACCCGAGTTCCTTGATGTAGGAGAGTTTCTCTTTCACGCCTTGCAGGTCGCCCCCGTAAGGGACGCCGGTCGTGTCGAACGTGGCTTCCCAGGCGGCGTCCGTAGCGACCAGAGGTTGGCTCCAGGGGCGAGTGTCCGGCGGGTCGTTATCCTTCGATCCGTTGCGGAAGCGAGGCACGTCGATGTAGTACCAGGTCACGTCGCGCGCCCAGTCCGGAACGGCAGGCGCGTCGACCGGGGTTGTTCCTGCACGTTGTTCCGCGAGGGCGGGCGGGGCGACGGGCGTCGTTGGATTCGGTTGCGTCTGCGGCGAGGGTTTCGCAGGCTCAGCTGCCGGCGGCAGCGGTGGGGGCGGCTGAGCGGCAGCGCCTGAAGCGACGCGGAGAACGGCCAGCGCCGCCAGCAGGATCACGAGAAGCGTCTCGCGTCGTCGCATATTCAACTCTCCCGCGGGGGAAGCACTTTCGCGCGGACTTCGCCGAAACCCACGCGGAAGCCGTCGCCCTGGCACCAGCCCTTCAGGATCACGGTGTCGCCGTCTTCGAGAAACTTGCGCGACTCGCCGGTCGGGAGCTGAAGCGGCTGCGTGCCCTTCCACGTCAGTTCAAGCAGGCAGCCGCGCGACTCGGGCGTCGGGCCGGAGACGGTCCCGCTGCCGAAAAGATCGCCGGCGCGCATCGGCGTGCCGTTGCTGGTGTGATGGGCGAGCATCTGGAGGAGATTCCAGTACATCGTGCGGAAGTTCACCGCGCTGATCCGGACCGGCTCGCGCATCGTCGCGGTTTGCAGGTGCGCCTCCAGGTGAATGTCGAGGCTCCAGTCTTCCGGCGAGCGCAGATGCGGCAGCGGGACAGGCTCCTGCACCGGACCGGGAACGCGGAACGGCGCGAGAGCATCCAGCGTCACCACCCACGGACTGATCGACGTGGCGAAGGACTTCCCCAGAAAGGGACCGAGCGGAACGTACTCCCAGCGCTGAATGTCCCGCGCGCTCCAGTCATTCAGCAGCACCAGCCCGAAAAGATGCTCCGCAGCGCGGTCGATCGGGACTGGCTGACCCGGCGCGTTCCCCGTGCCCAGGAAGACCCCCACCTCAACTTCGTAGTCCAGCGCGCGGCTGGGTCCGAACGTCGGCGCGGGGGCGTCATCCGCCTTCGTCTGCCCGCAGGGGCGATGCACGTCCACACCGGAAACGAAGATCGAGCTGCTACGTCCGTGATAGCCGATCGGCATGTGCAGCCAGTTGGACGTCAGCGGGTTCGCCGGATCGCGGAACATGCTGCCGACGTTGGAAGCGTGGTCCTTTGAGGCGTAAAAGTCGGTGAAGTCGCCGATCTCGACCGGGAGGCGCATGCGCACGTCCGCCCGCGGGATGAACACGCGTGACCGGGTGCGCGCATCGTCCCGGAGCGTCGGGCTGTCCGCCGACAGCAGCGTCGTCACCCAGTGCCGCACCTCCGTCCAGACCGCCCGTCCGCGGCGCAGAAAGTCATTGAGCGTCGGTCGGGCGAAGACGTTGTCCGCAGCGAGGGACGTCGCGTCGAAAAGACCGGTCTGGTGCGCGGCGGAAAGGTCGAACACCAGGTCGCCGATCGCCACGCCGACGCGCGGTCCGCCGGCGTCCTCGAACACGCCGTAAGGAAGGTTCTGGATCGGAAAGTCATGATCCGCGGGGACATCGATCCACGAGCGCAAGACCGGATTCACAGGCGTTTTCATGGCGCGGCGCTTATACGCCGGGGTCGCGCCGGATTCAACCTCGTCGCGTCACCACCACCCCAGGGCGCGCAGGTCATCCACCGGTTCGGTCAGGCTGCAACTGCCGAACGACAGCGCCAACGCCCCGCGGCAGACGCGAATCCGCTCAAGCGTCATCCGGTGTCCGCGCCACGCGATCGCGTCGTCGCTGATTGAGAAGACGGCTGGGGCTTCCTCCGCCAGCACGGACTCGAGGTCGCGGGCGGGCGGGCGCTCCGCGTGTGCGAGCGCGGCAGCGACGAAAACGTTGAGGAATCCGTGCATCTTCGTCCCGACCTCCCGGGATTCGTGGCGCAGGGGATGATGCAGTCCGGCGGTCGCCTTGAAGGGAACGTCCGCCGCGGCGCATTCCGCGATGAAGGCGGCGACCTGCGCCACGGGCGGGATCTGGTGCGCTTCGACGCCGCCGGTGCGGAGCTTCAGACCGAGCGCGCGGTGACGATCGCGCACCGTCCGCACTCCCTCCACGGCGTGCGCGAACGCCCTCGTCCAGTCTTCACCGGGCGCAATCTCCAGAAAAAGCGACGGGCTTGAGGCGTCGCTCGGCGACACCGCGTTGCACCACGCCTCGGCCGCGGCGGCGGCCACGCGGGCGACGTCTCTCGCTCCGGCCTGAACAACCGAAGCGGGCAGGCGCGTCTCAAGCGCATCCACCAGAACGCTTCCCTCCAGGCGTTGGTGGATGCCGGAGACGTCCGTCAGATCGGCCCGCAGTCCCGTCAAGAACGACGCTTCATCCTCGCCGCCCCGCCCCAGTCCGGAGAAGCGCCACGGCGCGTCGCCCGGCTGCGCCAGCCGGATCCGCAGCGCATCCACCGCGCCGAGCGTCGCACAAGGACAGACGAACCGCCCCAGCATCCACGCCGCCTCGCCTTGAAGATACGCCGCGTAATTCCGCAGCGCGTCCGGCAGCGCCAGCTTCGCCGGAGGGAAAAGGCCGGCGTAGTCGAGGATTCCGCTCAGAAGCGTGCGAAGACTCTGCTTCATGTTGACGGTCCGAAACCCGGTCGCCGGACCCGTGCTCGGTGCGTGACCCGACCGAGTGTGCCGCGGAGACTTCCGCGGTCCGACGGTCGCTCACCGGGAATTCCCTTCCTGATTCCTGACATCGCTGCGCCACGTAAAGGTCAGACGAAGGCAGATCGGAAACCGACGCGCCGCCCCATCAAGGTCCGGTGATGTTCCCTCTGAAGACGCGGTAATCCGGCAAGTCCACGTCGTTGTCGCCGTTGTTGTCGAAGACGCCGCAGCCGGAGTCTGCATCGCCTCCGGCGCCGGTGAAGCAATTCATAAAGGCGGCGATGTCACGCAGGTCTACGTCGCCGTCGCGGTCGGCGTCGCCGTATTCCGCTCCCGACGCGGGCAGCGTCAGGTCCGTGAACACGATGAAGTGGTCCGCCGCCGCCGCGCTCGTACCTGACGACAGCGCCGAACCGCACTTCGCCAACCCGCCGCCCAGCCCCTCGTCGCGCGAGTCGTACACCTCCGACGGCGGGTCATACCCGGAAAGCAATGCGCTGACGAGAATGTAATCCAGCCGGCGACCCGAACTGTCCCGCGTGGCGTCGCGCCCGTCCTTCTGACGCGCCTCCAGCGCGGTCACCTCCGGTCCGGAGGCCGAAGTCAGATAGATGAAGGGGTCGTTGCGGATGCCCTGCGCGTTCAGAATTGTTCGCAGATCATTGCCGAGACGCCAGTTCGTCGGCATTCCGCCGGGAATCTGCGTGAAAGGGTCCGGCGGACGCGGCACGCTGTCGATCTCCTCGTTCATGTCCCCGAGGATCACGAAGGCGTCCACGTCCGTGTCCAGATCGCTGACGGCCTGAGCGGCGCGCAGCGACTCGACCGCTCGCCGGAACTCGTCCGCGTCGGCGGTTCCCGCCTTCCAGTGCTCCGTCACAAGCGTCAGCGGCGCCGCGCCGGGAACGTCCAGCACGACCTCGACAATCAGGCGGGTGATGTCGTTGGCGTTGGAGTCGCCGGAAAGGTTCGCCGACGTGTTGATCGTCGTGCGCATAAAGGGATGCCGGCTCAGGAAGCCGTTGCGCAACGACCCGAAAGGATTGCTCGTCGGGACGATCGTGTGCGCGTACCCGGCGTCCTCGGCGAGGTCGGCGAAGTCATCCAGTTCGTCGCCCTCGATCTCCTGGACCGCCACCACGTCGGCACAAACGCGCTCGAGGATCGCCATCGCTGCGTTGTACTCGCTGCTGCCGCGCACGCCGACCGTCTCGAGGTTCCACGTCGCCACCCGCACGATCGTGTCCGCAGACACCCCCGCGGCGCCGCCCGTCAGGATGAGCGCTGCGATGATCCCGTCTTGCCTTCGCACGATGTTCCCTTTCCCCTGTCGTCCGCACTGCTCCAGGTCTCCCGGCGGGCGGGGTCGGCGACGTCGCGCCTTCGGCGCGGAAGACGCCGAGACCGAGAGGTATTGTAATAAAATCGACGCTGCGGGTGAAATCCGTCCGACAACACGGCGTCCGTAAAGCCGGGAGGCCGCTCTGACTGCGAGTCCCGCGATCTGACGCCCTCATGTGCAGCGTTCCGGTTTGACCGGCCGCGACGACGTTGCATATTCTCCCGACATGGTGATCCGATTCTTATGCCCGTCGTGCCGACAGCCGATCGAGACCGACGATGAGTGGGCCGAAAAACTCGTCGCGTGCCCGTTTTGCCGGGCGACCATCACGGCGCCGGCGCAGTCCACGCTCGGCCCGATCGAAGCGGCCGCGGACATACCGGGAGCGAGACCCGCGTGGTCGCCCGACGCCCCCTGGGGCGATGTGGAGGCGACCTTTTCCGGACCACCCCGGATCACGTTCGCTGACGATTCCGCTCGGAAAGACGCCAACGCGCGTCGGTCGGCAACCATCGCGATCGTTCTGGCCGCCCTCAGCATCGCAGCGTTCACGGTGATGTCGCTGATCCTCGCGCCGCATCGCGAGGAGTTGTTCGCGTTCACAAAGGATTTTCAGGATGGTGCTTCGGTCATGCAGGCGCAGAAGCGGATGATGGACGACCTGATGAGCCGCCCCGGCGGTATCCCGGGCTGGTACGTGGCGTCAAGCGTGGCGATGTGGCTGGGGATGTTGTTGTGGTTGCCGGCGCTGATACTGACAATCCTCGGGATGCGCCGCGCTGCGGCCCGGGGGCGTGCCGTCACCGCGATGCTCTTGTCGGTGATTGCTCCGATGATCTGCTGTTGCACCTTCTTACCGTGGTGACGAAACCGCCCGACCTGGAGGAGGGTCGGGGCGGCGATCTGGCGGGGGCTTTGATGACGGAGGCGATCCTTCGAGATCTTCTGGACGCTGTGCGCCGCGGCGCGACGCCCGTCGAGGACGCGATGGCGCGCCTGGCGATCCTCCCCTTCGAGACGCTGCCCTTTGCCCGGGTCGATCATCACCGCGCGATCCGTTGCGGGTTCCCGGAGGTCATCTTCTGCCCCGGGAAGACGCCGGAGGACGCCGCCGCGATCTTTGACGCCCGGGCCCGCGCGGGCGGAAACGTCCTCGCAACCCGTGCCGCGCCCGAGCAGGCCGACGCAATCCGGCGCCGCACGCCCGACGCAGAACATCATATACGCGCCCGCGCCGTCACCCTGCGTCAGGAGCCTGCCGCCGCTCCGCTCGGGACCGTCGCAATCCTCGCCGCCGGAACCAGCGACGCCCCGGTCGTCGAGGAGGCGAAGGTCTCGTGCGACATGATGAACCTCTCGGCGCACACCGTGTACGACGTCGGCGTCGCAGGGCTGCACCGCCTCGTCGCGGCGTGGACGGACCTGCGCGACGCGGACGTCCTGATCGTCGTCGCAGGGATGGAAGGGGCGCTGCCCAGCGTCGTCGGCGGGTTGACGGACAAGCCGGTGATCGCCGTCCCGACCAGCACCGGGTACGGCGCGAACTTCGGCGGGCTGACCGCGCTGCTGGCGATGCTCAACACCTGCGCCTCCGGCGTCACGGTCGTCAACATCGACAACGGGTTCGGCGCCGCCTGTGCCGCAGGGCGGATGCTGCGCACCCTGCGGCGGCGAGACGACGCGACCCCCTGAGACCGCCTCGCCCGCGCTGGTCAGACATTCCGCCGGCGACTATCCTCCGCTGTCGTTTCTCCGGATTTCGCCGGATTTCGAGGGAGCTGACATGTCCGAGGTTCCGCTTCGCGTCCGTTTCGCGCCGTCGCCGACGGGGTATCTTCACGTCGGCGGTGCGCGAACCGTCCTTTTCAATTTCCTCCTGGCGCGCCGCCACGGCGGAACCTTCATCCTGCGCATCGAAGACACGGACCAGGACCGCCACGTCGAGGACTCGGTGGCGAAAATTCTCGACGACCTGCGCTGGCTCGGCATGAACTGGGACGAAGGACCGGAGAAAGGCGGCCACTTCGGACCGTATTTTCAGAGCGCATGCCTCGACGAGTACCGGGCGTGCGCCGCGCATCTGCTCCAGTCCGGCCGTGCGTATTACGCGCTGGAGACCCCGGCGGAACTGGACGCGATGCGCGAGCGAGCCCGGGCCGAAAAGCGATCGTTCAAGTACGTACGCCCGGACCCGCTGCCGACCGTGGCGCAGGGCGAGGCCGCGAAGGCGGCGGGGCGCCCCGTCGTCATCCGCCTCAAAATGACCGGCGAGCCGATCACCGTGCATGACGAGGTGCTCGGCGACGTGACGATGCCCGCCGAGGAACTCGAAGACTTCGTCATCGTCAAGAGCGACGGCTGGCCGACCTATCACTTCGCCTGCGTCGTGGACGACGAACGCATGCGCGTCTCGCACGTCATCCGCGCCCAGGAGCATCTGATGAACACGCCGAAGCACATCGCCCTCCAGCGGGCGCTGGGCTTCCGCACCCCCCGCTACGCGCACCTCCCGATCATCTTCAACCTCGACGGCACGAAGATGAGCAAACGCGACAAGGAGAAGGCGATCCGTCAAGGCCGCAAGCCGCCTGAGATCGAGGTGCATGATTTCCGCGTGTCCGGATATCTACCCGAGGCGCTGATCAATTTCCTGGCGCTGCTCGGCTGGTCCAGCGGCGACGATCAGGAGCGGTTCACGCTCGACGAACTCGTGCAGCGGTTCTCTCTGGAGCGCGTCGGAAGAACCAACGCCCGCTTCGACCGGGAGAAGCTTCTCGCGTTCAATACAGAGTGGTGCGCGCGGGTCGGTCCGGCGCGCCTGCTGGAGGCGTTTAAGGACTTCCTCGCCGTCAATCAATCGCCGCTGTTGAAGTTCGACGAGGCGACGCTCACCCGCCTGCTTGCCGCGAAAAAGGGGCTGCGTACGTTCCGCGACGTCGAGGACTCCGCCCGGTTCCTGATCATCAAGGACGACGAGGTCATATATGCCCCGGACGCCGTGCGGAAAGTGCTTGAGAAGAACGAGGGGGCGGGGTACGTGACGCTCGCCGCAATCCTGACGGACCTGGACGCGCAGACGGACTGGCTGCCCGAGGCTTTGCACGCCCTTCTTGAACGCACATGCGCCGCGCGATCCCTGAAGATGGGCGACGTCGCCCAGCCGCTGCGCGTCGCGATCACCGGCACAACCGTCAGTCCGCCGATCCAGGACAGCCTCTCGCTGCTGGGGAAGGCCGCGACCTGCGCCCGCATCCGGCGCTGCCTGTCCCTGCGAGCGCCGGGGTAAACCCCTCGCGCCCGCCGCGTCCCCGCGGGCCGCCTCGGTCGCCGTCACGCGCTCGCCGCACGGACCGTGTTGCGCAGCACGCCGATGCCGCCGATCTCGACCTCGATCGTATCTCCCGGTTTCAGAAACACGGGAGGTTTCCTGGCGAACCCGACCCCCTCAGGCGTGCCGGTCAGGATCAACGTGCCCGGCAGCAGCGTGAACTGGTGAGACACGTAGCTGACCAGCTTTGCGCAACCGTGAATCATGTCGCGCGTGTTCGAGTCCTGCATGACCGCGCCGTTAAGCCGGCTGCGGATCGGGCACGCCGCCGCGTCCAGCTCGTCCCGCGTGACGATCCAGGGTCCGAGGGGGCAGAACGTGTCGAAGCCCTTCGCGCGGGCCCACTGCTTGTCGTTGCGCTGGCAGTCGCGGGCGGACACGTCGTTGGCACAGGTGTAACCGAAAACGCAGTTCAGCGCCTCCGCTTCAGAAACGTCCTTCGTTCGTCGCCCGATGACGATCGCCAGCTCCGCCTCGAAATCCACCTCGCTTGGCGCTGGCGCGGGCAGAACAATCTCGCCGCCCGGATCGAGCACCGACGTCGTCGCCTTCATGAAGATCAGCGGCGCCTCGGGAACCTGCGAGCCCGTCTCCTTCGCATGTGCGGCGTAGTTGCGCCCGATCGCGAAGATGTTCGGCGGGACGACTGGCGCAAGCCACCGCGCAACGTTCACGCGGCGCGGCACGATCGTGTGCGCGCCGAACACGTCGCCGTCGATCGGTTCGGCCGTGTCTTCATCAACGACGCGCCCCGAAAGCACGCGCCCGTCCCGCGTCAGAAACCGTGCAATGCGCATCCGGGCATGATAGACCCTGCCCCCGCCGCCGTCACGCGGTATCCCGACGCACATGCTTAACCGCGCACCTCGCGAGCGCGCGCGTTCGCTGCAGTCGCTGCTACATCCGTGCCACGCGAGCGGCGAGATCCACCGTGCGTGAGGAGTAGCCCCACTCATTGTCGTACCAGCCGACGACTTTGATGAGCGTGCCTCCTTTGCCGGGCATCGTCATCGTGCTTTCCGCGTCGATGATGCAGCTCGCCGGGCTGCCGATGATGTCGCTGCTGACGATCGGGTCCGTGCAATACTCGATAATGCCCTTCATCTTGCCTTCGGACGCGGCCTTCATCGCGGCGTTGATCGCCTCCTTGGTCGCGCTTTTGTGAACCGTGGCGACCAGGTCTACGATCGACCCGTCCGCCACCGGCACGCGCAGGGAAAAACCGTTGAGCTTCCCGTCAAGGGCGGGGAGCACCTTCCCGACCGCTTTTGCGGCGCCGGTCGTCGTCGGAATGATGTTCTGCGCGGCGGCGCGGGCACGGCGCAGATCCTTATGCACGAGGTCGGAGACGCGCTGGTCGTTCGTGTAAGCGTGGACGGTCGTCATCAGCCCCTCGACCAGACCGAACGTCTCGTGAATCACCTTCGCCATCGGAGCGAGGCAGTTCGTCGTGCAGCTCGCGTTCGAGATGCACAGGTGGCTGCCCTTGAGCTGGTCATCGTTGACCCCGAGGACGACGGTGATGTCCGGGTCGTCGCTGGCGGGCGCGGAAAGGATCACCTTCTTCGCCCCGGCCTTGAGATGATCGCCGTAACCGCCCTTTTCCGACGAGCGCTTTGTGAAAACGCCGGTGGATTCGATGCAGACGTCAATGCCGAGTTCCTTCCAGGGGAGTTTCGACGGATCCTTCTCCGCCAGCACCCGGACCGGCTTGCCGTCCACGACGATCGCTCCGTCCTTCGCCTCGACGTGCTTCTCAAACCGGCCGTGGACGGAGTCGTATTTGAGCAGGTGTGCGAGGGAGGGCACGTCGGTCAGATCGTTGACGGCGACGACCTCGAAGTCGGACGCCCGCTGCGACATGATGCGAAACACGATCTTGCCGATCCTGCCGAGCCCGTTGATCGCCACCCGAACCGCCATGACAGTTGCTCCTTTGCTCGCGTCCGTGCCGCCGTCCCTGTGCGGCGCGTGCCTTGCCCTCAAACCAGCGAATCCGCAGAAGACGCAGAGGGACGCAGATGTGCGAAGGCAACGATGCTCGTCTCTGCGAACCGAAGCGCGTCGGTGCGGGGTGTTCCGGATTTCTCAATGCGGAACGCGGATGAAAGTGTAAGAGGGCGGCTCGCGCCGTCAAGAAACGCGCCGCGGAGCCGACGGCACCGCTCGCCCGGCGTCTCCTGCGCGCAAAATAAAGCGGGGCAGGTCGCCGCCCCGCCCCGCTGATTCTCCTCGTTCTTGACGCTGACGCTGGACCGAGCCGCGCCCGCAAAACGCTCTCACAAAACCGAGCCGCCCCCGCCTTCCTTCGACGTCACGCCGCAAGGTCAAGGATCAGGAAGCGCTCTTTGACTTTGCGGACGCCTTCGGGTCTTTGACCCCTTTCCCGGTCTTACCCTCGCCCGGTTGCGGGTCAGGCGCGGAAACGCCGGCGGCGCAGGCCGTACCAGCCCAGCCCCAGCCACAACGCTTCGACGAACCCGAGCGTCCCGCACGGCGCGCCGCCGCGGCAGCCGCCGTTTCCGCCATCGCCGCCTTCGTTGTCGTTCTCGTTGCCGTTTGTGTTGTCGTTTTCGTTGTCGTTATCGTTACCCTGCCCCGGGGGCTCGTCCACCGGCAGCACGATCACATGCAGCGTGGCCGTGAAGCCCCGGAACGTCGCCGTGATGTCGGCCTCGCCCTCGGACACCCCCGACAGGACGCCGTTGTTCAGCACCGTCGCGACGCTCTCGTCGCTCGACGTGAACGAGCTTTCGTCAGACGACTGAAGGTTCTCGACGATCGAGCCGTCGCAGTTCACGCCGAGGAGAACGAGTTGAATGTCCTCATCCTCGTCGATCGTCAGGTTGTCCACCGCGAAGCGGACCGAATCAAGAACCACGATGTCGTCTTCGCACTCACCCGGCTCGTCCGCCAGCGCGACCGTCGCCACCGCGATTTCGGTCACCCCGTCGTTCTCGATCGTGATCGTCGCCTGACCGTCGGAGATCGGCGTGACCAGACCGTCCACGCTGATCGTGACGATGCCGTCAGTGTCGACGTTGTACGTCGTGCCGCTGGCGGCGAGCGTCAGGTCGCGCCGGGCGTTGTTCGAGAAGACGCCGAGAACGCGCAGTTGCACGCGCCCGTTGGCGCTGGTGATCGTGAACGCGTCGGGGTTGACGATCAGATCCTCGAGCGTGACCTCCGGCGGGGCTTCGCTGACGGTCGCCGACGTGCTGGCGGAGACCGCGCCGTTGGTCGCCGTGACCGTCCCGGCGCCTTCCGCCGCTCCGGTGACGAGGCCGTCCGCCGTAACCGTCACCACGTCGCCCGCCTGCGTGTACGTCGTTCCGGTACTCGCCGCGGTCAGGTCGCGGACCGACCCGTCCGAGAAGGTTCCGGTGACGACAAGCTGCTGCGTGCCGCCAACCTCGATCTCGAACGAAGGCGGCGTGATCGCCAGTTGTGTCAGCACCGCGCCGCCGCCACCCCCTCCTCCGCCGCCACCCCCGCCCCCGCCCTGACAGTCGCCGCCGTCAAAGTTGCAATCCGCGTTGTTGCACGCGGGATCGCAAACCCCGTCGCCGACGTTCTCAACCGGACAACCGGGCGCGCACTCGTCCGGCGAGCACGTGATCGTCAAAGCGCCCTTGCCGAGACTGCCCGCGAAACTGCCCACGCGAATCAGGTAGGCGGTGCCCGCCGTCGTTTCCAGCGTTACGCGCGACTGCAATCCGCAGGCATCGTCGTTGCACGCCAGCGTCTCGCCCGAATCCGCCGGACACGTCTCACCGTAAACCGCGAGTCTCGTGTCCGCATCGCTGCCGCAAAGCTCGATCGTCAGCGTGCCGTCGCAGGTCGCCGTGTACGAATACCAGATGTCGTTGGCGAGCTGGGCGTTGTTGCAGCAGAAGTCGCAACCCGGCTCCTCAAAGCCCTCAGTCGTCGCGTCGACAACGTCAAACTCGGTCGAACCGTCGGTCACCGCGATCGCCGTGTCGCAGGTGTCGTTGTCCGGAGTCGCTCCGCCCTCAACCGCAATCGTCAGCGCCCCGCCTTTCACGTTGCCGAGGGGCAGGCGGAACGTCTTCGGCGACGTAAACCGCGCCAGGAATCGCACGCCCTGATCCGTCCGGTTCGGGTCGCCCGTGTCGCGCCGCGTCGCGTCGATCGTGTCCGAGTCGTTCACCGTGGCCGTCATCCGCGCCACGCGCACCGGGTCGCCGTCCAGCGCGACGATGAAGCGCGGGTCCACGTCGTCGTCGATGTCGCCGTCGCCGTCGTCATCCTGCTCCAGGTTGGCGTAGTCCGCGCTGACCCGGCCGGGGAAGAGCGTGGTATCCTTGAAATACAAAGCGTCGGACAGGATCCCCGTGTCCTGCAGGCGCCACTCGAAGTCGGAAAGCACAATGCCCGCGCCGGTATCCGTGAAGTCGAACTGGAGGCTGCGCAGGTTAAAGAGGGGGTTATCCACCCCGGATGACGACAGAAGCACGTCGACGAACACTTCGGTTCCAGCCGGAACCGGATCGACGATTTCATTCCCGCCGCCGTCGACTGCCCGCAAGGTCACCACGATGTCGGCCTGCACCACGCTCGCTGCAAGCCCGAACGTCAACAACACTCCCGCCGTCTTCCGGATTGACATATGCCTCGCCTCCACGGAGCTGAAACAAACCCGTCGCCGATCCGCGCAAAGCGCGGTGCGACCCGCCGGTCGTGGTTTTGTTATCGGTCCAGAATGATTCCGAACCCCAGTCCGAGTTTATCGGAATAACCCGCCTCTCACAATCGCCCCGGACCGCCTGACATGCCCCCCAGCGGCCTGATTCCGGGACGTACCCTCAAGCCTAGGACGTCGAAAGCGTCCGGTCTACCCCGCAAAGTCCTCCGAAGGAACCGGGGACGGATTCATTTTCCTTCTGCAAGAGCCTGTTGCAGGTCGGCGAGGTACTCACGCTTTTGTGCAGCGAGTTCTTCGGGCATCACGGCGTAATGAAAGTCAAAGACCTCCTCCGGGCGCTGGACAGCCCGGGCGGCGAAGCGATCTCGGGCGACGCGAAGCTCCTCCTCGATTTCGGCGGCAACCCGGTCGATCCCCGCGTCGTTGAGCAGTCCGCGCGACTTGAGGTACGTCTCAAAGCGCATGATCGGATCCTTCTTCTCCCACCGCCGCACTTCCTCATCGGACCGGTATACCTTAGGGTCATCTGCGGTGGTATGCATCTCCATCCTGAAGGTGACGGCCTCGATGAACGTCGGGCCTTCGTGACGTCGGGCGCGATCGACGGCTTCCTGCGTCGCCGCCGCCATCGCCAGCACGTCGTTGCCGTCCACGCGAAGGCTGGGCATTCCGAAACCGATCCCGCGCTGGGCGAGCGATCGCACGCCGCATTGCTTCTGAAACGGGACGGAGATCGCATAACCGTTGTTCTCGCAGAGGAAGATGACCGGGGCCTTGTATACCGCGGCGAAGTTCAGCGCCTCGCTGACGTCGCCCTCGGAGGACGCCCCGTCGCCGAAGTTGACGAGCACGACCTGATCCCCGCCGCGGTAATTGATCGACATCCCCAGCCCGACCGCCACCGGCACATGCGACCCGATCACGATCGACATCGGCATATCGTTGACGCCCTCGGGCAAGCCGAAACCCTCGAAGTACCCCGCCCACAACAGCAGAAGCTGGTCGATCGTCCAGCCGCGCCAGAGCTGCGCGCCGAACGAGCGGTAGGAGGGAGAGTACCAGTCCTCGCTGCGCAGGGGCAGGATTGAGCCGATCTGGACTGCTTCCTGCCCGCGCCCCGGAGCGAAGGTGCCCATCTGGCCCTGCCGCTGCATCATGATCATGCGTTCGTCCAGTTTTCGCGTCAGCAGCATGAAGCGGTGCATCTTCAGCAGAGTCGCTTCGGGAAGTTTCGGATCGAGTGCGGCGTCGGCGCGCCCGCTTTCGTCGAGGATCGAAAGCTCCTCGACAACCAGTCCGATGTCGAACGTTTTGCGCGGCATTCCCGCATGATAAGGCGCGCCGGGGGGCGGGTCGAACCGGCGCTTCCGGCGCCGGCGACGCCGACGGGGGACAGACCGGGTCGTCTTGAAGGAGGCGAGCCTCCGGGATAGGCTCCCGCGCCATCGAAACCGCCCGGCGGCGTCAACGCCGGCTCCACGGAGATCATAAGTTGAGCGTCGAAGCACCCGTCGTGCCGTCCCGAGTTCACGTGAAAGCGGGCGAGCTTTGCGCCCACGTCCTGCGGATGACGACCGCCGCAGGCTCCGGTCATCCGTCGAGCGCGATGTCGCTGGCGCACATCGTGGTCGAGTTGATGTACCGCCAGATGCGGTTCGACCCGGCGGATCCCTGGAACCCTCGCGCCGATCGGCTGGTTCTGTCCGAGGGGCACGCGGTGCCGATCGTTTACGCCGCCTACGCCGATCGGGAAGGCGTTGTCGGGACGAAGACCCAGCCGCGCCGGCTGCGCCTCGACGACCTGATGACGCTGCGCAAACTGGACAGCGTGCTGGACGGACATCCGAACCCGGCGGAGGGATTTCCCTTTTTCGACGCCGCAACGGGATCGCTGGGACAAGGTCTGTCGGTTGCGGCGGGTCTCGCGGTCGCGGCGCGGGCGGACGGAAATGATCGCCGCGTGTTCGTCCTGATCGGCGACGGAGAGTCGCGCGAGGGACAGATCTGGGAAGCGATGGATTTCATCGCCGAGCGAGGTCTGACGCGGGTGTGCGCGGTGTTCAACTGCAACGGGCAAGGCCAGGCCGGCGATGTCTCGGATCAGCAGACACCGGAGATGCTCCGCGCCAAGGCGGTGGCGTTCGGGTGGGAGGCGGTGACTCTTAACGGACACGATCCGCAGCAGGTGTCCTCGGTTCTTTCGCGTGCCGGCAAGGGGGACAAACCGCTGGCGGTCATTGCTCGGACGGTCAAGGGCTGGGGCGTGCCGCTGCTTCAGGAAGGGAACTATCACGGCAAGCCGCTGACAAAGGCGCAGCTTCCGACGGCGCTGGGGCAGCTCGAAGGCACGATCGCATCGCTGGACGCCGGGGTGGATGAAGTGCTGGAGGCGCCGCCGGCGACTCCGAAAGCGGAAAACGCCGCCGCAATGGCGCGCGCCGGAGCGGCGTGGCCGGATTTCGCCGCCGGATTGCAACGCGTCGGGCTGGAAAGCGCGCTGACGAAGAAGCGTCTCGCGACGCGCGTCGCCTACGGCGCGGCGCTGGTCGCCGCCGGCGATGTGGACGGACGGGTGTTCGCGCTGGACGGCGACGTCAGCAACTCGACGTACGCGAGCTTTTTCGCCGAGCGCCACGCCGACCGCTTCATCGAGTGCAAGATCGCTGAGCAGAACATGATCAGCGCGGCGGTCGGGCTGGCGGCGGCGGGCAAGGTTCCTTTCGCCAGCAGTTTCTCAAAATTCCTCGCCCGCGGATATGACCAGATCGAGATGGCGGCGATCACCCGGGCGAACGTGAAGCTGGTCGGATCGCATTCGGGGGTGTCGCTGGCGGCGGACGGACCGTCACAGATGTCGCTTCCCGACCTGGCGTACTTCCGGAGCATGACACGGGTGGACGACGGACGGGGATCGTCAGTTTGCCGCGTGTTTCACCCGGCGGACGCGGTGTGCGCGTACGCCTGCGTGAAGCACATGCTTGCCGTCGACGGATTGTGCTACCTGCGGACACACCGGCCGGATGCGCCGTTTCTTTATCCCGCAGGAGAGGCGTTCGACCTGACCGGCTGGAAGCAATTGCGTGAGGGATCGAAGCTGACCCTGGTCAGCACGGGTTACATGGTTCATGTGGCGCTGGCGGCCGCCGACGCGCTGGCGAACGAGGGTGTGCCCTGCAACGTGTTCGACGTGTACGCGTTTCCGCTGGAGGCGGCGGGCATTCTTGGCGCGGCTGCAGCCGCCGGGGGGCGCATCCTGACGGTGGAGGACAATTACGCGGGCGGGCTTCACGCGGAGTTGGCGGAGGCCGCGGCGTCGCGAGGAGACGGATTGCGCGTCACGGGGCTGACGTGCCGCCGGCTGCCGAAGTCGGCGTGGACCGCGGAGGAAGTGTTCGCGTACGTCGGCGTGGGGGTGGACGACATTGTTCGGACCGCGCGGACGCTGGCGGCTCGCTAGACCGGCGACGTACCCGGTCCGACGCGCTTTCGAGGCGTTCGCGCTGAATCTACAATGCGGGGATGAAACGGTGTTGGACAACCCTGACGGTGATGGTGGCGGTCGCGGGAGGCGGGGCGGGTTGCGCCGCGCCCGGCACGCAAACGCACCCTGCGGCGCTGGCCGGCGACGCGTCGCAGAATCCGTCTCGTGTCGGTGAGGCAGCCAGAAGAATGATGCCCGAAATCAATGTGAAGGAAGCCCGCGAGCGGCTTGAGAGCGGCGAGGGCTACGTGTACCTCGACGTGCGGACGCCCGAGGAATTCGCGGAGGGGCACGTGCCCGGCGCGATCAACGTTCCGGTGGCGTTCGCGAATCCGGCGACCGGACGTCTCGAGGCGAACCCGGATTTCGTCACCGACGTGATTCAGGTGCTCGACAAGGATGACAAGATCATCGTCGGCTGCCGCTCCGGGGGGCGGTCGGCGATGGCGCTGGAGCAGTTGATCGACGCGGGATATTCCGGCGGAGTCAACCTGATGGGCGGGTTTCACGGTAAGACGGACATGACCGGAACCCTGATTGCGCCCGGCTGGACCACCTTGGCGTACCCCGTGTGCGGACACGGTCCTGCTGGATGCAAGCAATATGAGGCGACGAAATAACGGATGACAGGGGCGTTGGAGCCTGATCAACGCGGCGGACACAAGGACACCGAACCCAGAACCCTGAACCTCTCGTTCAATCTCGTGTCATCACCGATCCACGCACCTGAGCTGGACACGCCGCTCGGCTGGCTGAACACCGACCGCCCCCTGCGGTTCGACGGCGAGCTGCGCGGTCGCGTCGTCGTCCTGGATTTCTGGACGTACTGCTGCATCAACTGCATTCACATTCTCCCGGACCTGGCGTTCCTCGAAGAGAAGTACGCGGCCGATCCCGTGACGTTCATCGGCGTCCACAGCGCGAAGTTCACGAACGAAGCTGACCGGGAAACGATCCGCGCCGCGATCCTCCGCTACGAGATTGCGCATCCGGTAGTCATCGACGACCGCATGAAGCTCTGGCGAGCGTACGCGGTGCGGAGCTGGCCGACGGTCGTCGTCGTAGACGCGACGGGGCGGGTGGCGGCGGTCGAGGCCGGCGAGGGGCGGCGCGAAGCGCTGGACCGTGCGATTGCGGAAGCGCTGTCGCAGGGGCGCTCCGCCGGAACGTTGGCGGACGGACCGGTGCTTGTTCGGCGCGAGGCCTCCGCGGCGGGGACATCGCCGCTGTGTTTTCCCGGAAAAGTGTTCGCGGACGCGGAGCTTCGCCGGGTTTTTGTCGCCGACTCGAATCATAACCGGGTCGTCGTCGCGGACTGGCCTGACGAGCGCGGAAAGTGTCGCGTCGTGACGGTGGTCGGGACGGGCGTCGTGGGCGCGGCGGACGGGCCGGCGGAAGAAGCGACGTTTCATCATCCGCAGGGACTGGTCACCGGGCAGGGCAAGCTTTATGTCGCCGACACGGAGAATCACCTGATCCGGGCGATCGACCTCGACGATTTTTCCGTCGCGACGGTCGTCGGCACGGGGCGAATGACGTACGACTTCGCCGGGGGCGCGATGGGCGTCGATCAGGGAATCAACTCTCCCTGGGATCTGACCCGCGAAGGTTCGACGCTTTACGTGGCGATGGCGGGCGAGCACCAGATCTGGCGGATCGACATGCCCGTCGGATTCGCCCGGGCGCTGGCGGGCACGGGGCGGGAGAACCTGGCGGACGGTCCGACGGAGCGCGCCGCATTCGCCCAGCCTTCCGGCATCTGCCTCCACCGCGGGCATCTTTTCATCGCCGACAGCGAGGTCAGCGCGATCCGCGGGATCGACCTGGCTGTCGAGCGCGTGTACACGGTGATCGGCGAGGGGTTGTTCACCTTCGGCGACGTGGACGGAGCGCACCCGAAGGCGCGGTTGCAGCATCCTCTCGGCGTGGCGTCGTGGGGCGCGGGGTTGCTCGTTGCGGATACGTACAATCACCGGATCAAGGTCGTCGATCCTGCTGCTCGGACGGTGCGGACGGTTCTCGGGAGCGGATCACCGGGACGCTCGGATAAGGCGGGTGGATTGATGTTGTTCGAGCCGGGCGGACTGAGCTGCGTCGGCGACGAGGTCTTCATCGCCGACACGAACAATCATCGCGTGATTCGCGCGGACCTTCGGACAGAGCAGTGGACGGAGGTGGAATTTGTCGGGCTGCGGCCTCCGGCGCTGGAGAGGGTGACGGTGGGGGCGGCGAAGCCGACGCGGGTAGTTGCGGCGGCGGCGCGCCTGCGGGCGGGCGCTAAGGCGACGCTGCTGCTGGAACTGCATCTGCCGCCGAACGTTCATCTGAACGAAGGGGCGCCGTGGTCGGTCGAGGTCAGGTGCAAAGCGCGGCGTCTGATTGCGACGTCGGGACGCTCGGGTCGCCTGCCGCTTGCCGTCGTGCTGCCGGCGCTTTCCGAGCAGGACGGGGGCACGTGGACGGTGGAAGCGTCGTTCATGTGCTGCCGGGACGGCGACGCGGGCGCGTGCTTTCCGCTGGACGTGACGTGGTCGCTGGCTGTGACCGTGTCGGACGACGGAGCGGACCGCGTGACGCTGACGCACGCTCCGGTGGCGGACATCGCATTGTCGGGCGCCTGACACCGTCGGCGCCGGGTGTGCAAACATGTCCGGGCCTTGCGGTCGGCGTGTGACGACGCGACGTGCCTGCCTACAATCCCCCGATATGAATGCCGGTGATCTTTCCGAAAAACTTGCGGAGCTGGGCGCACCCTTTCTGTCACGGGAGGAAATGCTCCGCGACGCGCGAGCCTGCGAACCCGCCGACCTGCCGGACCGTCCGCGGCGCCTCCTTGTTCATCATGAACACATGACGGCGACGCTTTCGGCGTGGTACGGCGGTCCGGTCGATCTCGAGGTGATCCGATCCGAGATCGGACCTTCCAGCTACGCACGTTATATCCGCCTCCGCGAGCCGCGCAACCGTCGCGTCGTCGAAGTCGGCCTTATGCGGCTGAACCTCGCGGCGCTGCCCGAGCCTGCGCAGAGTGAGGTGCTCGCACAGCGGCAACCGCTGGGGGAAATCCTGATCCGCCACGACGTGCTGCGCCGTGTCGAAACGCGGGGGTACTTCGCCTTCGGGAGCGGATCGCCCGTCGTCGCGGCGTTTGATCAACCCGGAGTGGATCAGGCCTGGGGGCGCGTCGGGTTCATCTACTGCAATGAGCAACCCGGCATCGAGCTTCTCGAAGCCGTGTGCTGAGCGGGCGGGGGCGTCGGGGCGTCATCCGCGCGGGCGCAGGACGTATTGAAGCTCGGCCGGTTCGTCAGCTTTGTCGAAGGCATCGAAGTCCGGCCGCGTGATCGGATCGAGCAAGTCCAGGAAGAGCGCCACCCAGTCCCGCTTGATCGCGGCGCGCGTTTCCGGCGTGAGGGCGCTGGTCATCCGGACCAGCAGCGGCGCGATCGGGCGCAGACCCACGTCCCAGAGGTGGGCGTGCGTCCGGGTGGCGAGGACGTCGCAGCGTTCGATCGAAAGCCCGGCGTCGTTGAAGCGGCGCTCCCACGTCTGGCGCGACGCCAGCGAAGACCAGCAGTCCAGCCGCCCGCGGCCGATGATCCGCAGAAACTCTCCCCCCAGCACGCGTTCGAACCGGTCGAGCGTGTAACGTCGCATGTCCGCGAGTTTGACGTGCAGGATGACGACGCCGTCCGGGCGCGTCACGCGACGAAGCTCGCGAAGGAACCCGTCCACCTGGGTCATCCAGTACGCGCTGTTGCAGTACGTCCGCCGGAACACCCCGTCCGGAAGCGGCAGAGGGGTGTTGCCGTCGTGGCGGATGAGCCGGTCGTAGAATCCCAGGGCGGCGGCCTTGCGCAGGAGGTTCGGCTTGAGGTCCGTTCCGATGCTGATCGTCGCGGGCGGACGAGCATCGATCGGCGGGGCGTAATTCTCGGTTTCGGCGTCGAACATGTCGGCATGACTGCGTGTGACGTGCTCCAAGGCGGTGACGGCGCGGAAGACGTCGAAGTCGGGGTGAAAGCGCCCCCCTGCGTCAATGAAGCTGAAGACTCCGTCGCCGCAACACACGTCGATGGACGGAACGCCCCGGGGCGCGTTCCCGAGCGCGAGGCTTCGCAACGTCATCCAGAAAGCGTTCTCAGGGCGCAGCCAGTACGCGTGAAGGAAAGCGGGCAGCAGCGACCTTCTGGCGGACTCGCCCTCGATCTCGGGTTTCGTCGGTTTGATAGCCGGTGTGGCGTGAGAGGGTGGCAGGGTCAGCATACCGCGCTCCTTTCCGTGAAGGCGGCGACGTGAATCGTGTCTACGCGCGGCAGCCGCCAGCGGTGGATCGGGCGGGTGAGCAAGGCGGAGCGCGTCGTAAACCCGGCGGCGAACCCGCAGCGGCGCAGCACGTCCGCAATCCGATCGTCGTGCGCGCCGAAGGGATACGAGAAGGGACGCTGCGCCGGGCCCAGCAGGTCCGTCAGCACCGCGGCGCAGCGACGGACGTCCGTATCCGCGTCGTCACCGGAGAGGCGCGTCAGGGGTTCGTGTGAGAATCCGTGTCCGCCGATCGTGTGTCCGGCGGCATCGAGTTCGCGGGCATCGCGCCCGCTCAGGTACCAGCGTTGCGTCCACGTCTGCGGATCCCCGACGTGAGCGCGAAAGAGATCGCCGAGGATCCGATCTCGCTCGAAGATCGGAATCTGATGATGCAGGAGGTGCTTCAGGCGGGCGCGGGCGGGGTCTTCGTAGGCGTAACGTTCGAGTTCCGCCTGCTCACCGGTCGCCAGATCAATCCCGAGTCCTGCTTTCTGCACCTGTGTGCGCACGGCGTCCAGGAGGGTTGCGTCCGGCAAAGCGTTCAGGAGCAGGTGAACCTGGTGCGCGGCGCACATTCCGCCGCCGGTAAGCGTGCGACCCGAGGCGGAGAAAACGCCGGTCATGCGTCGTTCGCCCAGAATCGGCGCGACGATCTCGATGTGGTCGCGAAGTCCGTCGTCGAACGTCAGCAGGAACCCCCGCCGCGGCAGGGAGCGCCCTCCGGAAAGCACCTCCAGCAGCGCGGACCAGGATATCGGCTCGCCCCAGCGGGACAGGTCATCAAGCTGATCCTCGAAGTGGCTCGGGCTTATTCCACGAACGCCGGATGCATCACGGCCGTGACGCGTGCCCACGTAATGATACATCACGACGAGACACGCGGGCTCCTCGCCTCCTCCGACCGTCGTCAGGTTGTCCGCAAAGGCGGTCATGATCGTCCGACCCGGCTTTATCGGTCGCGCAGGGTCTGCGGATTGACCGGCCGGGCTGTCCTCCAGCAATTCGCCGGGCCTTCCGATAAAGACGGCACGGGGCGCGAAGGAACGCGACCGGATCGTAGCGCCGGCCGTCAGGGCTTAAGGGGTGAGCACCTGCGAAGGGTCGAGTGCCGGCTGGGGTCGGAAGGGAATTCGACGGCTACGGTCCGCCCTTGTCCCCCGCATCCCGGGCGCAGCGTCGTCCGGCGCGTCCTCATCCAGGGTAGACCGCAGAAGGGAGAAGCACGGCATGTTGCATCGGCCGCGAATCAGCGTCGTCATCGCCACGTACAACCGGAAGGAAGCCGTCCTGGAGACGCTGCAAACGCTGCCCGCCGCGGGCATCGACTTCAGTCAGGACGAGATTTTCGTGGTGGACAACGGCTCGACGGACGGAACAAGGGAGGCGCTGGCGCGCCTCGCCGGTGTGCGCCTGATCCTCGCGGAGCGCAACTTCGGGAGTTGCGCGAAGGCGATCGGCGCGGATCACACGCACGGCGAGTTCCTGCTGTTTCTCGACGACGACGCCCGTCCTCGCGAGGGGTCGATCGAGGCGATGCTGGCGCATTTCGCCGCGGAGGAGAAGCTCGGCGCGGCGGCGTTCGTGGTGCAGCTTCCGGACGGTCGTCGCGAATGCAGCGCGTTGCCGGGCGTATTCGCCGGGACGTGCGTCGGCTTCCGGGCGTGGGCCTACCGCCAGGTGGGCGGACTGGACCGGACGTTTTTCATGCAGGCCGAGGAGTATGACTTGTCCTTCCGTCTGCTCAACGCCGGCTGGCGCGTCGCCACGTTCGAAGACCTTGTCGCCGACCACCTCAAAACCTCCGTGTCGCGAGATGCCGCGCGGACCACGTATTACGACGTGTGCAACAATCTTCGGGTGATCGGGCGGTATTTACCTCCGCCGCTTCGCGCGATCTACCGGCGGGACTGGATGCAGCGGTACCGCTGGATCGCGGAGCGTCACGGGCATCTCGGCGCGTTCTGGCGCGGAGCACTCGCCGGGCGCTGGCGTTCGATGATCGAGCGGAGGGAGCATCTCCCGCAGCGCCTGTCCGCGACGGCGGTCGAGGATATCTTCGCGCTGACGTTCGTGCGGACGCGGTTCGAGCGGCTGCGCGAGCAGGGTGTGCGCCGAGTGATTCTCGCGGATCTGGGGAAGAATCTCCACGCCTTTCACGCCGGAGCGCGGGAGTCAGGGGTGGATGTGCTCGCCGTGGCGGACGATTTCTTCACCGGGACCGGGCGCGCTTATCGCGGAACGCCGATCATCACGACGGCGCAGGCCCTGACGTACGCGCCGGACGCCTTTGTCGTGTCGAATACGTCGTACGTTCACGCGCAGGAGCGGTATCGCGACCTGGTCAACCGCACGAGCAAGCCGGTCTACAACTGGTTCGACGGTCCCGAGACCGGGTCCGCACCGCCGATCTCCTCGACCCGGCCGCGTGAAGCGATGCGCCGCTCGATCGAAGCGCCGTGGACGGCGTCGCCCCCTCGCGAGACGTTCGTTGCGGCGCGCACGCCGATCACGGTGCATGAAGCCGCGGTCGGCGCCTGGGCGGAGTAAGCCGGTGTCGAAGCGGCGCGCCGCCGGTCGCCTTGATCGGAACGTGTATGAGCCGCCCCGGAGTCACCTGATGCCCGACAAAACAGCATTGATCACCGGTGTGACCGGACAGGACGGATCCTACCTCGCGGAGCTGCTCCTCGAGAAAGGCTACCGTGTTCACGGGGTTGTCCGCCGCGCCAGCGTCTTCACGACTCAGCGGATTGAGCACCTGTACCGCGACCCGCACAGCGGCGACGTCCGCCTGCGACTCCACTACGGGGATCTGCTCGACGCGATCTGCCTGCGCCGCCTGCTCAACGAAGTCCGTCCGACCGAGATTTACAACCTCGCCGCGCAGTCGCATGTCCGCACCAGCTTTGATGAGCCGATCCACACCGCTGAGGTCGTCGCGATCGGCACGCTCAACCTCCTCGAGGCCGCCCGCGACTACCGCGACGAGACCGGAATCAACGTCCGGTTCTACCAGGCCTCCAGCAGCGAGATGTACGGAAAAGTGATCGAGACGCCGCAGACCGAGCGCACGCCGTTCTATCCGCGAAGCCCTTATGCGTGCGCGAAGGTTCATGCGTTCTGGCAGACGGTCAACTACCGGGAGGCTTACGATCTTTTCGCCTGCAACGGGATTCTTTTCAATCACGAGTCGCCGCGCCGCGGAGAAACGTTCGTGACCCGCAAGGTCACACGAGCCGCGGCGCGCATCAGGTTCGGGCTTCAGGACGCGCTTTACCTCGGCAACCTCGACGCGCGCCGGGACTGGGGGTACGCCGGGGACTTCGTCGAGGCGATGTGGCGTATGCTCCAGCAGCGGCGCCCCGATGACTACGTCATCGCCACCGGACGGACGCACAGCGTCCGCGAGCTGCTCGACGAGGCGTTCGGGATCGTCGGCCTGGACTGGTCGAAGCACGTCCGGATTGACCCCCAGTACTTCCGGCCGACGGAGGTGGACCTGCTGCTGGGCGACGCCTCCAGGGCGCGGTCACAACTCGGCTGGGCGCCCACGGTCACGTTCAAGCAGCTTGTGCGGATGATGATGGACGCGGACCTCAACCTCGCTCGTCAGGAGCGTACGCTCTTCGACGCCGGCTACCGCGAGGGCAACATCCGCACGGCGCCGGTGGAGCAGATCGCGCTTCCGCGCCGGTCGTCGACTGAAGCTTTGACGGCGGTCACCTAGACGGCATGAACACGTGAACCCGCGCTGGGCCAACCTGCGAGTCTGCGTCACCGGCGGCGCCGGGTTCCTCGGGCGCGCCGTGTGCCGCCGGCTTGAAGCGCTGCAACCCCGGGCGCTGATCATCCCGCGGCGCAAGGAATACGATCTGACACACACCGGCGACGCGGAGCGCCTGATCCGCGACACCCGTCCGGACCTGGTCGTTCACCTCGCCGCGGAGGTCGGCGGGATCGGCGCGAACCGGGAGCGCCCCGGCCGGTTCTTCTACGCCAACATGATGATGGGCGTGAACCTCATCGAATCCGCGCGCCGTCACGGCGTCGGCAAGTTCGTCCAGATCGGCACGGTGTGCGCCTATCCGAAGCACTGTCCGCCTCCCTTCCGCGAGGAGGATCTCTGGAGCGGGTTTCCCGAGGAGACGAACGCCCCCTACGGCGTGGCGAAGCGCGCTTTGCTCACGATGCTTCAGGCCTACCGCGCGGAGTACGGCTTCAAAGGCGTCTACCTCCTGCCGGTGAATCTTTACGGACCGGGCGACAACTTCGACCCCCGCACGTCTCACGTCATCCCGGCGCTGATTCGGCGGTTCAGCGAAGCTTCCGCACGAGGCGCGTCGGAGGTGGTCTGCTGGGGCACGGGCACAGCCAGCCGCGAGTTCCTTTATGTCGATGACGCCGCCGAGGGCATCGTGCGCGCGTGCGAGGTTTACGATGACGGGGAGCCGATCAACCTCGGCACCGGGCGCGAAGTGACCGTCGCTGAGCTCGCCGCAATGATCGCCCGCATCCTCGGATACTCCGGGTCAATCCGCTGGGACGGCACGATGCCCGACGGGCAGCCGCGCCGGCAACTCGACGTCAGCCGGGCGAAGGCGCGGCTGGACTGGCGGGCGAGGACGCCGCTGGAGCGCGGGCTGGAGCGGACGGTCGCGTGGTGGCGGGCCAACGAGCAGCGGATTGCCGCTGCCGGCGCCGCGCGAGGGGGTTGACGCCGCCGTCTCCGGTGCGGACGCTTGCAGGCCTGCGGCGCTTGAATCCGCAACGTCCATCCCTTACCACCTCCGTGGTGATCCGGCACGAAACGTGCTTGATTGCAGTTCACCGGCGCTGCGCGGAAGGCCCGACAGCGTCCTGATTCCGATTGTGGCGCCGCTCGGCGCCCGCAAATCAGGAGGAGTTTTCACATGACCGAGACGGCAGGCATTCAAAGCGTGCTCAAGGAATCGCGCGTGTTCCCTCCCCCGGAGACGTTCGTCAGGCAGGCCCACCTCCGCGGACTTGAGGAGTACCGAAGGCAGCACGCCCGCAGTCTCGCCGATCCGGAAGGGTTCTGGGCCGAGGCCGCGGCGGACCTGCACTGGTTCCGGAAGTGGGAGCGCGTCGTAGACTGGAACCTACCGGACGCGAAGTGGTTCGTCGGGGGAAAGACGAACGTCTCGTACAACTGCCTCGACCTTCAAATTGAGCGCGGGCGCGGCGATCACACGGCCATCCTCTGGGAGGGCGAGCCTGGTGAGGTGCGCCGGATTTCGTTCCGCGAGCTGCGCCGCGAGGTCTGTCGGTTCGCCAACGGCCTGCGCAAGCTCGGCGTCCGCAGCGGCGACCGTGTGACGTTGTACATGCCGATGATTCCGGAGCTGGCGGTGGCGATGCTGGCGTGCTCGCGGATCGGTGCGCCGCACTCGGTCATCTTCGGGGGGTTCAGCTCCCAGGCCATCGTCGATCGCGTCATCGACGCGCAGTCACACTTCATCGTCACCGCCGACGGCGGATACCGTCGCGGCGCCGTCGTCCCGCTGAAGGCGAACGTGGACGAGGCGTGCGCGAAGACCGACCTCGTGAAGAAGGTCGTCGTTTTCCGCCGCACCGGTCAAACCGTCTCGATGCAGCCCGGGCGCGACGTCGCGTGGGACGAGCTGGTCAAGGACGTCCCGGATGACTGCCCGGCTGAACCGCTCGACAGCGAGCACATGCTTTACCTGCTTTACACCTCGGGCAGCACCGGCAAGCCGAAGGGCATTCATCACACGACGGGGGGTTACCAGGTGTACACGCGTCTGTCGGCCAAGTACGTGTTCGACCTCAAACCGGACGACGTGTACTGGTGCACCGCGGACATCGGCTGGGTCACCGGGCACAGCTACGTCGTTTACGGCATCCTTGCCAACGGCGTGACGACGCTGATGTACGAAGGCGCGCCGAACCACCCGGCGTGGGACCGGTTCTGGGACATCATCGAGCGTCACAAGGTCACGAAGTTTTACACGGCGCCGACCGCGCTGCGGGCGTTCATGCGTCAGGGCGAGGAGCACCCGAACAAGCATGACCTGTCGTCGCTGAAGCTGCTGGGGACGGTCGGCGAACCGATCAACCCCGAGGCGTGGATGTGGTATCACCGGGTGATCGGCAAGGAGCGCTGCCCGATCGTGGACACCTGGTGGCAGACGGAGACCGGCGGCATTCTCATCACGCCGCTGCCCGGCGTCACGCCGACGAAACCGGGATCCGCGACGCTGCCCTTCTTCGGCATTGATCCGGACATCGTGGACAAGAGCGGCAAATCCCAGCCTGCCAACGTCGGGGGGTTCCTCGTCATCCGCAAGCCCTGGCCGGCGATGCTGCGCGGCATTTACGGCGACCGCGACCGCTACGTGCGGCAGTACTGGAGTGAAGTGCCCGGTGTTTACTTCGCCGGCGACAGCGCCCGCCGCGACGAGGACGGCTACTTCTGGATCATGGGCCGCATCGACGACGTGATCAAAGTCGCCGGACACCGCCTCGGAACGGCCGAAGTCGAGTCGGCGCTGGTCAGCCACCCGAAAGTCGCCGAGGCCGCGGTGGTCGGCATTCCGCACGACATCAAGGGTCAGGCGATCGCGGCGTTCGTGACGTTGCGACTCGGATCGACGCCGACCGACGCCTTGAAGAAGGAACTCGTCGAGCATGTCGGGCACACGCTGGGGGCGCTGGCGAAACCGGAGCAGATTCGCTTCACGGACGCCCTTCCGAAGACCCGCAGCGGCAAGATCATGCGCCGCCTGCTGGTCGAGATCGCCACGAAGGGCGAAGTCAAAGGCGACACGACGACGCTTGAGGACTTCGGCATCCTCGCCAAGCTTGCGACGAAGGACGAGGATTAACCAGCGGAGGCACCCGCCGGCACGGCGCCGCGTTGCCGTCAGTCTCCCCGGACAGTAGGATGCCGCGACGCCCCGCGGCGGTGCTGAATCCGGAGGATGGACGGATGCTACCCTCGCTGCACGGACGTAGAATTCTCATTGTTGATGACGATCCGGACATCGTATCCGCGATCGAGGCGGCGTTGCGCGAATCCGGGGCGACCCTTGCCGTGGCGACGGACGGCGAGCAGGCCGTGACCTTGGCGCAAAGCGGAGCGCCCGATCTCATCATTCTGGATGCGATGCTGCCGAAGCGCAGCGGTTTTCTCGTCCTCGAGAAGTTGAAACCGGGGAAGCGCAAGGAGGACAAACCGCACATCATCATGATTACGGCCAACGTCGGAAGGCGGCATCAGGACTGGGCGATGGGTCTGGGGGCCGCCGCGTACATCAACAAGCCGTTTCGGATGGAAAAGCTCCTCTCGGCGGTAAGCAGGCTGCTGGTTGACGACGACGCGCCGCCGCCTGCATAATACGGGCTTCCGGCGGTCGCCGACGTAGCTCAACGGTAGAGCACGGCTTTCGTAAAGCCGGGGTTGTGGGTTCGAATCCCACCGTCGGCTTTGCGTGGAGGTCGAACCGGCGGCAAATGCTCGCCGCCTCAAGACCTTCCGCCTACGCGACCCGCCCCACCTGGCTCCAGAAATCGACGATGCGCACGACCCGCTGTGAGAACTCGTCGAAGGAGGTCGACTTCGGAACGTAGGCGTTGGCGCCCAGGTCGAGCGACTGCCGGGCGGTCTCCGCGCGCTCCAGCCCGCTGAACACCACCACCGGAAGCGCTCGCAGCGCCTGCGTGGTCTTGATGGCCTCCAGAACGGTCAGACCGGGCATGTCCGGCAGGTTCAGATCAAGCAGCACCAGGTTGGGACGCGCCGCAGACGCCTCGCGTTCAGGCGAGAGCAGACGCAGTGCTTCCGAACCCGAAGTCGCGACCGTCAGACACGTCGAGAGACGCTCCTGAATGACCAGCCCGATCAGCGCGGCGTGGCTGGGATCGTCTTCGACCACCAGGACGCGGAAGGGTTGTTCTCTTTCCGTCGTGGCGCCCAGGTCAGGCGCCTTCGGTTTCAGCTCCTCCCGGAAGACCGGGATGCTTCGCGGCGCCTCGATGCCGAGACGCACACGGTTCGCGCCGGTGCGCAACACGCGAATGCGAATGTGCTCTCCGATGCAGACTCCGGTGTTTCTCAGTCGGTCGATGACCAGCATGTTTTTCCTCCAGGTTCGACCTGTCGTCGTTCGCGTCTGCGATGGGACGCCTCGCATCTTGGGCGTCGCATCGTCAATTCATGAGCACTGGAGCCGCAGCATCGCCGTGGCGGTGCGGCGATGCCGCATCCAACGCGCGGGCCACGAGGATCGCTGCTTCACCTATCATATTATCGTGTTGCAGGGAGGGAATGACGCAGCCGAATTGAGTACAAACCCCGAGGCGCTCAAAGTCGTACTGACATTGCTATCCCGCATGTGGGTTCTGGACCGATCAACCCGCACGAGCACCCATGAAAGACACGTAATCTTCTGAGCCTGGTGGCGGGGAAAGAGAGTCAACCCAGATTGAAATGTGCTTGTCGTTCTGGGGATACCGTCCATCAACGGACCCCCGTCTATCTCCGCCTCGTCCTCATAACCGTCAACCTGCTTGCAAGGCGAACCCGAGTCCTTCAATCGCTCGCCGCAATTCCACGGGGGGGACGGGTTTGTTCAGGAACGCGACGCGAGAGTAAACACTGGCAAGTTCGGCGTCGGTCTGTTTTGTGGACGTAGTGACGACAAGGACCGGGAGACTCTGGAGTTTCGGGTCGGATTTGACCTCGGCGAGGAGTTCATGTCCGTCAAGCCGAGGGAGCTTCAAGTCCAGAATCATCAGGTCTGGACGATGGCCTGATGCGGATTCCTTGAGGCGAGTCAGCGCCCGCTCGCCGTCGAGGATCAACTCGAGGGAGGCCCGCGGCGCGACCTCGGCGAGCGTCAGTCGCAGCAGCAAGGCATGACCCTCATCATCCTCGACCAGTAAGATTCGATGCAGATCGGGTTTCACAACGGTTGCCCTCGACAAGGATCCGAAACTCGCCAGTTCCCGCTTCGAAACGTTAGTAACCGCCGTCATCCCACCTCGGATTTTGCAGGGATCTCCAGCTCGGCGGGCAGAGAAAACCAGAAACACGCCCCGCGGCCCTCGTCCGACTCGACCCAGACCCGCCCGCGATGATGCTCGACGACCCGCTTGACGAGGCTTAACCCCACGCCCGTCCCTTCTGGTTGCCGATGAAGGCGCTGGAACAGTTCAAAGATTCGCTTGTGATAGCGCGGGGCGATGCCGGGTCCGTGGTCGCGGACGAAGACGCGGATCTCGCCGTCCCCGCGCTCCCAGCCGACTTCGATGCGCCCGCCGGGCGACGGGCATCCGTATTTCAAGGCGTTGGTCAGCAGGTTGTCGAAGACTTCATGAAGTCTTTGCGGGTCGAATTGGATCACCAGCGACTCCGGCGCGACATGGACGTTCGCGCCCGCCCGGGCAATCATCCCGGTGTGCGCGGCCACCCAGTCGTCGACGAGCCGGCGGAGGTGGACGGGCTTCGCATCGCTGGAAACCCGTCCTGCGCGGCTGATCTCGAGGAGGGCGTCGATCGTCTCGCGCATTTTCCCGACGGCGTGGGTGATGTGCCCGGTGAACTCAACGATGCGGTCCGTGCGCCCGGATTCGACGTCGCGGGCGAGGAACGCGGCGAAACCCTCAAGGTTGACCAGCGGCGACTTCAGGTCGTGCGACACGGTGTAGGTGAACTGCTCCATCTCCTCGTTACGGCGGAGGAGTTCATCGTGGGCGCTTTGCAGCGAGGCCTCGGCACGTTTTCGCTCGGTGATGTCCACGATGGACGCCAGCACGACGAGACCTTCGTCCGTGTTGATCGGATTGAGGCCGATTTCCACGGGGATTTCGTGGCCGTCCTTGCGCAGTCCGTAAAGGTCGCGTCCTGCGCCCATCGGTCGCGCGTGCGGATCGGCGAAGAAGGCGCCCCGGAACTGCGGATGCGCATCGCGGAAGCGGCGGGGAACGAGAGTCTCGACGAGGTTCCCGAGCAGTTCATCGCGCCGGTACCCGAACATCGCCTCGGTCTGAGCGTTGATCAGGAGAATGCGCCCCTTGGCGTCGGTCATCACCGTGGCGCTGGGCGCCGCCTCGACGGCGATGCGGAAGCGATCCTCCGCGCGCTTCCGCTCGCGCACGTCGCGGAGGATGGCGACATAGTGCTTCGCGGATAGGATCTCGAAGTCGCCGACGGACAGCTCGACGGGAACCGCATGCCCGTCGCGGCGCCAGCCCGTCGCCGTCAGACGACCGTCCTGCGCCGGCGCGCCGGCACCTTGAAGCTGCTTCCACCACGCTTCCGCGGGGGCGTTTCCGTCTCCGGGACCGAGAAGGCCCCAGATGGACTTGCCGAGGATGGCGGACGCTTCGTATCCGAAAAGGCGCTCGGCGGCCCGGTTGAACGCGGTGATGTCGCCCCGCTCTCCGACGGTGATGATGGCGTCGCTGGCGTGATCAAAAATCGCCCGAAGCTGCGACTCTCCGGCGCGCTGGGCCGCTTCAATCCGTCGTCGTTCCTTTATCTCGCGGGTCAGATCGCTGTTGATCTTCGCCAGCCCGGGAAGGCTCAGCGCCTTCGGCACGGTCGGGATCAGCGCGAGGACCGTCCCCCACGACGCAATCGCCGTCAGCACCTTCAGCAAGGCCGCAAAACGGTATGCCGGCCACCAGAAAATCGCCGACTCCATCAGGTGGTTCGTGCCGCAGGAGAGAATGAACAGGCAGAACAACCAGAAGATGCGCGGAAACGGGACATCCCGGCGCTTCAGAATGAAGTACGCCAGCACCGCGGGGATCATCGTGTACGCCCCCCAGATCGCGGCGTCGGCCACGATGTGGACCCACCCGTGCAGGGGCGTCCAGGTTCCGCAGGTCCAGCGCGGCGGAAAGTCCGAAGTGTCGAATAATCCGGTGATTCCGGTCATCATGACAGGCTCCTCGGGCATAACGGGGTTGTGCGCGGACCGGGCCAGCGGCAGAGGGACGCAGACCCCGGCGCCGGGATTCGTAGCGGGTGCCGCATAAGCCGCCAGCGCAGTCCGCGCGGAGTGCGTTGCAGATTCCGCTTGACCTTTCACGGCGAACGCCCGCAAGCCGTCTTCCGATCCGTGGAAGCCGTCTCCTCAGGCCTTCGCAGCCTCCCTGCGTCAAGCTCCGGGTCATCACGGAGCGGACTCGCTCGGGGCGACAAGAACATTGTTGCGGCATTTCGCGCAGAACACAAGGAGGCACGGGTCCGGTTTGACGGGAGCTTTCGAGGCGTGGATTAACGCACCTTCCCGATCCCAGCGCCCTGACCCCCGGGGGACTCGGCTCTTGCGCTATCGCGGCGCGGTCTTCGCTCCCGTCCGGCGCGCAACGTGCTTATCCGAAGGGTGAGTCTGCGAGGGTCTCGACATCGCGGCGCGCCCGGGCGTCGGTGTCGGCGACCTGGCAGCAGGACCGCGGGGGGCCTTCGCAGGCGGATATGAAAGGAGGTGCGCGATGGACGCGTTGAGGAAGGTCCGTCGCCGGTCGGGGTTCACGCTGGTCGAGCTGCTCGTCGTCATCGCCATCATCGCCCTGCTCATCTCGATGCTGCTGCCGTCGCTCAAGGCGGCGCGGGAACAGGCCAAGGCGGCCAAGTGTCTGTCGAACGTGCGTTCGATCAGCATGTCCTTCGTCAATTACTTCGACGAGCAGAAGTTTTTCCCGATCTACGTGCAGCAGACCGACAGCGGGACGGGCTGGTGTACGTGGTCGTGGGGCGGCTGGGGCGGACGCAACCGGGATTACTGGGAGCAGCGCGACAGCGGCATCTTTTACGTGCCGACGGAGAAGCGGCCGCTGTCGGTCTTCATGACCGCGGGGACGATCGAACCGGAAAGCAAGGGCGCGGACGGATTGTGGAACACCGCCGATGATCGCGTGACGCCGATGGAGGTGTTCGAGTGCCCGTCGGACTTCGGCAGCGCCCAGGGCGAGTACTGGGCGGAATACGGCGATCGTCAGCAGAATGAAGTCACCGCCTACGACGACGTCGGCACGAGCTACCAGCTTTCGTGGTTGTGGTGGTACCAGACCTATCCCCAGATGAACTGGGAGAAGAAGTTCGAGATGGGGCAGCGGATCTGGATCAACGCCTCCACGCGTGACAGCAGCCGCTTCATGATTCTTTATGAGGATCCGGCGGACCGGGCGTTTCATGAGGGCGCGGACAGCCGTCAGCAGCGCCGCGCGCCGGGCATGCAGGTCTGGGGATTCCACGGCAAATTCTCGAAACACGTCGCGGGCTTCATGGACGCGCACGGCGAGTACCTTTACATCGACACGCGCCACGAAACCGGTCCGGATTACACCACCGTCGATGAGTGGTACCGCGGGTACGGGAACAACCCGGACTGGGCGTACGACTGCGGATATCAGCCGCATCTGGATTCGGGGTTGTCGCCGCACCGCTCGCGCGGTTGATCGAAGTCAACGCCGGCGCGGGGAGGATGAACGATGTCCACGACAACGAAGAATACGGTTTTTCTTGTGATTCTGGTCGCGGCGGCTTCGAGCCTGGTGTGGCGGTGGATCAAGCCTGACGAAGATGCGAAGCTGACCACCGCTCCGCAGAGCCGCACGATCTGGGTTTGCGAAGGATGCGGGCACTGGGCGGAGCTGACGGCGCGGGAGCTGAGCGACGCACGACGCGAGGCGCAGCTCGCCCGCATGAAGACGCAAAAGGCGCAAGCCACGTCGGTCCGTCAGACGGTCCTGAAATGTCCGAAATGCGGGGAGCTTCAGATGCACCTGGGGCTTAAATGCACATCATGCGGCAAGGGTATTGTCGGCAGCGACTCGGACCTGTGCCCGGATTGTGCAAAGGCCGCCCCGAAAGGAGCGACCAAGGGGCGGACACCCTGACCGGCGGACTCGCTTCGCGGTAAAGCAGACGGAATTCCCAACCCAAGACGGGGCCGTCCCCCGCACGGTCCGCGCCGGGTCCGCAAACCCGCATGCACCGCCGCAGGTCGCGCCGAAGACCGTGTCCACAACGCTCCGACCCCGCCCGCCGAGTCGCGCGTGACGCTGAAGGATGACGGATCGCCGAAACCCCCGATCCTAAGTCCCGCCAACCCGCACTTTTCAGGTGAAAAAGCGAACCACGTTTGTTATGATAGGCGTCGCGCCGCAGGACGCTCCCACTCCGGCGCGGGGGCAGGGTCGTAAGTTGTCACATCATCAAGGGAGCAGGTATGAGCCGCGGAACCTTTGTTCGGCTGGCGTGGGCGGGATTTGTGGTTGCGGGTTGGAGTTCGGGAGCTTCGGCGCAGCAGGCACCGCTGCCGGAGACGCTTGAACCGGGCGTGCTGTATCTGACCGGCGGCTCGATCGAGACCGCCGGTCTGCCGAACCTGCTCACCCCCCCAGCTGAATCCTTCCCTGCCGCGCCGGGCAACGTCATTCAGCTTGACGGTCCGCTCACCCGGGAACGTTCCGCGGCGCTTCAGGCCGCCGGCGTCATCCTGCACGCTTATATTCCGTCGCACGCTTACCTCGCCGATCTGACGCAGGCGAAACCCGCCGACGTGGCCGCGCTGGGGTTCGTTCGCTGGGTAGGTCGGTGGCAGGAGGCGTGGAAGCTGGATCCGTCGATCGGGTTGCGGCTGGCGCCGTATCAGTCGGAGGATCGGATCGCGTTGGAGAAGTCCGGCTGGCTGAACCTTGTCGTCACACTCTTCCACGGCGTGGATCTCGCGCAGGGGATGAACGAGCTTGCGGCGGCGGGTGCGCAGGTGCTCAACACGGAGATCGTTGCGGAACAGGGTCAGGTCGAGGTGCTGTATCCTGAGGCGCAGTTGGCGCTGCTGGCGATGGAGGCGTCAGTGCAGTACGTCGAGGAGGCGCCCGAGCTGACGCTGCGCAACAACAGCAACCGCTGGATCGTGCAGAGCAATCTGACCGACGTGTACCCGCTTTACGACGCCGGTCTCCGCGGCGCGGGACAGATCGTCGGCATCCTCGACGGGCGCGTCACGCCGAATCACTGCTCCTTCTTCGACGACGCGGCGTTCGGCAACGATCATCGCAAGATTCAGGCTTACAACACCAGCACGGGCTACGACCAGCACGGGACGCATGTCGCCGGCACGGCGGTCGGGGACGCCGGGACCGACGCGAACACGCGCGGCGTCGCCTACCTCGGCAAGCTCTGTTACAACACGATCCCCTCGTTCAGCGAATCCGCGATCAAAAGCCGCCTTCAGACGCACCACAACCAGGGCGCCCGCCTGCACACCAACAGTTGGGGCAACGACAGCACGACATCCTACGACAGCCTCTGCCGCGGCATTGACGACTTCTCGTACACCAACGAGGACAGCCTCGTGTTGTTCGCCGTCACCAACCAGAGCACGCTGCGCAACCCCGAGAATGCGAAGAACCTGCTGGCGGTCGGGGCGAGCAGCGACGCGCCGAACCAGCATCGGCATTGCTCCGGCGGTCGCGGACCGACCAACGACGGCCGACGCAAGCCGGAAATCTACGCTCCCGGCTGCGGAACGGTGTCGTCGAGCGGGACGGCGTGCTCGACGGCATCGTTGTCGGGGACGTCGATGGCGTCGCCGGCGGTCGCGGGAACCGGGATGCTGGTTCGTCAGTATTACACCGACGGGTACTACCCGAGCGGGTCGCGACGTTCGCAGGACGGGTTCACGCCCACCGCGGCGCTGGTCAAGGCGACGCTGTTGAACGCCTGCGTGGACATGACCGGCGTCACGGGCTACCCCAGCGACACGGAAGGCTGGGGGCGCGTGCTGGCGGACAACGCGCTTCATCTGTCCGGCGAAGATCGCCGCCTGATCGTGACGGATCGGCGGAACGCTTCGGGTCTGAGCACGGGGCAGACCGAAGTCTCCACGTTCGAGGTGCTCGGATCCGCCGAGTCGCTCCGCGTGACGCTCGTCTGGACCGAGCCTGCGGCGTCCGCCGGGGCGAACCCCGCGTACATCAACGACCTCGATCTTGAGGTCGAGCGCCCGGACGGCACGCGCTACCGCGGCAACTACTTCGAGAACGGACAGTCCGCGCCCGGCGGGACCAGGGACGCCCGGAACAACGTCGAGCAGGTGCATGTCGCGTCGCCCGTCCTGGGAACCTGGACGGTGAGGGTGATCGCGTCCGCCGTCAATCAGGGCGGAACGCAGGGCTTCGCTCTTGTCATCGCGGGCCGGGTATCCGAAGGCGGATCGATCGGCGACCCGACCTGCGACGACGTCAGGAAGCTCACCGCCCGATGCCGCGACACGGGGGCGATCAAAGGCAAGGTGCGCATGTTCAACTCAAATTTCGGGGGGCAGACCCTCCGCGTGCTCATCGACGGATCGATCGAGGTCGAGGCGACGCTCGACGGCGATGTCGCGAGCTTCTCGTCCTGCTGCTTCACCGCCGGAGATCACTCGGTCGAACTTGCGTTTCCCGACGGCTGCGACGCCTTTAACCGGACGGCTTCCTGCCCGTAGTCGGCGCATTGCAAGGCAGGCGCGACGGAGAGCCGGCGCGGGAATGCGGCGTTCCTGGGAGCAGCAATTGCAGGGTCGGAGCAAGCCTGACAATGAAGCGGCCTCACGCGGAAACCGCACAGCAAAAGGCGGCGACGGCGTCTCCTCACCCCGGATCACGCCGGGTCTGGCGCCAGGCTAAGGGCGCGCTCAAAAATAACGTGAACAAATTGCTCATAGGATTTCTTTGCAGATGTCGATGATGGAGTGTGCAGGACGCGCGTCTGATCGAACGGATTCGGTGGAAGTACCGGGCTCTCTCGGTGGAGATGGACGAGCGTGGGCGTCGGCAGTGGGCGGCGGCCGAGGCACAGGAACTGGGTTGGGGCGGGGTGTCGGCGGTGGCTCGGGCCACACGTCTGTCGCGCACCACGATCACCGCGGGACTGCGGGAGCTGGAGTTGCCCGCGGCGCAGCGGGTGGTCGAAGGGATGCGGGTGCGTCGCCCCGGTGGCGGGCGCAAGGCGCTGATCGAAACGGACCCGGGTCTGCCGGCGGCTTTGGAAGCGCTGATCGAGCCGGTGACGCGCGGCGATCCGGAATCCCCCTTGCGCTGGACCTGCAAGAGCACGCGCCGTCTGGCCGACGAGTTGACACGGGAGCGTCATCCTGTGAGTGTCAACACCGTGGCCACTCTGTTGCGACAGGCCGGTTACAGTCTTCAGGCCAACCGCAAGACGCGGGAGGGCGCCTCCCATCCGGACCGCAATGCCCAATTCGAGCACATCAACCGCCAGGTGTGGCGCTTTCAGGATCGCGACCAACCGGCCATCTCGGTGGACACGAAAAAGAAGGAGCTGATCGGGGATTTCAAGAACGGCGGGCGGGAGTGGCGACCTCGTGGCAAGCCGGAGGAGGTTCGTGTTCACGACTTTCTCGACAAGGAACTGGGCAAGGCCATTCCGTACGGCGTCTACGACATGATCAACAACCAAGGATGGGTGAGCGTGGGCATCGATCACGACACGGCTCAGTTCGCGGTCAACAGCATTCGTCGATGGTGGAGACGGATGGGACGCCGGCGCTTTCCCCGGGCCGCCGAACTGCTCATCACTACCGACGGCGGCGGCAGCAACAGTCCGCGGTCCCGACTGTGGAAGGTTTCGTTGCAATCGCTGGCCGACGAGTTGGGACTGCGCCTGCACGTTTGCCACTTTCCACCGGGCACGAGCAAATGGAATCGCATCGAACACCGCCTGTTCAGCTTTATTACCAAAAACTGGCGCGGCCGACCGCTGGTGACCCATCAGGCGGTCGTGAGTCTGATCGCCGGCACGACCACGCGAACGGGTTTGATCGTCAAAGCCGCCCTGGATACCAACCGTTACGACACCGCCATCAAAGTCACCGACGATCAACTCCGATTGACGCCCCATCCGTTTCATGGAGAGTGGAACTATACGTTAACTCCACGCGGGAGAAATTGACCAAGTAATTTCTGAGCGCGCCCTAAGGCGGGACAAGCTAGGATGACATGCCGGGAATTCTGCTGGATAAGCGAGCGCGGAGGATTTCGATGTTGAACCGACAGAGCAGCGGGTACGTTCGTGCGGGGACGGGTTTTCTTGCGGGGTTGCTGATTTCCGGCGGAGCGGTCGGGGCGTTCGTCGGGGAAAATCCGTCCGCGGGCGGAACGTACCGGGCGACGACTTCGGGCGTCGAGTTCACCGCGGCGCGATATCATCAGCATGTCGAGGTGCTGGCGCATGACCTGCTTCGCGGGCGCGACACCGGCTCGGACGGGATCGACATCGCCGCCGGATATCTGGCGGGGCAGTTCGCGTCGATCGGGTTGAAGCCCGGCGGACCGGACGGCACGTACTTCCAGGATTTCACGCTCAGTCTCGGCGGCAAGGTGCTCGAATCAACCACGTTGACGATCACCGGCGCGGAGGCGCCGGCGCTGGCGCGCGGGGAGACCTGGACGCCTTTCGGGTGGTCGTCGCAGGGGTCGTTTTCCGGAGACCTTGTGTTCGTCGGTTACGGCGTCACGAACCCGGAGAAGAGCTACGACGACTACGCGGGGGTGGAGGTGTCGGGCAAGATCGTGTTCATGTTGCGGCGGGAACCTGCGAGCTTCCGCACGGAGGGTGCGGAGTCGCCGGCGTTCTCGCGGTTCTCCTGGTTCGCCAGCAAGGCGCGCCTGGCGAAGGAGAAGGGCGCGGTGGCGATGATCGTCACGAACCAGGCCACCGAGGACGCCGACGTGCTGCCCGGTTCCGCGATGGACGGTCAGAATTACGGGATTCCCGCGGTGCAGGTGAAGCGCGAGGTCGCGGAGGTGCTGCTCAAGGCCGCGGGGATGGAGCCGCTCGCCGAGGTGCAGCGCAAGCTCGACGGCGGGCTGACCCGGTCGCAGGCGATGCCGGGCGTCAGCGCGAGCGGACAGATCGCCTTCGAGGGAACGTCCGCGCGGAATGTCCTGGGCGTTCTTCCGGGGACGGGACCGAACGCCGACGAGTACATCGTCATCGGCGCGCATTACGACCACATCGGGGATTCGCGCGGCGCGATCAACAACGGCGCGGACGACAACGCCTCGGGGACGGCCGGCGTGATCGAGGTCGCGCGGGCGATGGCGCTGACCCCGAACCGCAACCGCAGCCTGCTTTTCATGGGCTTCACCGCGGAGGAGCGCGGTCTGCTCGGCAGCGCACATTTCTGCGCCAACCCGACGGTTCCGGTGGAGAAGATGGCCGCGATGCTCAACATGGACATGATCGGCCGGTTGTCCGATGACTCGGCCAACGATCAGAACCACCTGTATATTCAGGGCCTGGGCACGGGGGATCTCTTCAAAGACCTGGTTGCGCGGCAGTCCAAGGCATGCGGATTCATGCAGTTCAACCCGGACGACAGCGCCCGCGGTCCGAGCGATCACGCGTCGTTCAACAACGTCGGCGTCCCGTCGTTGTTCTTCTTCACCGGGCTTCACGAGGATTATCATGCGCCCGGCGACGACACGCCGAAGATCAACGTGGACGGCGGAGCGCGGATTGCCCGGCTGGTGTACGAGATCGGTCTGGAGCTGGCCAACGCGGACAAGCGGCCCGTCTTCGCCCGCGTGGACACGCCCGCCGACATCCGCCGCGGCTCGGTCGGCAGCCGGACCGGAACACGCGGTCCGCGCCTCGGCATCATGCCCGGCGCCGATGACGGCAAGAAGGGTTACCCCGTCGCGCGCGTCCTGGCGGGGATGCCGGCGGAGAAGGCCGGGATGAAGGAGGGGGATCGCATCCTTCGGATCGGCGACGCCGAGGTCAACGGACAGCAGGATCTCGTCCGCGCCATCGAGGGCAAGCGCGCGGGCGACGAGCTGGAAGTGCGCATTCTTCGGGGAACCGAGGAGATGACCTTGCGGATCATTCTCGCCCCGCCTCCCGCGCCGTCCACTTGAGGCGCGGCGTGAATGTCATCGGGCAAGGCATCCGGTCATGCGCAACCTGAAACCGCGAGGCTGGCGTGGGGAACTCGCGGGCGTCCGCGCGGACTGAAGAAGCCTGCGCCTCGCTGAGTACTTCCTCCTCGCAGCCCGTTGAAAAAGGGGTGCGCCTCCCTCCAAGAGGCGAACGTCATCGGGAAAAACCGGCATCACAAAGACCGATCCCGGGTTCTTCAACGGGCGGCTAGAGTTCGCGGACGTGCCACCCGCCGTCAACGTGAAAGACCTGTCCCGTGCTGAAGGGATAATCCTGACGGGCGATCGCGGCGACGGCGCGTCCGACCTCCTCGGGTGTCCCCCAGCGGTTGATCGGCGTCAGCCCGGCGGCGAGCTTTTTATTGTAGAACTCCCGCGTCGGCTCCGCGGAGGTCATGTCCGTCTGAATAAGCCCGGGACAGACCTCGTACACGTAGATGCCCAGCGGCGCAAGACGCACCGCGAAAAGCTTCGTCATCATGCTCACGCCGGCCTTGCTGAGACAGTATTCGCCGTAGTTGGCCGCCGCGGTGTAGGAGCGGATCGACGAGATGTTGACGATCGCCGCCCAGTCGATCAGACCCTGCTCGCGGAGCTGCACCATCTCGTTGGCGACGCGCTGGGTGAGGAAATACGGGGCCTTGAGGTTCGCCTTCATCACGCGGTCAAAGCTGTCTTCCGGCGTGGAAAGAATGTCGTAACGCGACTCCGGCGCGACGCCCGCGTTGTTGACCAGCAGGTCGATCCGCCCGAACCGCTCCATCACGAACTCGACGATGAGGTCGCGGTGACTGCGCGTCGTGACGTCTCCCTGGCACAGTTCGACCGCCGGGGATCCACATCGCTCGCATTCGGCCCGGGCTTCCTCCGCCGCGGTGAAGTCCTTGCGGAAGTTGAGGACCACGGCGTACCCCAGCCGCGCCAACTCGATGCAGACGCCGCGCCCGATGCCTCGGGAACCACCGGTGACCAGGGCGACTCTCGAATCCTGCACGTCTCCCTCCGGTTCTGATGCGTGTCGCGAGGTCGTGCCGCGCCCCTCGCGGTCCGAAACCGCGGATCGACGCCTCCGCGCCGACCGGGACGGTCGCACGGGCGTCAGATGTTCTGGGCGGCCATCGTCTCAAGCTGCGCGCGTCGCGCGGCCTTGCGCGTCTTGCGGCGCCGGCGCTCGGAGGGCTTCTCGTAGTAACTGTTCCGCTTGATCTCGCGAACCAGACCCTCGCGCTGGCAGAGGCGCTTGAACCGCTTCAATACCTGGTGAATCGTCTCGTTCCCGCGCGGCTTGATCTTGATCACGCATTGCTCCTTCGCACATTCGTCGTCATGTTCCACTCCCTCCGCGATAAACGTCCGCCCGCTCCGGCTGACCTCTCTCGGACAAAGCCGGACTCCCTCCCGAGAGGGGGTGCGATTATATTCATGCTTCCGGCCCACGCCAGCCCGATCGGGCTGCAATACCCGGCCCCCGCATAACCCTCTCATCGGACAAGCTCCGCGCATACCGCAAGAGGGCACAGAGGCCGGAAAACTTATAATATATTGTCGTTAAACGTTTTGCGATCGTCCGACGGGGCTTTCGGAGAGATTGAACCTTCTCCTGCCGCCGCCGCGGACAGGGCGAAAAGACGTGTGAGGCTCTCAAACATGACGTCGAAAAGCTCCCGGTCGGCGGCGGCCTTGACCTCCACCATCCGGCCTCGTCGGAATGTCGCCGTGACGCAACCGTGATGCACGGTCAGCCGTCCGCCCGGGGCGTCGGCATCCTCGACGTAGTACCACGGCAGCCCCTGCCGCCGGGCATACTCAAGCACCGCAGCGTCGCGCTCGTGAATCATCCTTGTCGAGGCTCCGGAAGCCGATCGATGTTCGCGAATTCAGACGGCTTGGCGGTTGTGAGATTGACGCAGGCGAAGTTTAAGCGCTTCAAGCACCTGCCGATGAAGCTGACAGACTCGGGACTCGGACCGTCCCAGGACGCGACCGATCTCCGCCATCGTCATATCTTCGTAGTAGTAGAGAACCAGAACCTGCCGCTCGATCGCCGACAACCCGCGGCACAGAAACTCCCGCACCCACTGGCGCTCCACGGATTCACTGGGAGCATGATCGACCGGATGCGCCACGTCCCACCGCGGCCTCTCTTCCTCGGAACCCGCCAGTTCGCCGTGCCCACGTTGATCCATCGAAATACGCTCGCGGGCGAGCTTCCGGGCGGAAAGCCGGGCGAACTCCAACCGGGTCAGCCCCAGCCTCGCCGCCAGTTCCTCGTCTTGCGCGGGGCGGCCCTGCTCGCAACTGATCTGCGTCCACGCGGATCGACGCCGGCGCTCGAAGCATCGTAACATCCGCGGCTGCGCGTCCTCACTGCGCCACCAGTCCAGGATCGCCCCGCGAATGCGATGCGCCGCGTAGGTCTCAAAGCGCGTCTGAAACGCCGGTTCATACGTCATCACCGCCGCGAGCAGTCCCTCGCCCGCGGCGCACAGCACGTCGTCGGGGTCGAACCTCGCCGTGCAGCGCTTCCGGAACTGGGACGCCTGGCGGCGGGCAAGAGGGTAATAATGCTGGACCAGCGCGTTGCGGTGTGCGGTGGACCGGTCCTCCAGGAAGGCGTTCCACAGTCCGGCGGCCTCGGGGGACGAAAAACCATCGCCGGTTGAGGGGGGGAGCGGGAAACGTCGAGTCTCACGGCACGACGCGAAGAGCGAGGGGGTCGTCAAGGTATTTCGTCGTTCACACGATCGACTACCTCGGAAACCGTGTCCTCGTCCGTCTTCCCAGCATTCGCGAAGCGCTCCTGCCTCCTCGTTCGGCGTCCGTGCCGGCTCGAATGTCCCCTGGTCCCCAACCGGCGATAACGTCTGCGTCACATCCTCCATCGTCGGCCTCCCTGCACGACATTCCTCCGGCGGATCGCGGCGGCGCTTGCGCCCCCTTCGGGACGCGGGCGCCGGCGATCAGACGGATCCTGCTCGTGATTCCGGCTTTGTCCGGTGATCCGATCCCGTCGCAACATCCGTCAAGGATGCACAACGTCTCTCGCCCGCGAACTCGCGGACTCCTCGATCACCCGACGATTTCTGGTGTGAACGCGAAACCCAAACCCCCTGCTCTTCGCCCGTCAATCTACCACATTTCACAGACCATTTCCATAGGGAAACTTCCGCAAAATAAAAAGATACGTGAATTATGAATGAATCATAATCCGGTGCCAACCGATAGGCGAACGCCCCCGACGAACCACAATATGTAGGGCGCCTCACAAGAACGAGAATTCGCATCTCACCTCGACCGACGAGAAACCGGGCGGTTTTCCACGCCCGGCAGACGCCGTCCGCCGAACGACGGGGCGTCACGTCGCGGTCCGCGCGGTCCGTTCCTCGGAACGCGTGGCGGGAAAGTGACAAAATCGTGGCACTTCACGCCGCAGGATCCTTTCCGGAAGGGATTTCATCCGCGGCAACGCCGACCGACTCAAACCTCGAGCTGAAGGAACTCGATCATGAACTGATCGTACGTGTCCTGATGCTGACGGCTCGCCAGTTGCAGACCCATCTCGTTGATCACTTTCGTGCCCATCGGAATCCACTCCCGCCAGCAGGTCAGACACACGTGATCGAGAATCTTCTGCCCCAGCGGACCCTTGAACGGCGGACGCTCCATCTTTCCGCTCGGGCGACCGCAGCGCGAACATGAGAACCCGGTCACCGCCGCGCCCTCGCCGCCCGTCGGAGAGACCGGTCGCGCCTTCTCCTCGCGGAACACCGGCACAGCGGCACCCGCCTCGCGCAGCAGCGCCGCCATCGCTTCGCGCGGTTTGCGGTCCCCGCGCTCATCCGCCACGTGGACGCCCCGCGTCAGCACCTCGACGGCCATGTCCTTCTGTCCCGCACGCATCAGCGACACCCCCAGCATTTCGTAAGCCTTCGACAACGTCGGGTTCAGATCCAGCGCACGCTTCAACGATGTCGCGGCCTCAACGAACCGCCCCGCCTCGAGATATGCTTTGCCCAGGCTCATGTGCCCCAGCTCGTTGTTCGGATCGTCGTTGGCCATCTTCTCGAATTGTCGGATGCGTTCGTCGCTCATCAGGTCACCCCGCCTTGCTGAAAAGGAAAAGCCTGCAAAATCATCCCTGTCGCCCCTTGGCGCCGCCGGGACGCCGTCCTCCGCGTCGCCGGCGCGCTAAGGACGCACATGAACCACGGATCCGCTGGCGTAACGGCACGCCGGCGACGCCAGGGCGAAGATCACCTCCGCCACGTCCGACGGCGACAGCGTCTGCTCCCTCGGGTAGTTCGGAAAAGCGTCGCGCAGCATCTTCGTCTCCACCGCGCCCGGCGCGACGCTGAACACCCGCACTCCCGCCGCACGCCCCTCCCCGGCGAGCGACCGCGACCACGCATTCACCCACGCCTTCGACGCACCGTAAGCCGAAAACCCGGGAAACGGGTCGTCCGCCGCCACCGAGGAGACGTTCACAATGACGCCGCCTTCACGGCACAACTCCGCCCAGGCCGCCCGGCACGCATGATACACGCCGCGCACGTTCACCGCGAGAATCGTCTCGAAAACCGCCGGATCGAGACGATTCATCGGCGCCAGCGGCGCTACGCCCGCCGCATTCACAAGAACCTCCACCCGCCCGAGACGCTCGTTACGTATGCGAGCGACAACCCCGTCCATGTCGCCCCGTTCCGTCACATCCGCCTCGATCGGACGACAGTTCCCGCCCGCAGCGTGAACCTGCCGCGCCGTCTCCTCCAGCTCCGACGAGGTCCGCGCCACCGGAACGACACAGATCCCGGCGCCTGCGAAGCGCACGCAGACCGCCCTGCCGATACCCCGTCCGCCGCCCGTCACAATCACCACGCGATCCGCCATCTTCAGGTCTCCTGACGCCCCGTATCATTCTAGTGACGCTTCCGACGTGCGGTGAGCCTTGGCGCCGCACGTGCCGTTGACCCTCCCGACGGATCGACTACGCTGAACCCTCGGGGAACACAAATGCTGCCGAGCACGACGGACACCACCGAAATGCGCCGCATGGCGCCAGGATTGCGACGCTGGATTTGGATGCCGGCGCTCGCGGGGATGCTCGCCTCCTGTGCAGCTCCGAAGAACGAACTCTTTGTCGTCGATCATCTGCCGTCGGGCATTGCCGAACACTACCGTGAAACCTTTAACGAAGCGTGCTTCGACATCGACACCGAGGGAAACGTGAACGTCGTCCTGCGGCAGGAGCAGCCGTTCCCTGACGATCCGGGCCGGACGCTCCTCCAGGTCGTTCATGTCCGCAGTTTCTGGAAGCCGATCCCCGGCGTGACTGTCGCTCACGACCGCCAGATCAACGCCGTGGTCCGTTATGCGGTATACGACGGGCGGTCGGGCGCCTGTTTTGAAGGGGCGGGCTCCGCCTTTTTCCGCGACACGCGAGACGGGCGGACGCTCGTGGGGGAACTCGGGCTGGTATGCCTGTCGCCCAAGGCGCGCCTCAACGAGGGCCGGACCGTCTTCGAACGAGCCGAGCTTTCGGGGCGGTTCACGGCGCTCCGCGATCCGCGGCGCGTGACGCGCTGGCGTAACGAGCTGGAAGGGTGGTTCGCCCTGGACGACCGCAACGCGCTCTCGCTGGCCGCGCCATGATCTACCTCGATTACAATGCGTCGACCCCGCTGGACCCCCGCGCCCGCGAGGCGATGCTCCCCTACCTCAATGAGTGGTTCGGCAACCCTTCCGCGCCGCATGCCCTCGGGCGGACGATGCGCGCCGGGATCGACCGCGCCCGCCGTCAGGTCGCCGCGCTCCTGAACGCCACGCCGGAGGAAATTGTCTTCACCTCCGGCGGGACGGAATCCAACAACACGGTCCTCCGGGGTCTGGCGCAGAAACACGGCGATCGCAGACGCCACCTCGTAACCTCCGCCGTCGAACATCCGGCCGTGCTCAAACCGTGCGCCGCGCTTCGGGCGCAGGGGTTCGAGGTGACGGAAGTTCCGGTGGACTCGACCGGGCGAGTCGACCCCGAGGACGTCCGCCGCGCGCTGCGCGACGACACGCTGCTGGTCTCGATCATGCACGCGAACAACGAAGTGGGCACGATCCAGCCGGTCGCCGAGATCGCCGGAATCACCCGGGAGCGCGGCGTGTTCCTGCACACCGACGCGGCTCAGTCCGCCGGAAAGATCCCGACGGATGTGCAGGCGCTGGGCGTCGATTTCCTCTCGATAGCCGGACACAAACTTTATGCGCCCCAGGGGATCGGCGCGTTGTACCTCCGCAAGGGGTGCGAGCCGGATCCGCTCCTGCTGGGCGCAGGTCACGAGTCCGGCCGCCGCGCGGGCACGGAAGCCGTCCCGCTCATCGTCGCCCTCGGCGTGGCGTGTGAAGTGGCCCGGCCGCTGCTGGGTGACCCCGCGACGCCCGCGTTGCGCGATGAACTGCACGAGGGGCTGCGTCGCGCGTTCAAGGGCGATCTGATCTTCCACGGCTGCCGCGAACACCGCCTGCCCAACACACTCAATGTCGGCTTCCGCGGCTGCCTGAGCGGGGAACTGATCGAGCGCTTGCCCGGGGTTTGCGTGACGGCGGCGGCGGCCTGTCACGCCGGTTCTTCCGCGATTTCACCGGTCCTCGCGGCGATGAAGGTCGATCCGGACGGCGCGCGAGGCGCGATCCGCTTCAGCCTGGGACGCCTGACCACGTCGCAGGAGATTCGTGCCGCCGTCTATCTCGTCGCCGAAGCCGCTAACGCATGTCATTCGCCGGTGACGCGAACGCCGTAGACGGGGAATTCGTCTTCCGTCCGCAGGTTCGCCGGCAACGCCGACGCCGCGGATTCCTCCACGCGGATCCGGTACGAGAACGTCCCCTCCATCTGATCGCCGTCGTGAGTGCCCACGGCGGTCGCCCGTCCGGTCGCCACCCGGACGCCCGCGAACGTCACGATCGCCCGTGCCTCGTACGCGAATCCGGATTCATTCTCCACGCCGTAGGTGGCGGCGCGATACGAAAGCCCCTCCACCTCGGTGGCATGAACCGCACCGTCGGCCAGAATCGTGTCGCCGAAAACTTCCGCCCCGATGACGTTGTTCTCGATCACCGAGTCCAAGGCGCCGTCCTCGACAAACACAAACTCCCCGATGTACCGGCCCGTTTCGGCGTTGAAGAGCTGCCAACGCGAGTTCTCCAGCGTCGCCGCGCCACCCCCGCGCACCGCCTTGTCCGTCGTCTCATCCGGAAGCGTCAGGTCCAGCGACTCCGGCAGCGCGTTCCCGAAGTTCCCGCACCCGCCCACGCCGAGAAACACGCAACCTGCAACACCCAGCCCCAGCATAAAACGCATCAGATGTTCCCTCCACGGGTTGTACGAGGACAACAAAACTCGATCGCCCTTCACCCCTCGCCGGTTCCGCTTTATGTGTGCTCGACCGGAATCCGATGAATGACCTTTAATAATCGGACGATGTGAGTGTCCCGTAGCCTGCAAAAAAATTATCGGCCCTTGCAAGCGATAAAACCGCCAAATCGGTTTTTATTTTTAAAATTTCAAAAAATAATCTTGACAAACGCCGACCTTATAATAAAAAACAATCTGTTTATGTAAAACCACATGTCTTTAAGAATAAAAAGGAGATGAAGATGACGGCGGCTTCAACCTTGCGGGACTTCCTGGAGATTCCCTACGACCAGCTCGAGGAGATGAACGTCCAGGCCAAGACCGCCCGCATCCAGCGGACTGACCCCAAGGCGCTGGAGGAAGAGCGCGTCAGATACCTCAGCGGCGAGCGCCGAATCAAGGCCGTCACAGTTTGTTTCTCGGACCTTGAAGGCCGACTGCACATGCTCGACTACGACAAAAAGTTCCTCCTCAAATCCGGGGGACACCTGACCTTCGACGGGTCATCGGTCAGGGGCTTTACCGAGCAGGCCGAGTCCGACCTGATGCTCGTCCTCGACTGGACGTCGTTCTACTGGTTGCCGGCGGACATCTTCGGGCCGGGAAAGGTCATCGTGTTCGGATTCGTCCACGACAAGGACGGCGCACCGTTTCACGCGGATTTCCGCTCGACGCTCAAACGCTACACCGACGATCTGTTCAAGAAAGACCGGACGGTCGCGCACGTCTCCGCCGAGATCGAAGGCTTCCTTTTCAAGGGGCTGGACGCCGAGCGCCACTACTACAAGGCGGGGCAGTTCGAGTTCCTCTCGACCGGCGGGTACTATCACTCCCTCCCGCAGGATCCGCTCCGTCAGTTCATCGACCGCGCCGCCGAGGCGCAGCGCGCCCTGGGCTTCAACAACGAGAAGGACCACCCGGAGGTCGCCCCGTCGCAGTTTGAAATGAACTTCGGCTACGCGGAGGCGATGATCGCCGCAGATCAGATGCTGTTGTACAAGCTGATCTGCCGCCAGGTCGCCAACCAGCTCGGCGTGACCGCGAGCTTCCTGCCGAAACCGGTGGTGGGCATCAACGGCAACGGCATGCACACCAACATCTCGTTCTCGCGCGACGGGCGGAATCTCTTCTACGATCCGCGCGGCGAGCACGGACTGTCGCCGATGGCGTGGGACGTCGTGGACCGCATCCTCAACAACGGAACCGACATCTGCCTTGTGCTCAACTCGAGCGTCAACGCCTACCGCCGCCTCGATCCGCACTTTGAGGCGCCGAACCAGATCAAGGCCTCGGCGGTTAACCGCGGCGCGATGATCCGCGTCCCGCTGGCGAACGAACGCTCGGCGCGGATCGAAGTCCGCTCCGTCGGTCCGGACGCCAATCCGTACATGCTCATTTACACCCTGCTGAAGACCGGCCTGGAGGGACCGCCCTCCGACCCCGCGGACGCGGAGGGCAAGCGCACGCGCACGCGCTTCCTCCCCGGCAACATTCACGACGCCATCCGCATGTTCAAAGGCAGCAAATTCATGACGGACCTGTTCGGCGAGCGCACCGCGGGCAAATTCGTGGACCTCAAGCAGGCCGCCGCCGACCGCTGCCCGAAGGAGCTGGGCAACCTCATCAAGCGCGAGGAAGTCATGTTCCATCACGAGGTCACGAACCAGTTCCTGTGGAGCATGTTCTAAAAATTCTAGTAACGCCGGCTCAGGACCGAGCGGCGCCCGGAAGGAAGCGTGCCTTCCGGGTTTTGCAAGCGGGTTCTGAAGCAGCGTGTGATTCATTTGTAAGAAGTTTCCCATCGCCTTGCCGCGCGGCTTGCTTCGTCGGTAGGATGCCCGCGCCTTCTTGGGGGGCCGTCGGCGTTGGATGTTGGATCAGGATCCACTCGGGAATCTTAGGGAGAACTCTCATGCAGCGTATGATTTGTGTCTCAACGGTCATGCTCGCGATCGCAGCGCTGGCCGCGCCGATCGCCGTCCAGGCGGAACAGCGCGTCCTGATCGCCCGCAATGATCCGAATTCACCCAACTTCTTCTCCGTCGAGTTTCCGCCGGAGTTCGGCGGCGTCACCACCGCGGACATCGTCAGCACGCACTTCGCCATCGCCGTCGATGAAACCGGCGAAACCGCGTCGATCCTCGCCTGGTACCAGCACGTCAACCCGCTGATCATCGGCGGACAGAGCACCGGCGACATCACCGTCGCCCTCGACGGCGACTCACACGGCGCTTACAATGAGGAACTCAGCGGCGGCAACACGATCGAGGGCCGCTTCCGGACTGAAGAGACCTACGCGGTCCACTTCACCGGCGACCTCAGCCAGTTCGGCATCGAGTCGCCCTTCGTGCTGCCCGGCGTCTCGACGGGTTTTGTCAAGTACAACAATGACGGCCGCAGCGGACGGGTCAGCATGAACTGGAGCGGCGAAGGCAGCCTCGGCGGCATCCCCTTCACCTACATCTGCGCCGTCAACGCCTTGTTCGAAACGGCTTCGGATTCGTGCGAGGGCGTCCGCAACGTCCGCGCGTCGTGCGACGAAAACGGTTCGTTGCGCGTCGTGGTCAAGATGACGGACGCCAGCCGTGACGGCGACGTCCTGATCCTCGAAGTCAACGACGGCGTTTACGGCACGGATCCGATCCCCGTCGTCGTCCGCGGCAACCGCGCCAAGCTTCGCCTTCAGGGACGCACGGGCGAGCAGACGGTGACCGTCTCCAGCGGCGGCGGCTCATGCGGCGACCCCGTCGCCTCGCAGTGTCCGTAACGGTGACGCGGAACATCGAAATCAACAGAGGGCGCGGACCGTCCGTCCGCGCCCTCTGTCTTGCGCCGCCGATCACCTCGGCAGCTCGTAAAGGTCCACATACGGGCGGTCATCGCCGGGCAGGCGGAACGACTCCACGTGAACCAGACCGGCCTGCACCAGCCGCGCGAGAAGCTCGGGCGTCACGTCCGGATCGAAACCGTAGCGGCTCCGGCGAAGACGGGTGATCTCCCGCCAATGCACGAGAACGTGCGTCCACCCTTTGCGGCGCAGTGCGTTCAGCGCCTCTGAATCCGACTTCGTTTCGCGGACGGTGCGTCCGAACCTGTTTTCGTTGAAGACGACATCGTAGTCCGCGCGGCGGAAATACATCCCGCGTGCTTCGCCGACGAGGAGCACCGACGCCGAGTCGGGCAGCGCGTTGACGCGGCCGACGTACTCGAACCCCGGTACCGCCCCTTCCGCGAGCCACGCCGCTCGCGCTCCGCCGCCCCCCGGTGCGAACTCACGCCGCCCGAGATCAAAGAGAAAAACCGCATTGAAAAGACACGACCCCGCCAGCAAGGCGATGACGCCGAACCCCGCCGGCCTGCCCGCTTTCACGTCCGAAACCGCCGCCGCCGCCAACCCCGCCAGCGGAATCAAAAACACCACCGCGAACCGCGCATACAAGTGCGTCGCCGCTCCCCAGACCGCAAGCTGCATCAGCAACACCAGCCCCAGCGCCAGGGCATGTATACGTCCTGTCTCGCGCCGCCGCGTCCAGCCGCGCCAAAGCCCCAGCCCGGCGAGGATCCACGCTCCAGGTCCGATCCGCTGGTCGGAATCCAGCAGGACGCGCCGCACGAACATCCCCCCCCTCGCCAGGACAGCCCGCTCTTCCGGCGCCGGCGCATGACCCGTGTCCCAGCGCCGCTGACTGTCCGCGGTCCAACCCGGCGGGTACGCCTCGAAGATCGCGTTCGCCAGCGGGAACACCGGGTTCCCGGTCATGACCGCGTTCTTAATCAACCACGGCGAGAACGTCGCGCCCGCCACGCCGAAGTACAAGGCGCAACGCCGCACGCGAAGCCTCCACGACGAATTCGGCGCCAGCAGGATCAGCGTCGCCAGCGGAATCAGGATCATCGGCACGCCGGGGTACTTGCACCCGCACGCCAGCCCCGCGAACACACCGCCGCCGATCACCAACGCTCGCTCCTCGTTCCCCGCCTCGCCCACCTCCGCACATCGCCGCGCCCGCAGCAGGCACGCCAGCGCCAGAAAGCCGAAGAAAAGCAATCCGTTCTCGACGTACGCCAGTCCGCAGAAGTACGCCAGCCAGCCCGCCGACGCCGTCACCACGCCACACCCCGCGCCTCCGCCGCTTCCGAACTCCCGCCCCGCCAGCCACGCCGCCCCGACCGTCAGCACCGCAAGCAGAAGGTGTATATAAGGTGCCAGCTCCGCGGCACTTAAAACGTCAGCGCGGAGCACGAACCCGAGCAGGTAGAGCATCTCCACGTTCGCCGGGAAGTTCGCGTACACGTTATGCGGCGCATACACGATCCGCCCGGACTCCGCGTACTCCCTCGGCATCTGAAGGTGATACTCGAGCGCGTCGTACCCCCAGCCCTCCTCGCTCCACAGAAAACCCGGCGCGTGCGCCGCCGCCACAATCGCGACAATCGCGGAAGGCGCTACAAGCAGCCACACCCACGGACTTCGGTCATTTCGCTCGTTCCGGGGAGGCGCTCCGCCCTTTCCAGGCGCGACCTCGCGATCCCTCAGCGTCCGATGAAGCGCGATCGCCCCCGCCAGCGCCATCCCCGCAAGCAGCGCCGCCCACAACGCCCGATGCAGCCACCCCGCCGCCCCCAGACCCAGCGTCAGCAGACAGACGCTTCCGATTCCCAGCCCCAACGCCGGAAGCAGAACCCACGGCATCTCGATCCGCGCCCGCATCCTTCGCGGAATCAGGCAAACGCCGAACAACCCCGCAGCACCGACGACCCCCAGCGCCGCCGGCAGGTGCTCCATCAGGGAAAGGAACGCGCCGGGAAACCCCGCCGCCGTCGCCGCGAGGATCCCTGCGACGATAAGGATCATACGACCGGAATAACCGGACGCCCACGACATCAGCCGCGATCGTTCGGCGTCCGATCGTAGATCATCGTGAGTCATGCGCGCGAAGGTTGGTCCTGAGAGGGCGCGGCCGGTCGCAACCCGGCGAGCGGCGCCACGGCGGCGTCAAAAGACCTCCACGCTCCCTCCGCATCGAGAATTTCGCACGGACGGAACGCCGCTTTGTACGTCATCTTCGCAGACCCGGCGACATAGTACCCGAGGTAGTAATACGCCAGCCCCGCCTGTCGGCAATGCTCGATTTCCCACAGCGCCGTGAACGTCCCGGGACTACGCCGGGCATGCCGCGGATCGAAGAAAACGTAGACGCTGCTCAATCCGGACGGTATGCGGTCCGCAAGGCTGACCGCCACGAGATCCGATCCCACCCGATACTGTATCTCGACCGTGTCCGTCGGCGAATCATAAAGAAACGCGACGAACGCCTCCGGTCCGTCGCTCATCCGACCGTCGTGCTGATGCGCAAGATATCGCTCATACAGCGTGTACGACTCCCGCGTCGGACGCGGTGGACGGATTTCGACCTTCACGTCCGTGTTTCGACGCAACACCCGCCGCTGCGACCGGCTCGGCAGAAACGTCGCCGTCGGCACGCGCAGCGACCGGCACGCCTGACACCCGGGGCATTGCGGACGGTAGATCAGCCGCCCCGACCGTCGATGATTCAGGCTCAGCAGTCGATCGTACGCCGAAGGCAGCAGCGTCAGCTCCGGGGCAAGCTGCTGCCCAACCAGGCGGGACGCCCGATCCGGAAGGTAAGGACACGGAGCCCACCCTCCGGGCGGATCCGCTTCGGCGCAGCCGGGAGGCGGGATCGACTCCTCACCCTGTTGCGCCATCGCCGGACACTCCGACCTCGACGACCCTTCCACAACGACCGCCGCGCCGCGATCCCTCAATGCTCGCCGCGCGCATCCCGGTACTCCTCCAGCCACGCCATCTGGACCGCCTCAAGTTTCGCCTCGTTCGACGCCTTCGGGTCGTCGGCGAACCCCTCGATCTCAAGCACCCACTGATGCAGGTCGGTGAAACGCACCGTCAGCGGATCCACGTCGGGAAAGCGCTCGTGAAGCGCCAGCGCCAGATCCTCCGAATCCGTCCACTTCAGCCCTCGCGCCATGACGTTGCTCCCCTGGGGCGGACGCGGCGGACACGCGCCGTCAATGCCCCTCGGAAACAAGGTTCCGGTTCCACTCCGGGATCTCCACGATCACGTCCACGCTTCCGTCCGGAACGGTCTGACACGACAGCCGGCTGTTCGGCTTCAATCCCGGAGCATTGTCAAGCTGATCCAGCTCCGCGTCCTGCGCCTCGTTCGTGGATTCCAGCCCCTCGCGCACGATGCAGTGACACGTCGAACACGCACAGACGCCGCCGCAGGCATGATCGATTTCGATCCCGCTGCCCAGAGCGATGTCCAGAATGCTCCCGGGCAGTCCGTTATGCTCATACGGAATCTTCGCCGGATCGACCTCGACGACCACGTTCATCGGCAGGAAGGTGATCTTGTACTTCCTCGTCGGCAGTCGAACCTCGGGTTCCTTGATGTAAGGATTCACGCCGCCCATGTCTCATGCTCCAGATACCAGTCGCTGCGCCAGAACCGTCTCACACCCGCCCGTCATCGAGGTCGAAGGACAAACGCGAAAGACGGAAACTCACGCAACGACGCTTCGTAATTCGGTATTTGCAACTCGCAATTCACCGTCAGGTCTTCAGCGCCGCCGTCAACGCCTTCTCCGCCAGCGGAATCAGCCTCCGGTTGAACGCCTCCCGATGTTCATTGATGAGCCTCGCATCGCTTGACTCCCGCGCCAGCGCCCGAAGCGCCGCCGCCGCTTCTGAAAGCGACGCCCGATCCGCCGGCGCCAACAACACCCCGTGCTCCCGGATCATCCGCTCCGCCTTGTTCAGGTCAAACTCCACGGTCGCCCGAACGTCGATCAGATGATGCGCCGACATGTCCTCCCGCGCATGCTCGATCGCCTCGTGCTGCATCCGCCGAACTTCCTCGCGCGTCAACCCGTGCGAGGGAACGATCTGGATGCTCGCCTCCGCCCCGCTGCGAACCTCCCGCGCCGACACGTTCAGAATCCCGTTGGCGTCGATCAGAAACGTCACCTCCACCTTCGGAATCCCCGCCGGCATCGGCGGTATCCCCCGAAGCTCGAACATCCCCAGCGACCGGCAGTCCGCCGCCAGCTCCCGCTCTCCCTGAAGCACGTTGATCTTCACCGCCGTCTGACCGTCCTGGAACGTCGTGAACGTCTCCACGGCCTTACACGGCACGCGCGTGTTCGCCCCGATCAGCTTGCCCACCGCGCCCCCCAGCGTCTCAATGCCCAGCGACAGCGGCGTCACATCCAGCAGCAGCAGATCCTGACGACGCCCCGCCAGAATCGACGCCTGCACCGCCGCCCCCAGCGCCACGACGTGCTCAGGGTTCAGCGCCGTGTAAGGCCGGCGCCCGAACAATTCGCCCACCGCCCGCCGCACCAGCGGAACCCGAGTCGATCCGCCCACCAGCACGACTTCCGCCACCTCCGACGCCGAACGCTTCGCCGCCTTCAACGCCCGCCGACAGGCCTCCAGCGTCCGGTCCACGAAAGGCGCGATCAGCGCCTCCAGCTCGGCCTTCGTCACTTGGCGTCGGTACGTGAACGCCCCCCCCACCGCGATCTCCACGCTCGTCCGGTCCTCCTCACTGAGGCGCACTTTGACCGCTTCCGCCAGCGAGCGAAGCTGCTGCCGGATCACCGGAGAGTCGATGTCATGCCCTGATTGTTCCCGGATTTCACGGCTGAAAAGATCGATCAGCGTCCGATCCAGGTCGTCCCCGCCCAGGTGCGTGTCGCCGTCCACCGCGAGCACCTCGAACACACCGCCTTCAACGCGCAGCAACGAGATGTCAAACGTGCCCCCGCCGAAGTCATACACCGCGATCGTCGCCGACGCCGATCGATCCAGTCCGTAAGCGAGCGCCGCCGCCGTCGGCTCGTTCACGATCCGCACGACCTCCAGCCCGGCGATCACCCCCGCGTCCCGCGTCGCCTGCCGCTGGGCGTCGTCGAAATGCGCGGGAACCGTGATGACCGCCTTCGTCACGTCACACCCGAAATGCGCCTCCGCCCGCCGTTTCAACTCCGCCAGGATCAGCGCGCTGACCTGCGGCGGCGTCCACATCCGCCCGCCCGCCGCAACCGCCGCAACGTCGCGCCCCTCGGCACCCGAAAGCTTCTCCACCCGGTAAGGAAGCCGACGCACCTCTTCCGCCAGATCAGCCGTCCCGCGCCCCATCAGACGCTTGATCGAGTACACCGTCTCAAGCGGATGCTCGACCGCATGATCGCGAGCCCCCTTTCCCACGATCGTTCGCCCGTCCGCTTCAAATCTGACGAACGACGGCACGATCACGTCGTCCTCTCCACCCTCGCCCGCGATCAGGCGCGGTCCGGCGGCGTCCGCGAACGCCACAAGGGAGTTCGTCGTCCCCAGATCGACCCCGACGATGATGTCTCCGTCCCGTTTCATCGCACTCAGAACACTCGGATAAGAAGCAGACTGAAAGCCTCGGTGTCCTGCGTTGCAGGTCCCTTGTTTCAACCCGGATCACCGACATCAGATCGCCGACATGGGGTCTCGGACCGCGAACCTCCGGTCCGCCCCCCACGACGCGAATCTCCGGTCCGCCCTGCAAGAAGCGGACCCCCGCCGTCCCGCCGCTCTCGCCACTCCGCCCCGACTCGCCGCTTAATCACGCATATCCGGAATCCTGATCCTCAGATCCCGAATCCCGGACCTTCGATCTTACACCAGCTCCGTCGTCAGGTTCTCAAAATACCGCAACGCGTTCAGCAGCAGGCGCAACCGTCGCCGCTGTCTCACCGACGCCGTCTCAATGCCTGACGCCAGCGCCGCGATCTCATCCAGTGTCTGACGCCGCTTCGACTCGTTCACCTGCCGCAGCCGCTCGATCGTCCGTCGATCCCCCACGCCGCGCGCCTGCTCCAGCGCCTCTCGGACCTCCATCACTTCCGCAAGGAGATCGCCGGGAACGCCGCGCTCTTCCGCAGCCGTCGGTCCGCCGGTCAGCTCAAGCAGGTAATCCGCCCGCCGCACGCCGTCGGAAAGGACTGCGTAAGCACGATTGAGATCCGCCGTCAGGCGCGTCGCACGAGCCTGCACCTCTTCCGAGCGTTGCGCGTGACGATCCGGGTGAACTTTCGCCGTCAGCCGTCTGAAATTCTGCGCAAGGCGTTCCTCATCCAGCGCGTAGGCGCGCGAAAAGCCCAGCAGCGAAAAATGATCCGTTCCGGGCTGGGGATCGAAGATCGCCCCGCAATGATCGCAGCAGATCGGAACACTCAGGACGGCGCCGCACTCGACACACTGGCTCATGATCGCATCGCCCGCCCCCTCAACTCACGGGTCGCTGTCATCACGCGTGACTCCGGCCGACTCCGACGCGACGCCCCTCGCTTGCCGCATTCGGCGTCGATCCGGTTCAGACGGCGAAGCTGCTGCCGCATCCGCAGGTGCTCGTCGCGTTCGGGTTCGTGAACACGAATCCTCGTCCCATCATTTCGTCCTTGAAGTCGATCACCGTCCCCTCAAGGTACAAATTGCTCTTCGGGTCGCAGACGATCTGCACGCCTTCCTGCTCCCACTGCTCGTCCAACTCTCCGACATTCTCCGTCAGGTCCAGCGAGTACGAAAAACCGCTGCACCCGCCTCCCTTGACGCCGACACGCAGAAAGAGCGGCTTGAACTCCTCACCGTTCTTCTCCGCCAGCTCCTTCTGCTGCTGGATGATCGTCGTGACTTCTTTCGCCGCACGTTCCGTCAATCTGACCATGTTTCGCCCGTTCTCCACCAAGTCGCTGAAAGAACTCCGATCCGTCGCGCCGCCAGGGCTCGAGATTCCGCACCCCTCAACGCCGCCCCGCCGACGCCTCGGGCTACCGCGCGCCCGCGCCGGCGCTTGTCCGCGCCTCCTGCTTGCGACGAACGTCCGCGATCGCCGCCCGGACCGCGTCCTCCGCCAGCACGCTGCAATGAATCTTCACCGGCGGCAGCGCCAGTTCCTTCACGATCTCCGTGTTCTTAAGCTGCTCCGCCTCTTCCAGGGTCCGCCCCTTGACCCACTCCGTCGCCAGCGAGCTGCTGGCGATCGCGCTGCCGCATCCGAACGTCTTGAACTTCGCATCCGTCACTCGCCCCTGGTCGTCCACGCGGATCTGCAGCTTCATCACGTCGCCGCACTCCGGCGCCCCGACGATCCCCGTCCCCACCTGCGGATCGTTCTGGTCCAGCGACCCGACGTTCCGCGGATTCTGATAATGATCAATGACTTTGTTGCTGTAAGCCATGTTTCACCTTTCTTCGCAATCCCCTGCGTAACGCTTCGCCGGGGTTTGTTCATCACGCGTCGCACCCTCGTCCTGCTCACACGACTCAATCAATGATGCTGCCACTCCACCTTCGACAGGTCGATCCCGGCCTGCGCCATCTCATACAGCGGACTCATCGCCCGAAGGTGGTTCACCGTCCGCACCACCGACTTGATCGTGTAATCCACCTCCTCCGTGGTCGTGAACCGCCCCAACGAAAAACGGATCGAGCTGTGCGCCAGATCGTCCCCCAGCCCGATGTTCTTCAACACGTAGCTCGGCTCCAGCGACGCGCTCGTGCAGGCGCTCCCCGAACTGACCGCAATGTCCGAAAAACCCATCATCAGGCTTTCGCCTTCCACGTAAAGGAAGCTCACGTTCAGAATGTTCGGCAGGCAGTGCTGCGGATCGCCGTTCCGCGCAATGTCCGTCAGGTGTTCGCTTAATCCCGCCCACATCCGGTCGCGCAGACCGGCAAGCCGCTTCGATTCCGCCGGCATCTCCTCCTTCGCAATCCGCGCCGCCTCTCCGAACCCGACGATCCCCGGCACGTTCAGCGTCCCGCTCCGCATCCCACGCTCGTGACCGCCGCCGTAGATCACCGGCTCGAGCCGGACGCGAGGCTTCTTCCGCCGCACATACAGCGCCCCGACGCCCTTCGGTCCGTAAATCTTGTGCGCCGACATGCTCAGCAGGTCGATCTGCATCGCCTCCACGTCCACCGGAACCTTTCCGAACGCCTGCGTCGCGTCCGTGTGAAACAGAACGCCCTTCTCGTGACACAGCGCCCCGATCTCCGGGATCGGGTGGATCGTCCCGATCTCGTTGTTGGCGAACATCAGCGACACCAGCACCGTGTCAGGACGCAGCGCCTCGCGCACCTGCTCCACGCTTACGCGACCCTTGTTGTCCGGCTGCAGGAACGTCACCTCATACCCCTGCGACTGAAGGAACTTGCACGGGTCGATGACCGCCTTGTGCTCGATCAGCGAGGTGACGAGGTGCCGACCTTTGTCCGCGTACATCCGCGCCGCGCCGAGGATCGCAAGGTTGTTGCTCTCGGTCGACCCGCTGGTCCAGATGATCTCCTTCGGATCGGCGTTGATTACCGCCGCCACCTGTTTCCGCGCATTCTCCGTCGCCTCCTCGGCGACCCAGCCGAACTGATGATTCCGGCTCGCCGAATTCCCGAAGTTCTCGCGGTAATACGGAAGCATCACCTCCAGCACCCGCGGGTCCACCGGCGTCGTCGCCGCGTTATCCAGGTAAATCAGCTTCTGCGCCATCGTCTCCTACTCCCGGGACACCTGCGCCTGAATCAGAACCTGAGAAGGTCGCTCACGGCAGATGTCAGCAACTGTTATATTATTCAAGTACTCTCGTACAACGCCGTGCAGCCGCAGAATCGGCGACTGAATCGGGCACCACGCCTGCACCTCACACCCCGTACCGTTTGACCCCTCTGGCGACGCACACTGCACCAGCCGGAAAGGCCCTTCCACGGCCTCCATCACTCTCAGAATGCTCAGATGTTCCGCAGGCACTCGCAAGCGATAGCCGCCCCGAGCCCCGCGCTCACTCTCAATCAAACCCGCCTGACACAACGACTTAAGCACGTTCGTCACCATCGCCGGCGGCAGGTGATAACGATCCGCCATCTCCCTCGCGCTGGACACCCCCTCGTCGTCCCCCGCCAGGTGGGCCAGCGTAATCAGTGCGTAATCCGTGCGTCGTGTTACCGCGAGCATGATCGTCCCGACGCGCGAAAGCGTCTCAAAACAAATATAGTATCGTTTCAGTGCTCTTTCAAGAGGACATTCCTTCACTCAGTTCACCTTTTTTGTGCCCGCTCCGTCCTGCCTCCTCACCGCACCTGACGTGCCACGGCAAGATTATGACGCATGTGCTCAAGATGCATTGAACCGATCAGCAGGCTTGAAACGCCGGAGTTGGAAAGCACAAAGCGCAACGCGGCATCCGGGTCAAGCGTTCCGGATGCAAGACCTTTCTTCACAACGACATCCACCCCGCGACTGCGGGCCTCCCCGATCACGGGTTCGAGCGACCGATCCGACAGGTGATATTCCAGCATCAAAGCGTCCGCCCATCCCAGCGCCTTCTTCAGGGCGGGCATCGTGTAACCGGAGAAACCGATCTTCCGGACGACGCCTGCGGAACGAAGATCGGACAGCGTTTGCACCGCGTCGGTGCGTTCGAGCACCTCCAGGTCGTTCCGCCCGGCGTGGATGAAGACCAGATCCAGAACATCGCGGCGAAGACGCTGCCGACTGCGGTCGATGCTCGCACGCACGCCCTTCGCCGAGAAATCATGCGTCGATTGCCCACCTTCAAACGTCTCGCCGACCTTCGTCGAAAGGACAAACTCCGACGCACGCCGGGCGAGGAACTTCCCGATCCGCTCCTCGCTGACGCCGTAAGCGGGCGCCGTGTCGATGTAGGTGATGCCCAGATCGAGAACGCCGTTCAGCAGCGCCTCCGCCTCCGCATCCGTCGGAAGGTCATACGCAGCCGGGTACTTGATGCCCTGATTACGCCCGATCTTGAACGCGCCGAAGCCGATTATGCTCAATTGCGGTGTCATCGACGCCCAACTCCGCCACGATCCCGGATCGCTCAAGACGAAGAATTGCGGAAAGTTGCATCGGCGGTCCGGCTCAAGCTCGCCACGCCGCTTCCCTGGTGTTCCACGGCAGTGACGCAACTTCGGGTCGAGGCCAGTCCGCCACTTCCGCGCTCCCGCTTGACTCCGGCGGCATCAACCCCCGGATCATTCTCGCCAGTTCCGGCGCCATCACCAGCTTGGTGGGCCAGGCCGTGATGACGTTTCCTTCCAGGGCGGCATGCGGACCGGCGGGTCGCACGCCGCCCGGCGTCGCCGGTTCAGCCCGATCTACGCGCACCGTTGCCCACTCTGCTCCCTCCAACGAAACCCCCGGAAGGACGCTTTGCAACTCGCGCCGGGCATGCTCGATCAGCGCGGCTTCCGACATACGTGTCCCGTCCTCGGCGATCTGGCCTCCGACGTACCAGACCGCCCGCCCCTGGGCATCCCACGCCGTAGTGATCGTCGCCCGCGTCTTCGCCCCGTCTACGCAGTGCCCGAAAAGGACCGGTAGATCCCCTCGGATCATCACCTGGTGCAGCGGCCGCAACTGCATTCCTCCCGTCCCCAGTTCGGCCGCTTTCCGCAGATCCGCATTGCCCGCGCCCGCGGCAAGAATCACACGCCCGGGTCGGATTTCAAAGCGTTCGCGGTTCTGAAAGTTCGACAGCTTCACCCCGTGAACACGACCGTCTGCACCCGTCACAAACTCGACCCCGCCCGGATCCACTTTGAGCAGTCGCGGCTCGTGCTGCTTCCTCAGCATGCTCAGCAGGCTCGCCACGTCGATCACCTGCTCACGGACCGCGAACACCTCGCCGGGGCACTGCCGCAGCGCCGCAGGCCGCTCATTACGCGCCAACCGACGCACATCGCTGCGCAACCCCGCAGCCGCTCCGAGCAGCCCGACCCGTGAACTGAGCGAATCCGTCCGCCAGAGGGAACACTCCTCGGCAAGCACGCGCACCTCTGAAAGGTCGGGTCCGACCCGATCTTGCTGCCCTGAAAGACATCCCCGCCAGATCCCCGGCATTTCGCGGACGGCGCGGGCCGAGTCGGTGAAGACGCCCGCCAGCGTGTACTTGATTCCGCCGTGGATGATGCCCTGCGAGGCGATCGTCTGCCCCGCACCAAGCGCGCGGATCTCGACCAGAACGACGCGGCGCCCGGACCGGTGCAGCTCGTCGAGCGCCCACAGCCCGGCCACCCCGCCGCCGAAAATGATCGCGTCCACTTCCAACGCTGCCGACCCTGAGAATTCAACGCCGATCGAGGACTCAAGAATGCGTCGCAGCGCAAGGACCGTCAAGGATCGTCCCGCAACCCGGTCACGAGGTCCGGCGCCCGACACGGGTAAAGACTTCCAGGACTCCGATCCGAACTCCTTATTGCGCGCTCTCGACGATCGGGTTCCCCTCGCCCGCCGCGCACCGGCTCCGCAGGGTTCTCCGGATCAGCCCCTCAAGGACCGCCGCTCCATCGCCAACATACTCGATCTCGATGCGAACGACCCGCAACCGGTTCTCGAACTCATCGGCGTAGGCCCCCAGCTTGACGGCATCCTTCTCGGTCGTGGTGAGCAGGTCCGCCCCCGCTGCGCTCGCGGCTCGCAGAATCGCTCGGACCACTCCGGGCGAGTATCTCGCGTGATCGCGCAGCCAGCGGATGCCCGCGATTTCGGCGCCCAGATGAGTCAGGGTCGTCCGGAAGGACTCCGGATTTCCGATGCCCGCGAAGGCGAACACACGCCGCCCCCGGACGTCGTCCGCCGCGGGAGCACCGTCCAGATGCGACAGTCCGACGGCGCAGTGCCGAGTTTGAACCACCGGCATATCCCTGCAAAGCTCTGTCAGCCTTTCACGCAACGCCGTCAGGACTTCGGGACCGACCTCGTCGGTTCGCGTGACAATCAAGGCGTGCGCTCGCCGCAAACCCTCGACCGGTTCACGTAACAATCCCCGAGGAATCAGCCGCTCGAATCCGAGGGGGCACGTCGCGTCGATCAGCACGAGGTCCAGATCGCGCCCGAGACGGCGGTGTTGAAACCCGTCATCGAGGACGAGCACGTCGGTGGCGTGATGTTCGATCGCGGTCCGCGCCCCGCGGACGCGGTCCTTGTCCGCTACGCAGACGACCCCCCGACAGACGCGTCGGATCAGTTGTTGCTCGTCGCTTTCGCCGCCGCCAACCGCGCCGTACCCGCGCAGAATGACCGCCGGTCTCAGTCCGTCCGCAGAAAGACGGCGAACCACATCGACGACGATCGGCGTCTTTCCCGTCCCGCCGACGGTCAGATTCCCGATGCAGATGACCGGAGCCTTCACGCGGGCCACGCCGATCCCCGCGTCGAATCTGGCGTTGCGGGCGCGGACGACCGCACCGTAAATGCGGGACACTCCGGCCAGTACAGTACGCACCGGCCGCGCCCAGACCGGAGCGCCCTCCCCGATCACGCGTCGATGAAAGCTCTGCAACGTCATCAGCTTCGCGCCGCCGGCGCCTCGCCGACGGGCATCCCCTCGGAATGCTACCGGATCGCCGCGCGGAGCACATGCTTTGTGTCCGGACCCGTGTCCGCTAGCATACCGCCGGCGCGGATCGGCGCTGATGCCCGCGCGGGGATTTCGGCGCCGTTCCTCTGGAAACTCTGGGTCATGAGCAAACCTGTCACCCTGCGTAGGCAGCGCCGGAACGCCGTCCCCGGTTCTCGGAAGCGGCACGGGGAGAGCTTCGGTCTTCCCCGGCGTCGGGCTTGCTGGGGCGTTATCGTGTGCGCGGCCGCCGCCGCCGGCGCTCCCGCAACCCCGCTTCAGGATCCGCCTCAGGACGTAGTCTCGCCGCCGATCATCGCCGTCTTGTTTGAGGGCGTTGAGCGCACGAGCGAGGCCTATCTCCGCGAGATCGTGCAGGTGCGCGTCGGCGAGCCGTTGAACACCGACGCGCTGGACCGGGATGTCGCCCGACTTGTCCGCACGGGCCGATTTGATTCCGTCCGTTACGAGACTCGCCCGGAAGGCGGGGGCGTCACCGTTGTGTTCACCCTCGCCGAGCGGCCGGTCCTGAAGTCGATCCGGTTCCAAGGCAACTCGAAGATTCCCGACCGCGACCTGAAGGGAAAAGTCCCGCTGAAGGTCGGCGACCCGATCGACCCCGATGCGGTCAACGAAGGACTTGAGGCGATCGCCGCCCTCTACCGCGAGAAGAGCTTCGGACAGGTGGAAGTGACGGTCGAACGCGAGGACCTCGCCGAGGGGCGGCTCACCTACCGGATCGAAGAAGGTCCGCAGATCAAGGTCCGGAAGATTCTCTTTGAAGGTCGAGCTTCGCTGAGCGAACGCGAGTTGATGAAGCAGATTCAAACGCGCACGGCGTTCTGGTTCTTCCGGGCGGGAACGCTCGATCCGCCCCAGCTTGAGGCCGATGTCGCCAACCTCCAGCGGTACTACCGCGAACAAGGATTCCTCGACGCGAAGGTGACGCACCGCGTTGAGAACCTCGAAAAAGAGGGTGACCGCCGGATCGTCTTCACGATCGAGGAGGGCACGCGCTATCGGATCGAAAGCCTGCGCTTCGAGGGCAACACGGTCTTCTCCACCGAGGAACTTCAGAGCCTGATCCGAAGCCGGGAGGGCGCGTACGTGATCCAGCCGATCCTCGAGGCTGACCGGACGCTCATCGAGAAGCGTTACGGCGAGATCGGATACATCGAACGTAACGTCGAAGCCGTCCGGGTTTTCTCCGAGTCGCCTGGACAGGTGCTGGTGACCTTCCGAATCGTCGAGGGCGGTCAGTTCCGCGTCGGGCAGATCGTCGTCCGCGGCAACACTCAGACGAAGGACAAGGTTGTGCTCCGCGAGTTCCGGCTGTTTCCGCCGGACGACCTCTGGAACCTTACCGAGGCGCGGGACGCGGAGACGCGCCTGCGGCAGACGCAGATCTTTCAATCCGCTCGAATTCTTCCGGTCGGCGACGAACCGGGCGTTCGCGACGCGCTGATCGACGTGCAGGAAGCTGACCGGGTCGGAGACCTGATCTTCGGGTTCGGCGTGACCAGCAACAACGGTCTGGTCGGACAGTTCGCGATCGACTTCAAGAACTTCGACATCTCCGACACCCCGAAAAGCTTCGGCGAGTTCTTCCGCCTTCAGGCGTTTCAGGGCGCGGGGCAGCGGATGCGGATTGAGGCTCAACCGGGCACTGAGGTCAGCCGCTTCCGGATCGACTTTACTGAACCTTATCTGCTGGATGCGCCGCTGCGGTTTGATACCGGGTTCTTTCTCTTCGAGCGCGGGCGCGACGGATATGATGAGGGCCGCGTCGGAACCTACGTCAGTTTCGGCAAGCGGCTGGAGCGGGGGCTGCTGAAGGGCTGGACCGGCGAGATCGCCTTCCGGCTCGAAGACGTCGAGGTGGACAACGTCGATCTTCTCGCCGCGCGGGACATCCGTGACGTGGAGGGAAGCAATCTTCTGACCAGCGTGAAGGGCGCGCTGGTGCTGGATCGGACGGACAACCGGTTCATCCCGTCGCGAGGAGACCGGTGGCGCTTCAGCGTCGAGCAATTCGGAATCCTCGGCGGCGATCATGTGTTCACGGAGTTGCGCACCGGGTACGTCCGGCATTTCCCGGTGTACACCGATCTGCTGGATCGCAAGCACGTCTTCTCGTTGCGCGGCGACACGGCGGTGCTGGTCGGCGACACGCCGGTGTTTGAGCGGCTTTATGCGGGCGGAATCGGGTCGCTGCGCGGCTTCGAATACCGCGGCGTGGGTCCGCGGGAAGGGCTTGATGACAACCCGGTCGGTGGCGACTTCATGCTGCTTTTCGGGGCGGAATATACCTTCCCGATTTACGGCGAGTCGCTCCGGGGGGTGCTCTTTACCGACATGGGCACAGTCGAGGAAAGCGTCTCGATCCGGGACTGGCGGGCGTCGGTGGGCGTCGGCGTACGTCTGACGCTGGACTTCCTCGGTCCCGTGCCGATCGAGTTCGATCTGGCGGCCCCGGTGCTTAAGGGACCGGACGACGAGGAGCAGGTCTTCAGCTTCTTCGTCGGAACCTCTTTCTTCTGATGATGAAAACTGCGGGAGATGGCGTATGAAACGGATGCTGATGATTTTCGGGTTGGCGGCGGCGTGCGCGGCGGAGACGGCGGCGCAGAACAACGTTGGCGTGATCGACATCGCGCGAATCTTCAAGGCCTACGAGCGGACGGCGTACCTCGAGGAGGAATTCGTGGCGAAGGAGAAGTTCCTCAACGAGGAGGCGGAGAAGAAGCGGGCGCAGATCGAATCCTCGCGCCGCGCGCTTCAGGATGCGTTCAAGCCGAACACGCCGGAGTATGACCGGAAGGTTGCGGAGCTTCAGGAGGCCGAGATCCGCTACCGGGTCTGGACCCAGATGGAGACGGAAGCGATCAAGACCGCGCATAAGCGCTCGTTGATGGAGATCTACGCCGATGTCCGCGCGGGCGTGCAGAAGGTCGCCGAGGAGCGCGGCGTCGATCTGGTCGTCACTTACGACCTGCTCACGCAGGACGCGCCGGACTCCGCCGCCCTGCGCCAGCAGATCCTGCTTCAGAAGGTGATTTACTGGAGCCCCTCCCTGGATCTGACGGATCCGGTCATCAAGGTCATCAACGACGCCTTCCGCCTGCGCAACACGCCGGCCGCGCCGAGGGAGTCCAAGCCCGCCGCTGACAAGCCGACGGGCGAGAAAACCGGCGGTCCGGCGCCAGCGCCGGAAAAACCGAAGTCGCCATGAAACTCCCGGTCACGGCTGAGGATCTGGCCCGGGTCGCCGGTGCGACGGTGCGCGGCGACGGCGCGGTGCTGTTGCGCGGCGTCGCGGCGGTTGCTGAGGCGGGACCGGACGAACTGACGTTCATCACGCAGTCCCGCTACGCCGGTCAGCTTGCGGAAAGTCGGGCCGGCGCCGTGCTCGTCCCGCGGAACTTCGGTCCCACACCGATGACGGCGCTGCTGTGTGACCGGGTGGATGCGGCGCTGGCGGCGGTGCTCGGAGTGCTGAAACCTGAGGCGTGGTCGCCGCCCGTCGGTACTCACGAACTGTCGTGGATCGACCCGGAGGCCGCCCTCGACGCGGGCGTGCGCGTCGGTCCTTTCGTCACGGTCGGACCGGGAAGCCGCGTGGGTTACGGGTCGATCCTGCACCCCGGAGTTTTCGTCGGGCGCGACGTTGCGATCGGGAGAGACTGCGTTCTGGGACCCAACACCGTCGTATATGACGGGTGTGTGCTGGGAGACCGCGTCGTGCTCAAGGCGGGCGCGGTGATCGGCGGCGACGGGTTCGGGTTCTACTTCGACGGGAAGGCGCACCGTCGTGTCCCTCACGCGGGCAACGTCGTCATCGAGGACGACGTGGAGATCGGCTCAGGAACCTGCGTCGATCGGGCAAAATTCGGATCCACGTGCATCGCCGCGGGCACGAAAATTGATAATCACGTTCAGGTCGGACATAATTGCCGCATCGGCCGGGCGACGGTGATCGCCGCGCAGACCGGATTGAGCGGAAGCACGCGGATCGGCGACTACTGCGTCCTGGCCGGTCGGTCGGGAAGCGTGGACGGGGCGACGATCGCGTCAAGGTCGACGGTCGCGGCGGGCTCGGTGGTCGTCGATCAGACGTCCGAAGGACAGGTCGTGATGGGGTATCCGGCGAAGGACGCGGCGCTGGAGCGGCGGATCCTCGCCGCGCAGCGCCGGCTGCCCGACCTGCTGGCGGAAGTCCGGGATCTGCGGAAACGGTTGGAGCGCCTTGAGGCATCAACACACGATCAGCCGGGAAGTCGAGATTGAAGGGCGCGGACTCTTCACCGGAGAGTCCAGCCGCCTCCGCTTCAAACCCGCCCCACCGAACACCGGAATCTGGTTCATCCGCACGGATCAGGCGACGCCGGTGCGCATCGCCGCGCGCGTCGAGAACGTTTCGAAGCGTGCCCGCCGCACCACCCTGAAGAACGGTTCGACGCAGATCGAGACCGTCGAACACTGCTTAAGCGCCTGCGCCGCCCTCGGCCTCGATAACCTTCAGATCGAGCTGCGCGGCGCCGAAGTGCCCGCGATGGACGGCAGCAGCCTCCCCTTCCTCGATCGTCTCAAGGATGGGGGTATTGAGGAGCAGGAACCCCTCGTCGACGCTTACACCGTCGCCGACATGATCCGGGTCGCCGAGGACGACGCCGAACTCGTCGCCCTGCCCCCCCTGAAGCGGAATCAGGAGCACCTGGAGATTTTCTACGACCTGGATTACGGCACGGACACGCCGATCGGACGGCAGACCTACCGCGTCACCGTCACGCCGGAGGACTTCGAGACGAAGATCGCCCCTGCGCGCACGTTCGTCCTCGAGCGCGAGGTCAAGCAGCTTCAGGCGATGGGCTTCGGACTGCACCTGACGTATCAGGACATCCTCGTGTTCGGTGAAGACGGACCGATCAACAACGCCCTGCGATTTCCCGAGGAATGCGTCCGGCACAAAATCCTCGACCTCGTCGGAGACCTTTCCCTGCTGGGACGGCCGATCGTCGGTCGCGTGTTCGCGAGGAAGTCCGGGCATGCGCTCAATCATGCGATGGTGCGGGCGCTTCTCGAACACGAGCGGCAGCAGGAGGAGTCCGCCCGCCTGAAGCGCCCGCCGGTCTACGACATCCGGCACATTCAGCGCCTTCTCCCCCACCGCTACCCGCTGTTGATGGTCGACCGCATTCTCGAAATCGAAGGCTCCCAGCGCGCCGTGGGTTTGAAGAACGTCACGATCAACGAGGAGTTCTTTCAGGGGCACTATCCCGGAGAGCCGATCATGCCGGGCGTGCTCATCATTGAGGCGATGTCGCAGCTCGGAGGGCTGCTGCTGTCTCAGGAGCTCGAACACAAGGGCAAAGTCGCGGTGCTGCTGAGCCTGGACAAGGTCAAGTTCCGCCGACCAGTCCGGCCTGGCGACCAGCTCCTGCTCGAGGTCCGCTCGATCCGGGCGCGCAGCAACGTCGGGCACGTGCAGGCGTCGGCGCGTGTCGCAGGCGAGCTGGCTGCCGAAGCCGAGATCAAGTTCATCCTCGTCGACGCGGAGCCGCAGTGGGGGGAAGACGCGCGATGATACATCCGACGGCGATCGTCGACTCGAAGGCCCAGCTCGGAGCGGACGTCCACGTCGGCGCCTACGCCGTCATCGGACCGGACGTGCGCCTCGGCGACGGATGCCGCATTCATCATCACGCCACGATCGAGGGGCATACCGTCCTGGGCCCTCGCTGCCAGGTGTACACCGGCGCCGTCATCGGCACGCCTCCGCAGGACCGCAAGTACCGCGGCGCCCCCACCCGCCTCGACATCGGGCACGACAATATCTTCCGCGAGATGGTCACCGTCCACCCCGGAACCGAGGCCGGCGGCGGCGTCACCACGATCGGCGATCACAACCTCTTCCTGATCGGTGTGCATATCGCGCACGACTGCCGCGTCGGAAGCCGCTGCATCATCGCCAACTACACTCAGCTCGCCGGGCACGTCTGCCTCGAAGACCACGTCAACATGGGCGGAATGTCCGCCCTGCATCACTTCGTCACCGTCGGCAAGCACGCCTTCATCGGCGGCATGACGCGCGTCGTCTCCGATGTGCCCCCTTTCATGATTGTCGTCGCCGCCCGCGGAACGCGACCTGAAATCAGGATGGTCAACGGCGTCGGGTTGCAGCGCGCCGGGTTCAGTCCCGAGGCCATCGCGAACCTGCGGAAAGCGTTCATGCAGCTTTACTCACGTCGCGCCCGTCTCAGCGGCGTGGCGATCCGCGACCGCGTCGAGAGCATGTTGGCGCAGAACGGCGCCGACCCCAACGTCGAGTACCTCTGCAAGTTCCTCCTCCGCTCCTTCGAGATCGGCCGGCACGGGCGATATCTGGAAGCGCTTCGCTCCGACCGCCCCCACCCCGGCGCGCCCTCCGCTCGCTGACGCCCTCACGGAGAGGCGCAACACGCCACTTCCGCAAGACCGGTGTCACAGGCGACGTTGGCGACCCCGTCACACGGATAATCAACCGGAAACGATGCGCACTCGCAGAGATCCCACCCGTCGCAGCGGGACTCCTGCTTCGGCAGGACGCCGGCTTCGCTCGACGCCGCCGCTTCTTCGTCGCAACGGTTCCCTGCGCGGGCGGGCGGAAATCCGACATCTGAAGGCTCAGGTACGCCTCGCGGCATCGCGCGAACTGAGCCCGCGCAAGGCTTGCAGCGCGCCACGGACCTTCGCGCAGGACGCCCTCCCGGATCACCGTCGAGCAGGACGGTTCGCCGGTCCGGATCCGGTAGGCGCAGGCGAACCCCTTCAGCGGCGACAGGCCCCGCGGATACCACCGGATCAATCCCGCCAGCAACCCGCGGATCACCGCCGACTTCTCCGGACACGCAGACTCCGTCGCGCTGAAATCCCGCGTTTACCGCCGACACGACGGCGACCGCACAGACCGACAGCCTTCGTAAACAGGCCCGTCGCGCACCTCTCGCCCGTCGCGCCCGCGCCACAGTTCAATACGCCGCGTGCCGCGAGCCGTATTCGGGGATGACGACCTCTCCCACGCCCGCCCGGCGCAGCTCCTCTGCCAGGCTGCGCGCCGCAGAGAGCTCGCCGTGCGTCAGAAAAACCTTCCGCGGCGGCGGCGCATACTTTCCGGACCACGTCAGCAGCCCCTTCCGGTCCGCGTGCGCCGAAAGCCCGGAGACCTGCGTCACCCGCGCCCGGACCTCAAAAAGCTCCCCGTGAATGCGCACCGGAGAGTTCCCGTCGAGAATCTCTCGTCCGAGCGTCCCCTCGGCCTGGTATCCGGTGAAGCAGATCGTACACAAGGGATCGCCGATGTTCCGCGCGAGGTGATGCTTGATCCGTCCCGCGGTGCACATGCCGGACCCCGCGAGAATGACGCACCCTCGGACGCGGTTGATCTCCTTGGAGTCCTTCTGCGTGGTCACGATCCTGAATCCCGGAAAATCAAAGAGCGGCTCGCCCTCGTGAAGCAGACGCAGCGCCTCGGCATCGAGAAACGTCCGGTGTCTGCGGAAAACGTCGAGCACCTCCGCCGCCATCGGACTGTCCAGATACACCGGAACGTCCGGGATCGCCTTCTCACGCGCGAGCCGCGCCAGGTGATATGCCAGCTCCTGCGCCCGCTCGACCGCGAACGTCGGGATCAGCAGGTTCCCGCCGCCGGACGTCGTCTCGCGGATCAGCTCGGCGAGGCGGGCCCGGACGTCTCCGTCGTGCCGATGATCCCGGTCGCCGTAGGTGGACTCCATCACCAGCGCGTCCGCCCGCCTCAGGAACGTCGGATCCTTCAGCAGCACGCGGTCCGGCTGGCCCAGATCCCCCGAGAAGACGACCACCCGCTCGCGCGCCCCCTCCCGCACACCCACTTCGATCATCGCCGATCCGAGGATATGCCCGGCGTCGTGCCACGTCGCGGTCACCGAGTCGTTCAGCACGAGGCGCTGACCGTATCCGACGGGTTTCAGCAGCGGCAGCACCGCCCGGGCGTCCGCGCGCGTGTACAACGGCGTCTCCGGGAACCGCCCGCGGCGCCCCTCGCGCTCGTGACGCTTCCGCTTGTACGCCGCGTCCTCCTCCTGAATCTCCGCCGCGTCCTCGAGAATGATCCGCGTCAGGTCGATTGACGGCGGCGTCGCGTGGATCGGACCGGCGTACCCCTCCTGCATCAACCGCGGAAGCAGCCCGGTGTGATCCAGGTGCGCGTGCGTCAGCAGCACCGCGTCCAGTCCCCCCGCCGGAACCGGACAACAAGCCCAGTTCCGCTCGACGTACGCCCGCTCCTGAAACAGACCGCAGTCGATCATCAGGCGCAATCCGCCCGCGTGGACCACGTACCGCGAACCCGTCACCTGCCGCGCAGCGCCAAGGAACTCGATCTGCATGCTCATGTCGTGGTCCGACCCGCTTTCGACGAGGCTGCCTTGCTCCAACGATCGCGCCCGTCAGAAATCCTGCCGGCGGAAGCTCCACGCCGCCAGGAGCAGGACCGCCGCCTCGAAGATCAACGACGACGCGATCGAGGAAACCGGGTCCGTGCGCATCAGGTGGGCCTCGACCAGCAGCGTGTCGCGCACCATGTTCCCCGCGTCGCCCATGTCGGCGCTCTTGAATTCCGGCATGTCGGCCATCTTCAGCACGTCCTCGGCCTTCGACCCGCCGCACCATCGCTGGGCGAAATACGTCACGTGCAGCGTCTTCGGGGGAACCCAGCTCGCCGCAACGATCGGCGCACGCCACTTCTCGAACCGCTCAAGCGACGGATTCGCGCTGAACTGCGCCCCGAGGTATCCGAAGATCCAGAACACAAACCACGCCACCAGGCTCAGCAGCACCGACGCCAGCGCGCTCTTCGTCTTCACCGCCACCAGCACCGTCACGCAGTAGATGTAGCTGAACATCAGCAGCGACAGCGGGACGCTCAGCAGGTAAGGCCACATCCAGACCTTCCACCGCACCCCCATCACCACGAAGGTCAGCCCGACGAATACCACGCTCACCAGCGCCACCAGCGTCATGCTCGCCAGGTATTTGTAGAAGAAAAGGCGCGCCCGTCCGATCGGCTTGCCCAGCACGACCTCGATCGCCCCCTTCTCCATCATCGCCGGAAACGCCCCGGCCGCCGCGATCACCATCAGCGTCGTCCCGACCCACCCGAGGATCAGATCCATCACGCTCACGCCGATGTCCACGATCCCCTTGCGGCCGGCCTCGGTGGCCGGATCCCAGTTCGTGTTCGGCGTCGTGTGCAATCCGAAAAGGAAGATCACCTGATCCGAGCGGAATTCCACGCAGAACATCGCCGCAGCCACCACCACCGCGATACCGATCAGCACCCAGAAAATCTTCCGGTCCAGCGCCTCGCGGAAGCCGTCGATCAGTAGTGCCCCGAACTGCATCCGCCCCTCCCGGAAAACCCTCGAGATCCGGTCTTAATACCAAGCCCCGCGCCCGTAAAAAGCGTTCTTTCCCCGCCCCGCGTGTAACGAATGCAACCGCGTCTACGTCGGCCGTGCCGCCCCCACGTGCGACCCCGCGCCCAGCACCTCGACGAACACCTCCTCGAGGCTCAAGCGGCGAGGCTCCACGGATTCGATCAGCAAGCCGCCCGCCCGCAGCAGGTCGATCAGCTCGTTAACCCGCCCGATCTCCTGGCTTGCCAGTTGCACGACGTGGTCTTCGATCCGCGCTCCCATCGCCGCGAGCTTTTCCGACATGGACCCGATCCGCGCCGCGTTCGCCGCTCGCTCCCCGCCGAGGCGCACGCGGTAGCCCAGCACGCGCTCAGTGAGGTCGCGCAACGGTCCCTGCCGCGCGACCAGCCCCTCCTTCATGATCGCCACCCGGTCGCACACCAGCTCGATCTCGCTGAGCAGGTGCGAGTTCAGCAGGATCGTTTTGCCCTGTCCCTTCAGCTCCGTCAGCAACAACCGGATGTCCCGCCGTCCCACCGGGTCCACGCCGTCGGTCGGTTCGTCGAGCACCAGCAGCTCCGGATCGTTCATCAGCGCCTGCGCAAGCCCGAGACGCTGCATCATCCCCTTCGAGTATTCCCGGATGCGCGTGCCCGCCCAGTCCTTCATCCCCACGCGCTCCAGCCAGTACGCCGCGTTCTTCCGCCGCTGGACACGCGGAACCTTCGACAACGCCCCGTAAAAATCCAGGAGTTGCTCGCCCCGAAGATATCCGGGGTAACGATGGTTCTCAGGCAGGTATCCGATCCGTCCGAGCTTGCCTCGATGTCCGATCGGACGCCCCAGCACCGTCCCCAGCGCCCGGTCCGGATGCACCACCGTCATCATGATCTTGACCAGCGTGCTCTTCCCCGCGCCGTTGGGACCGAGCAGCCCGAACACCTCGCCGCGCCCGACCTGCACATGCACGCCTCGCAGCGCCTTCACCTTGCGGCGGTAGGTCTTATGAACGTCGATCAGGTCGACGGCCCAGTTCGTCAACTCGGTCGTGTGCAGCATCGTCATGCGCGGCTGGCCCCCGCGCCGCGGAACCCATGACCGCCGAATCTTTGCCTGAATTTCGTCGCGCCGCCCTTGTCAGCCTCCAGATCCGCGTCCGCCGTCGTAAGTTCGTCCCACGAATACGGATCGCGGACCTCCGGTCCGCACGCGCCGCACAGAACCCCGCCCTCTGATTCAGGTGCAAAGCGCCTGCAACGCCCCCCGCTGGAAGCCGCTTCAAGCCAAGACGCTCGTCGGGAGGATCGGGGCGCTCCGCCCCGCATCCGCTCCCCGAAGAAGGGCGAGAAACCGGTTTCAGGATTGTCGTGTTTCACGGACTTCGCCCTCTGTTATCGTCCATCACGCCTCAAGGCGTCCACCCCGTTTCACCGGCCCGATTCTCGACATCCCGTATTCCGGATGCTTCATTCCGCATTCTTCATTCCGCATGCTTCATTCTGCATTCTGCATGCATCATTCGTTATTCGCAATTCGTAATTCGTATTTCCTGGACCACCCTCCCCACCTCCCCCGCCACCTCCGCGCCCGGCGCCAGGTCGATCCACTGCACCCCCCGAAACCGCTTGAACCACGTCCGCTGCGACTTCGCAAACTGGCGCGTGTTGATCTTGATGTTCTCCACGGCCTCATCGAGCGACCCCCGACCCGCGAGGTATTCGAGAATCTCCGCGTACCCCAGCGCCCGCCTCGCCGTCCGGCTTAGCGGATGCGGCAGCGACAGGAGCCCGCGCACTTCCTCCACCAGTCCGGCCTGGATCATCTGACGCACACGCTCGTTCGTCCGCCGGTTCTGGTCTTCCCGGATCCGTCGAAGACCGATGAAACGGAACGCATGCCGCGTCCGCTGCCGGTCCCACTGCGTCTGAAGCGACGATATCGGCGCGCCCGTCAGTTCATGAACCTCCAGCGCCCGCACCACCCGCCGCAGATCGTTGACATGAATTCGCTCCGCCGCAACGGGATCCACGCGGCGCAGCCGCGCGTGCAGCGCTTCTTTCCCGATCCGGCGCGCTTCCTCTTTGAGCCGTGCGCGGATCTCCGCGTCCGCCCCAGGCCCCTCAAACAGCCCTTCCGTCAGCGCCTTGATGTAAAGCGACGTGCCCCCGACCGCCACGACCCGTCGCCCGCGCGCCGCAATGTCCCGGATCGCCGCTTCCGCATGATCGACGAACCGCGCGACGGAATACGTCTCCCACGGCTCGATCAGATCGAGAAGGTGATGCGGAATGCGGCGCTGCTCCTCCACCGTCGGCTTCGCCGTGCCGATGTTCATCCGGCGGTAGATCTGCATCGAGTCGAGGCAGAGGATCTCCGCCCCGAGAGCCTCGGCCAACGCCAGGCCGAACTCGGATTTGCCCACTCCCGTACAACCCAGGATCAGCGTGATCTCGTGCATGCGCAGGAGGGATCATATCACTCCTCATCGCATCGCCGACAGGAACACCGGATTCCCGAGCCTCCTCGACCACCCTCTACCGAACCGCGCCCGTCAGGAAACAGGCTTTGCTTCGCGCCTGCCAAGAAGCAGGCTTGACCCCGCGCCCGGCGTGAACATTCGTTTACCGTGGTGATCCACGAAGTCCGGCGCGCCTTCGTGGGAAGAATCCGTTAACGCCCACCCGTCTGCTTCTGCGCCGCCGTCAGCAGCGCGGACAGACGCGCTTTAAGCTCGGCGAAAAGCACGTCGATCGGGGCGTCGAGTTCCGCGATCGCTTTGGCGCGAGCCTCCGCGTCGGTCAACGCCTCCACCGACGCCCGCGCTGCCGCCTGAGAGGCCCGGAGCTTCGCCTCACGAGCACGAACGTCCGCCAGAATCGACGCCGCCGCCGCCCGCTGTCCCTCGTCGAGCGAGTACCGGCGCGTGAACTCCGCGAGATAGGCATCCCACGGATGCACCTGCACCACCGGCGACGCTTCGGGTCGAGGGGCGTCGCCTCCCCTACCCGCATCCTCTCCGCCCTGACCCTCCTGACGCCGGCGGTTCCACTCCGCCATCCTCTCGCGCATCTGCGAAAAACGCTCGAAAAGCTCCTTGTTCTCCGGCTCGCGGGCCACCTGCTGCGCCATCTCCTCCATCCGCTCGCGGGCCCGCTCCATCATGCCCTGGCCGAACTGCTCGCGGCGCTGCCGGGCCTTGTCCACCTGCTCCGGCGGCAGCAGCTTCTCCACGCGCTCGATGCTCGCCCGGAAATCAAACGGATGCTTCTCGTTCAACTCGCGCATCCGCTCCCCGATCCGCCGGAACTCCGGATCGTTCCACGGAACCTGCGGCTCCTCACCCTCCGCCCGGGGTTCGGACATCCGCTTCAACCAGAATTCGCTCATCTGGTCGCGCAGGCGGTCCATCTCGTCGGCGTCCGGACCGGCCTTGGCCCGATACTCATCCGCCATCTTCTTCATCTCGGCGCGAACCACGGGCTTCTGCTCATCCGTCAACTCGTACGCTCGCACGGTGAACTCGAGCATGCGGTCCAGTTCCATCTCCCGTCGCTGCTCAGGCGTCGCCTTCCGCATCTCCTCCAGGCGCTTGCGCATCTGCTCGCGGCGCTCTTCTTCAGTAAGCGGGTCTTCCCCGTCGCCCCGCCACCCCCCGAACCGCCCCCACGTCTGCTGCGCCGTCGCCGGAAGCACCCCGCCGACCAACGCCGCCCCCACGAACACTCGCACGCACAAAGGAATCACCCAGCGCATCATGTTCTCACTCCTGCACCTGCTCCGGCCGACGCCGCCCGGCCCCCGTCCAGCATAACCGACCCGAGCCGCCGATCCCTTCCCGATCCGTCAGAAACTGTCATCGGCCGACGCCGCTTCGGCATACCACCCCCGCGTAATAAAAAACCGGGCCAAGACGACCCGGTTTCGGCTAACCTGTCATGTGGCGTTCGCGCCTCCTAAGGCTTCCCGCTCTCGAACGCCGCCAGGCGCTGGGCGAACTGCGCCTTAAGCCCCGCGTCCTTGCAGACCTCGACCGCCTTTTTCTGCTGGGCGACCGCCTCCGCCTGCTTCTTGTTCGCATAAAGCACGTGCGCGTACGTCGCCAGGATGTTCGCATCGCCTCCCTTGGACGCCTCGACGGCCTTCTTCGCCGCCTCCTCCGCCTGATCCAGGTCGCGGACCTTCAAATCCGTCTTCGCCACGATGTCCGCCGCAAACTCCGCCAGCAGTTCCGGCACGGCGACGCCCTGAAGGATGATCTGCTTGCCCAGCGTCCGCACCGTCCCTTTGTTCGCGGCGCTGACCGCCAGCGTGAAGTATTTGTTGCGCAGCTCGCGGATCTGGACGACTTTCTTGTACGTCACCGGGTCATACTTGCTGGCGATGAGCACCTGCTCCTCCAGCGCCTTGTCCAGTTCCGTCGGGTGACCCTCCCACACCACCCTCCCCTCACGGTCGATCAGGAACGACTGCGGAATGCCCCCCTTACCGAACGCCTTCATGTACGAGGCATACGTCTTGCTCTCGCCGTCGAACGCAATGCGGTAGCCGATCGTGTCGCCTTTTTCCTTGACGAAGCGCTCGACCTGATCGAGTGAATTGTTCGGATCCGGCGCCGTCACGCCCACGACGATCACGCCGTCCTTCTCATACTTCTTCTGCAGCTCGGTCAGATGCGGCATCGCGGCGATGCACGGCCCGCACCACGTCGCCCAGAACTCGACCACAACGAGGTTCTTCCCTTTGCAGGACGCAAGGTCGAACGCGTCCCCCTTGACCCAATTCGTCACGGACAACTCCGCCGCCGGATCACCGATCTTCTGCGCGTGAACCCGTCCCGCGCTGACGATCATCCCCAGCCCCAACATCATCACGATCGCCCCACGCTTCATGTCACGTGTCCTTTCCAGAGGATTGATCCAGGAATACCACAACCGTCGATCGGCAACCGTCGATCGGGATAAGCCGCCCTATTTTACCCGCTTTACGCCCGAGAGTGCAAGTCTTCCCGACCTCGCCACGGACGGCCGGCCTGTTGTCGGCGAGGAAAGGGGAGGCGTGCCCGTAAGATTTCGGTCCCAGGAAAGTCGTCCACGCGGAATGAAGGCGGGTCATGCGCGTCATCGTCGGCCTCACGATAGCTTGTCTGCGTTGCGCCCCGCCGGTACAACGCCTCGTTATGCTGCTGAGCCAACTCCTCGATCCCCGGTGCATCCTCATCCCCACGCGGGAGACGGAGCGCTTCGCGGTCATTCGGGAGCTGGTGGACACTCTCGCCGAGGCGGGGTTGATTCCGTCCGCTGGTCCGGTTTGCGAGGCCGTCATCGCCCGCGAGCAGTTGCGCTCCACCGGCATCGGCTACGGGCTCGCCGTGCCTCATGCGAAATCCGCCGACGCTCCTCGACTCCTCACCGCCGTCGGGAAACCCGCCCAGCCCGTCGATTTCAAGAGCGTAGACGGCCGCCCCTGCGAACTGGTCATTCTCCTGGTCAGCCCGCCGCATGAGACGACCGCACATGTGCAGGCGCTCGCCCGGATCAGCCGGATGTGGTTGAAGGAGCCTTTCCGCGTCGCCGTGCGGGCGGCGACGGACGCGGCAAGCCTGCTTCAAGCCGTCCGCGAGCAGGAATAAGACGCGGCGGCATCCCCGATCATGCTGCGGCGTTGGCACGATCATTTCTGAGGCTGTCTGGCAGAACCGCGACCGTGAGGGAGCGTACGTCGCCGCGTGCGGATGCGGGTGAGCGCGCTGGCTGACGCGCGCGGCTCTGAAATGCGCCCCCCGCATTTGATCTGCATGTCGATCGACTCGCTGGAAGAGAATGCGAGACGAGAGCCCGCCTGCACAACGGCAAAAACGGCACGAAAGCCGCAACGCGGCGTTGTCCGATAAACCCCCGATGTCGTCGTTGAGCCTCGATGTGATCGCCCGGCTGGCCCGATCCGCACACCGAACCGGGGATGACTTCACGTTCTTGCGCGTCGCGCCGCTGCTGGCGACGCACGAACCGAACCGGGCGGAGTGGATCCTGGCGTACCTGAGAAGCCTCGCGCGTCTCGGATTACTCGCGGCGGTGCGCGGCGTCATTGACCGCGTTCCCGCCGACCAGCGGACGGGACCGGAGTGGCAGGCGTTGTCCGAAGCGGCGGATTCGCCGCGTGACGGTCGAGTCGCGTGGACCTCGCGCAAGGGACGCTTCCGCGCCAACCTCGCCGCACTGGAACGTCGTGATCCCGACGCCGCCCGAAGCGTCGATGAGTCCTGGCAGCGCCATCAAGCCGATTTCGAGCTGCATCAGACGCGTGACGGCGTGCCCGGCGTGCTTCGCACCGGCGAAGTCTGGCCCCCGGGCTGGATCCCTTTTCTCGACGATCACGCGGCGATCGCCGGCGAACGACTTCGTCTTGAGAAGCCCGGCCTGCTGCCGCCGCCGCTGGCGTTTCTCGGCATCGGCCTCGGTTACGAATTCATTGAGGCCTACGCCCGGACGCAGCGGGTGTTCCTCGAGGCGTCGTCCACGATATACGTCGTCGAACCGAAGCCGGAACTTCTGGCGATCGCTCTGCATGTTCAGGACTTGCAGCCGATCATCGCCGACCCGCGCGTGCAGTGGTTCGTCGGCGACAACGCCGTCGCAGCGTTCAAGCGTCGGATCGAGGAGGATTCACGCTGGCCTCTGACCGATCTGGTGTTCACCTTCAGCTTGTCCGGCGGCGACGCCTCCGAGCTTCGCGCCGCGATGGCGTCCGCCGGGCGCCTTCGGCAGCAGGAGGTGGAGCGACTCACGAGCGCCCTCGACGCCGCCTACGCCGGACGGGACGCACGCTGGTGGGCCGACCGGTTCTCCACCGCGACGGACGCACAGGGACACGCGACCGGCGAACCTCTGCGCATCCTCGGGCTGACCTCGCTGCACACGACCTTTCTGCAATACAGCATGCGTGACTGCCTGCGGGCGCTGGAGAAGCTGGGACACGAGACGAAGCTCCTGATTGAACCGAGTCCGCATCAACCCCTCGATGCCGCCACCGCCTTGCGCACACAACTCGAGTTCAAGCCCGACGTGGTGCTGCTGCTGTCGCGGATGCGCTACGAGATGCCGGGCTTCATTCATGCGGCGATTCCGTCGGTGACGTGGGATCAGGACAACCTCCCCTGGGTCTTCGACCCCGCGAAGAAGCCGCAACTGGCGTGGAACGACTTCCTGATGGGCTTCGCCGCCGCCAGCGCCCGCCGACGCTTCGGCTGGCCCGAGCAACGCCTCATGTTCTGCGAGATGGCCGGAAGCGAGGATACGTATTCGCCCGACCCGCTCCCGGAGGCGGAACTCGCGCCCTACCGCTGCGACGTCTCCTACGTGAGCCACGCCTCGGCGACGGTCGAGGAGGAGATGCGCTCCGTCGAATCCTGGCTGCCGCAGGGCCGGTTGCGGACGCTTTTTCATGACGTCGCGCCCCCGCTGCTGCAATACTGGAGGAACGGCGGCGACTTCCCCGCGCCGATCATGACGCCGCTGATCGACGCCTGCGAGGCGCGCGGCTGGGCGTGGACGGTCGACGAACTCGGTCGCGTCGTGCAGGTGATACAACGCCTCGGCGATCGTCTCTTCCGCCACGTCGCCCTGGGCTGGGCCGCGGACTGGGCGGACCGCACCGGCCGCACGCTGCGCATTTACGGCAACGGCTGGGAGCGCCATCCGCGTCTTTCTCGGTACGCCCGCGGTCCGACGCGCAACGGCGAAGAATTGCGCCGCATCTACCAGGCCTCAGCGATCAACCTTCAATTGATGGCGTTCGGATTCCTGCACCAGCGCGCGCTGGACGGTTTGATGGCAGGCGCGTTTTTCCTGACGCGCCGATCGGGTTCCGACGAACATGCGCCCGTGATGCGCCGGCTGGAGGTTCTTCTCGACTCCGCAGGCGTCTCGACCTGGCCGGAGTTGAACGCGCTGCGTGATGCTCCGCTTCAATCCGAAATCGTGTCGTTGATGCGGCGGTGGTTCGCCGACCCGCGAACGCTCTCGCCGCAGACGGTGGAGGTCATCCGGTGCGCCGCCTGTCGGGTCTCCGCGGTCGAGGCGATCCCTGAGTTCGATCGGATCGCTTTCTCAAACGCGAAAGAATTCGAAACGATGACGGAAGCACACCTGGCCGACCCGACGGATCGCGGCCGCCTGGCGTCGCGGATGCGGACGGCTTTGCTGGAGCGGTTCTCGTACGAAGTCCGGATGAAGGATTTGCTGGGTTTCCTCGGCGCCGGTTTCTCAGGAACCGCACCCGCGGCGTTCGCAAAGGGCGGCGCCCTGATCGGCGCGTGAGGTTGGGTTCACCGGCGGATCGGCTCCGCCCGTCCGGCGCTTCCGATATCCCGCCCGCCTCGCTCACGCGCGTCGATAACGCTTGCGTGGATCGACGCGTCCGTGACCACGTGGGGTTCATCGGCTGCTCCCTCGGTTCGGCGCCAAATCGTGCGCGGAGCTTCGCTTCGCCACGGCAACGTCGAGCCCAGCCAGTTCAACAGATGCCTGGGTTCGTAGAACGCTTCGACGGCGACGCCGTAAAGACGACCGAGTTCCCGGTAGTCCACATATTCCCCGGCGCGCATCAGCAGGAAGATCGGTCTTCGGCACACGGCCGGCAGATACAGGTTCCCGCCCTGCGGACCGATGACGAAGTCCGCGGCGTTGTAGACCGAAATCTGAAGCCGGTTGCGATCGGCGGGGCAGGTCGTCTCAGCGTAACGGCTCCTCAGATCGTACGTCGCCGCGTCCAGACCGAAGATCCCCTCGTCATCGAGGCGCCGGTGCTCATCCACCGCGGTTTTCTCGACAAAGTGGTTGTAAGCGACGCCGTATCCGCGTTGCACGAGGAGGTCGCGCAACGCGACGAGCGACGCGCGGTCGAAGTAGTTCACCGGCGCGTCGAACGTTCCGGGCCACTGCACGAAGTACTTGTTGTTGAGGACGACGAGCGGGCGCCCGGGAATCGGCGACCACGCCTCGACGGCCGACAGGTCCGGTCGGACGTAATTCGTCTCCGCGATGGGACGGTGAATGTCCCGCGTCGTCCACTCGACGCCCTCCACGCGGATCCGGCGCTTGTTGATCATGTCGGGACCGGGATGAATCAGGCGCGTGCTCCGGAATCGGCGGCGAAGCCGGTCGTAGGACGCCGGCTCGCCCCAGACGCCGCCGATCAGCGACGCCGGGGCCTCCCGATGATCTTCGCTGAAGGCGTAAAAGAGCGACGATCCCGGTCTCGAAAGGGTGCGCAGCTTCAGCCCCAGGGTCCGCTTCAGATACAACAGGTAAGGAATCCACGAGATGATCTCGTAGCCGAACTCGCCGAGGAAGCAGAATCGCGCCGTTTCGGCCTGCCGCCGGGTCACGAGAATCGGTTCGTTGTGTGCCGCCCCGCGTGCATCGCTCACGCGCCGGCGGGCATCAGGCGGGACGGTCGTTTTGCGGCCCAAGGTTGCGTCTCCAGCAGTTGACGGACCAGCGCCTGCGCGCGGGCGATCGCCTGATCCATGTCGTAGTAGCGGTACTCTCCGAGGCGCCCGCAGATGAGCGTCGTCGGCTCCTGCGCCGCCAGCTCGCGATAGCGCTGATAAAGCGTCTTGTTGGCGGCGTCGGGAAACGGATACTCCGGCGTCTCCTCAGCCGAAGCGACGGAGCACGGCGTTTCGCGCGTCAGCACGGTTCCACGAACCCGTCGGCGCTGCGCCTCGGGGAGCAGGTGCTTCCACTCAATCGTGCGGATGTGGAAAACCGCGGGGTCGGGTTCGTTGACCTGGACGCAGGGCTGCACGAATTCGACGTCGGCGTGATAGTCGGTGGATCGTTTCTGCGCCCGGTAGGCCAGCGCGCCGAACTGAAATCCGTAGTAGGCGTCGATGGAACCCGTGAAAATCAGGGCTTTCCGCGCCGTGAAGACGGTCCGCATCCGCAGGTAGTCGCAGTTCAACTCATAAGGGATTCCGCTGAGCATGTTCTCGACGAGCGCGGTATACCCGTCCGCGGGAACGCCCTGATGTTTGCGTGTCGGGGTCAGGCGAGGATCGTCGTCCTCACGCACGTCGAAGCGCCCCGCCAGCGCGGCGGACAACGCCGTCGCGGGCGCGCCCCACTGCTTCTCGGTGTAGCCTCGCACGAAATCCTCGTAGATCGAACGCGGCATCATCGACAGCGCCGCTTCCTCGAAGTTCCGTGGAACGCCGCGGAACTCGGGCGACCAGTCCGCTCCGACCGTGCGCCGGATGTAACCCGCGCCGACCGGCCAGTTCTCCAGCCGTCCGCGCACGCGCGAGCGAACTTCCGCCTCAAAAGGATGGAACCGCGCGAACCGGTTCACGAAACTCCACAGCGCGTCGCTGGAGGTGCGAAAGTAATGCGGGCCGTAAAGACCGACCCGGATGCCGCTGGAGTGAAGTCGGTCGGCCACGTTCCCGCCGATGTGATCGCGCCGTTCAAGGACAAGCACACGATGGTCCAGGTCCGTCAGGAGCCGCGCCATCGTCGCCCCGGTCAGTCCGCTGCCGACAATGACGAAGTCGAAGGTTTTCATGAAACCCCGTAACCGGTCGATCCTGCGTCGCGCGACGGGTGAGGGATGGCGCCGCGGTGGGCCTTGCCTGCGTGTGTATCGGCGATCCCGCAACGTCGGGGAAAGCGCGGGAACTGCGCGACGCGCAGACGCAACGCCGAGGCGTAAGACCTCCCGCGCGTCGCTCCGCCGTCGCGCGATTTCGGCGTCTTCAAGCACCGCGAGGATCGCGGTCGATACCTGTCGCGTCGTTGAATCGAAGGTCGAGTTGGAGCATCGACCGTGAAGAGGTCACCCGCAGGACGGGGTTTCGGTCGGGGGCAGGAGGCCCGCGCCGCCGGGCGTGTGCCGGAACCGGTCCCGGGCGTCGGAGCCTTGGTCGATGCGCAGTCCGAACTCGTTCGATCGTTTCCTGTCCACGTTGATCTCCGGTGACCGCCCCGCCTCGCGGCAGGTGCTCCGCGAGGAGATCGCCCAGCTTTCCGCCCCGTCCGACGCCTACGAGGCGCTGCTGTGGCCGGCGATGGCGCAGCTTGAGGCCCTGTATGTCGAAGACCGCATCAACGCCGCCGCGCACGCCCTGGCGACGCGCATCCTGCGCTCGCTGGTGGACCAGGTGCAGACCCTGCTGACGCCCGCCACCCCGACCGGACGGCAGGTCATCATCGCGTGTCCCGCGGGCGAGACGGAGGAACTCGGAGCCCAGATGGTCGCGGACCTGCTCGAGTCGCGCGGATGGAAGGTCGCGTTTCTCGGCGGCGGCGTTCCGGGCGACGAGATCCTCGGGTTGGTCGGCACGATGCGTCCCGACGTGCTCATGCTTTACGGCACGCAACCGTCGGGCGTCCCGGAGGTGCGGCGGCTGGTGGACCTGATCCGCGATGTGGGGGTGCAGCCGACGATGAACATCCTCGTCTCCGGCGGCGTGTTCAACCGGGCGGAAGGGTTGTGGAACGAGGTGAACGCGGACTACTTCGCCCCCGACATCCGCGCCACGCTGGACCTGATCGAGACCGCGCCGCCGCGCGATCCGGACGACCGCCTCGCAGGCGCGTCCCGGAAGCGCCGCCGCCGCCGTCGCCCGGAGGAAGTGCTGACGGCGTGATCGCCCGGCGCCCGCGCCGGATTCCAGACCGAACCGCAGCATGAAAGCCCTTTCCTGAGCCGGACGGCTCAACCCGCGCGACGGATCGCGCGGGCTGAAGCCGGCGGCTCAGGGGGCGCTTCACATCCGTGAATCATGTCTTTGAACGACGTGGACCGAGGCCCCGGCGCTACGCGTTCCCCAGCGCCTGCTCCACGTCCGCGATCAGGTCGTCCACGTGTTCGATCCCGACGGACAGACGCACCAGACCGTCGGTGATGCCGCGACCCTCGCGGATTTCCTTCGGGATCGAGCCGTGCGTCATCGACGCCGGGTGGCAGCAGAGCGACTCGACGCCGCCGAGCGACTCCGCCAGCGAAAACACGCGCAGCGACGAGCAGAAGCGCTTCGTCGCCTCCCACCCGTCCTTGAGCACGATCGTCACCATCCCGCCGCCACCGCTGAACCCGTCGCCGCCGCGCATCTGCTTCTTCGCCACCGCAACGTCCGGATGACTCTCGAGGAAGGGGTAGAGCACGCGCGACAGCTTCCGATGCTCGCGAAAGTGCTCCGCCAGGCGCATCGCGTTGGCGCAGTGGCGCTCCATCCGGACGGCCAGCGTCTTAAGCCCGCGCTGCTGAAGGAAGCAGTCGAACGGCCCGGGCACGCCTCCGAGCGAATTCTGAAGGAACGCGATCTTCTCCTGCAGCGCCTTGTCGCGCATGACGATCGCTCCGCCAACCACGTCGCTGTGCCCGCCGACGTATTTCGTCGTCGAATGCAGCACGTAATCCGCCCCGAGCTTGATCGGGAGCTGAAGCACCGGCGTGGCGAACGTGTTGTCCACGCAGACCTTCGCTCCGCCGGCGTGCGCGACCTTCGCCACGGCCTCAATGTCCAGCACACGCAGCAGCGGGTTCGTCGGAGACTCCAGCCAGACCAGCTTCGTCCGCGGGTCCATCAGCTTTGCGAAAGCCTGCGGCGACGTGTCCTCGGTGAACACGGGCGCGACCCCGAACGTCTCGAACACGCGCTTCATCAGGCGGAACGTCCCGCCGTATACGTCCGCGTAGGCCAAAACCTTGTCCCCGGGCGACAGCGTCGCCAGCAGCGCCGTCGTCGCCGCGCATCCGGACGAGAAGCACGCGCACGCCGCCCCGCCCTCCAGCGAGCACAGCGCATCCTCGAGCATCACCCGCGTCGGGTTGCGCGTCCGGGAGTAGTCGTACCCCTTGTGCTCGCCGGGGGAGCTTTGGGTGTACGTGCTCGTGGCGTAAATCGGCGGAACGGTCGCGCCGGTCGTCGGGTCGGGCTCCTGTCCCACGTGAATCGCGCGGGTGGCGAAGTGCATCGGCTCGAATCGGTTCATGATTCCCCTCAAAAATAACTCGGGAGAACAGACCGCCGGCCGTTACCGCCGGCGAGCGCCCGTCGGCTCTGTCCTCATCCGCGGTGCTATCGTAGTCCGACGAAAGGCCTGCCGCGAGATGGCCGCCGCAGGCGCCGCCCGAACGCCGAAAGCTCGATTGCGCTATCCGAGGCAAGCGCGCATGACAAGGGCCGCGACGGAACGGAATCCGCCGCGGCCCTCGATCCTCTTGTCCTTGCCCTGACGTCACCCGCGAACCGTCGCCGATCCGCCGGATCCGCGGCAAGTCCTGGTGATTACCGGCACTGACGGCAGTTGCGCGGCGGGAAGTCACAGCCGATCAGATCGGCCGAAACCTTGCACGCGGCACCGTTGGCGCACGCATTGAACCCCTTCAGCCGGCCCGGACAATCGTTCGCGCTACCGCACTCGATCGTGCAGACCAGGTCGCCGCGGACATACGGGCAGGTGTCGCAGACCTGACCGCAGGCGTTGGCCTTGTTCTTCACCTTGCTCACCTGGTAGATGCACCGCGGCGTCGGCGGACCGGTCTCGCACGACAGCGCATTGATGAACAGCGGACGGATGTCGCCGCTGACGTTGCCGTAGGCATCATCCGGGAAGAGGTTGACGCCGACGACGTTGCCCTTGACGGCCACCAGCGGTTCGCCGTCGCTCCAGCGCCCGCGCTCCACCGCGCCGCTCGTGAGCCGCACGTTGTCGCGGAACAACCCGGTGAGCGAATTGACGTCGTCGAAGTAGCACGACCCGTCGTTCGCATCCAGGTTCGCGTTCGTGTACAGCGAGCCGCCCTCGAACACGTAGGGGCTGATCTCATCGTTGATGAAACGCCCGCCCAGCGTGTTGCAGCCCTGGTTCGCCCACGCGAACACCGCGACGACCAGCCGCGCGCCCGTGTCCGCGTAATCCGCCAGCACGTCGCCGTTGGCGTTCATGTCGCCGCCGCACCCGTTCGTGAAGTACAGCACGGCGTCATACGCCTGAAGCTCGGCGAGAGACTTCCCGTCGTCGTCGTTCTCGCCCACGACCGACCCGAAGCGCCCGGACGCCTGAATCCACGCCGCGATGGCTTGCGTCTGATTGTTCGGATTGCCCGTCGACCAGACCAGCACCGCCGCCCCGGCCGGATTCTGATCCGAATCGCCGAGAAACTCGATCACCGGCGCCGCCTTCCCCTCCTGCGGCTGGATCGGACCCGTCCCGATCATCTGCCCCGACGCGACGCTCACCAGCGCCGCCAGCACCAACATGACCTTCAACTCTCGCATACCCTTCCTCCTCTCAAACTGTCCTACTCTCCAGGACCGTCGCTTGGAACCGGAACGCTCCGGTTACACGACCTGCCGATAAAGCCGACGAACCCGCGCGCCTGCGATGCACGGGCCTGTTTCAGGGTTCCTGCGCTGCAACGCGCCTCCGTGATCGCCGTTTCTCCTCGATAGTGAGATGGGCCCTCAAAAGGCGTATTCGCGGTGATTCTGTCCGGACAAGACAGATTCCCGGAAGTTCGTCGAGTACGATGAATCGACCGGTTCAGTTCAAGGTGAGCATAACGGATTCGGCTTGGAGACGCAACCGGAATATGCAAATTCCCTGATGAATGAGAAACGCAGATTCAGACAAATTCCCGCGAGGGTTAGTATGTGTTCAGCTTGTTAAGACGGAAGCGCGGCCCGAGATTCAGGGCGGCGAGCCTCGCGGCGATGCGCAGACCCGTCCGCCCGTCGCCGTATGCCGTCTTTGTGCCGGGTCGGACGGCGAGGCGCAATGCCCTGCGGATCGTACGCTGGATGATTTCGCACTCCTCCCCGCAGTTCAGAACCGAGCGACCGCCAGGCTCCCGGCCCTGCTGTCTGCGTCCCACGTTCACCGACGGAACGCCGACGTAGGGCGCCTCGATGACGCCGCTGGAGGAGTTGCCGATCAGGACATCCGCTCGGGCCAGCGCCGCCGCGAAATCGTCGCGCGGCATCGAGCGATGCACGACGACCTCGTCGGACGGGCTTTGCGCGACGTGCCGGCGGATCGCGTCGATCACGCCGTCGTGTCCGCGGTCGCTGTTGGGATAGACGATCGTCCGCCGCAGACCGCACGCCCGCACCGCGTCCAGCACCGCCTCCGCCGCACGCCGCTCCTCGAGCGCCCCGCGCCCGCTCGGATGTTGAACGATCAGCGCCTCGCCGCTTTGGCCTCGCCGCCGCCGCCGCATCCGCGCCGCGTCGCGCAATTCATCCAGCCCCGGCGCCCCGACAGGAAACACACGGTTCCGCGCTTCGCCGAGCCTGAGGATGCGCTGTGCGGATCGCCGCGTCGCAGGAAAATGAAGGTGGGCGAGCTTTGTGATCGCGTGACGCAGCGCGTCGTCGATGTCGCCCGGCGCCCGATCCCCCCCGTGAACGTGCGCGACGCAGCGCCCCGTCGTGATGCCCGCGACGGCGCCCGCGAACGCCTCGATCCGGTCGCCGAGCACGAGCACGACGTCGCACTCCTCGCGCACGAGGAAGTGCCCGATCCCGCGCACCCCGCGCGCCACGCCCTCCGCCGCGTCCAGCGCGTCGTCGCGCCCGCGCTGCATCGGGATGCGCGCGTCGATCGTGAACCCGTCCGCCTCGATGTCCCGGATCGTCCGGCCGAACTTGTGCAGCAGGTGGGCGCCGGTGGCGACAAGGCGCAGCTCCAGCTTCGCATGTTCACGGATCGCGCGGAGCGTGGAGCGCAGCAACCCGTATTCCGCGCGCGTGCCCGTCACCACCGCGACGCGGCGCCGCCGGGCACGCCCGCTCATTCGATCATGTCCCATGTCAGAACCGTGTCACGCTGCGCCGTCGCAACGAGGCGTCGGTCCAGCAGTTTCTCGAAGTCGCCCGGTTGTACTCCGCCGCCGGGGCGCTTGAACGCCAGCATATCCGCCGTCAGCACCGTGCCCGCCGGAATCTCCCGCGCCGCCACCACGCTGCGCCGGGCGACCCGCCGCACATCCGCCTCGCAAAGCTGATAATCCAGACCGCCCTGTCCCAGGGCGCTCTCCGCGGTCCGGAGATTCTCGACGTACGCGCGGAATCCCGCCGGATCCAGCGACGCCGCATGATCCGGACCGGCCAGCCCCCGATCCAGCGTCAGGTGTTTTTCGATGACGCACGCTCCTCCAGCCACGGCCCACGCCCCGGTCCGCACAGACGGGGTGTGATCCGAGTAACCGACGGGTCGGTGATATCGCCGCTGAAGCGCGCCGATCCGCCGCAGGTTCGCCGACGCGCACGTCGTCGGGTAACTGCTGACGCAGTGCATGAGAATCAGGCGATCGAAGGCGCCGGCCCGGCGACACCGCGCCGCCGCCGCGTCGATCTCCGCCGCCGTCGCGGCGCCGGTAGAAAGAAGCACCAGCAATCCCGTCCCGCACGCCGCGTCAATCAGCGGCGCGCACGTCAGATCGGTTGAAGCGATTTTGATCGCGGGCGCGCCCAGCTCCCGGACCCGGCGCACTTCGTCGATCCCGAAGGGCGTGGCGAGAAAATGCACGCCCCGACGGCGACAACGATCACGCAGGTTCGCCCACGCATGATCCGGAAGTTCGAGGCTCTCAAGAAGCTCGGCCTGATCTCGCGCGGAGGTCGTCGCACGTTGATACTGCGCCGTCGCCGCGCCCCGCGCGGTCAGCACGTCGGCGCGGAACATCTGAAACTTCACCGCGTCCGCGCCGGCCTCCGCCGCCGCGTCGATCAACTCCAGCGCCGCCGCCTCCGATCCGTCGTGATTGACGCCCGCTTCCGCGATCACGTACGCCCGATGACCCGCGCCGACGCGGCGCTCGCCGATCCGCACGGCGTCCGCCGCCGACTCGCGGGCTCCGCCTTCCAGCGCCGCCTCCGCCACGCGCAGATCCAGCGCGTCGTCCACGTCCACCGCATCCGAAGCGTCCTGCACCACCGCCCGGCGATCCGCTCCCAGAAACGCCTGTCCGTCGTCGGGTCGCTGCAGCGCCGAGAAAAGCGACGCCCGTGTCACCGCCACCGCCGCGCCGTCGTGATAGTACAGCGGCTCCAGATCCTGACGCCGGTAAATGCCGTTAGGGCGCAGCGGGGTCATGCGGTCGCCGTCCAGCCGGTGCAGCCAATCCGGGTGATGCTTGCCCACCCGCGCGACGGAGCGCACCGAGTCCGCCCCGGTGTGCAGGAGGTGCGCGACCACCCGGTCGATCAGACCGGGGGCGCGCACCGGAATGTTGCCGTAAAGAAGCACAACCGCGTGAACCGTCCGGCCGTGGCGAGCCTCCCACGCCTCTACCGCATGCCGCGCGGCGTCGTCCACCCGCGCTTCGTCCGTCGCCAGCGCCGCCGGACGATCAATCACCTCAATGCGATATCGGTGGGCCAGCGCCTTGGCGGGTTCGCTGTCCGTGCTCAGTACCGCCGCCGTCAGCGAGCGTGCCGCCAGTGCATGATCGAACGTATACTCAATCAGCGCCCGTCCGCACAGGGGAAGGACGCACTTTCCGGGAAGGCCTTTGCTTCCGGCGCGAGCGAGGATAATGCCCAGAACGTTCATCCTGGGGTTATCGGTCGCACGGAGAAGGCGACTTGACGGACGTCAGGCGGCCGAGAAAACCGCTCCGAGCGTCGGCGGCAGAAGCTGGCGCAGCTTGGCGACGGCGCGCTTCTCGATCTGACGCACACGCTCTTTCGTCACGCCGTAACGCCGGCCGAGGTCTTCCAGCGTCGCGCCCTGACCCTCGGGACGACCCAGACCGAAATGCTCCGTGACGACCTCGCGCTCCCGCGGACTGAGCTGCTCCAGCCCCCGGCGGATCGCATCCCGCACGTGTGCCACGTCCATCTCGCTGGCTTCGACCGTCTGCCCATCGGGCGCCGCGGCGAGAAGTTCGTCCTGGCCCGTCACCTGCGTCATCGCCCGGTAACGCTCTTCCGGGATCGTGCGCGCGTAATTCTTCATCACCGCCCACGAAGCGTAGGTGCTGAAGCGGAACCCCCGCGAGAAATCGAACTTCTCGACCGCCCGCATCAGCGACACGTTCCCGTCGCTGACCACCTCGAAGAACGCATCGCTGCGCCCTACGTGCCGTTTCGCGATGCTCACCACCAGCCTCAGGTTCGCCTGCACGATCCGATCACGGTAAGACCCCGCGCGGCGGAACCACGTCGATATCTCGCGCACCTCCTCAGGCGACGCGCTGAACCCGCGGATCGCCGCCAGCCGGCGATGAATCTTGTACTTGATGTAGTTGTATCGCCGGAAGACATCCTGCTCCTGCTCGGGAGAAAGCAGAGGCGTCCGGTAAAGCGAACGAAGATAGGCGGGCAGATCCGCGTCCGGCGTCGGTCCCGCCGCAACGGCGCACGCCGGTTCGGGAACGTCAAGGATCAGGGCGTCCGCGTTCGGAGCGTCGAAAAGCGCGTTGTATACAAACTCGAGTTTCTCACGCTTCCAGAGACGCACCTGAATCTCAGCCAGCGCCTCCGCCGCCTGCCGCGGCGTCAGGTGGAACGCCTTGGCCAGCGCCTGCTCACTGTCCCCGGCCTGATGCGCATCCCACATCGCCTGCTGCTGCGGCGTGAGCACCGGCTCGTGCTCGGACGCGAACACCGCCGTCGCCTTGTTTGCACGGTCGTAACGACGGAGCGTATACCGGATTGTCTCGATCGCTCGGCCTGTCTCGGCGGCGATCGTCCGCGCGGTCTCGTGAAGCTTGAGCTTTCGCTCTCCGACGAGTTCTTTCGCCCGCTCAATGATCCGGCAGCGCTCGTCATCGGTGAGCTGGCGGAACGAAGCCGCTTTCGCCACCAGTTCCGCGTTGTTCGCCTTGAACCGCTCGACGCCCTTTTGCGGGAAGATCAGACGGCTGACCCCGTCTTCGCACATCACCCGGACGCCCAGCAACCCGCGCCGACGCCAACGCCGGATCGTCTTGGTCGAAACCGATAGCTGCTTCGCGACGTCCTCCTGCGTTCCGCCTTGATCGACGAGCGCCGATACCGGCAACTGCTCCCGCCGCGTGATGAACTCCGCCATCACCACCAGGTCGGCGATCAACGCCTCGCCCGGAACCGAAGCGGAAGTGTCCGTCCCCCGCTTCTGATACCCCGTCACGTGAAAGCAAACCCAGTCGAAGGGGTAGGACTTGTCAGGCTGAACCAGGGCGAGCACCGCCTCGATGCCTTCGATCTGGCGCGGGCGGAGGCGCTTCGGCGACAGCGTCAACTGATGCGCAAGCCGCGCAAGGTCGCTGTTAAGGAAAGCCGGCATGTCGTCTTCCTTTTCGGGCTGTCGGAGTCCCTGCTTCCGATCGACAACGCAAGATGCGCCACCCGAGGAACAGGCGCCACATCGCCTTCGACGGCGATCCTCCCTGCTTGCCCCGGATTCATGCTGATTCCTGACGTTGCGCGGTTGCGGCTCCCCCAAACCTGTCTCGCTGGTCAAACTGCCCCGCTTGGGAAGAAAGACGATGAATAAGACCAATGCTTCCCGTATTGATTATCGCCAACCCCGTCGCCGGGGTCAAGCCCCTTTCAGCGACGTTCGAGCACGTCTAACCGGTCCTTCAGCGGCGCCGTAAGGGCAGCGTCATCCCGACCGTCCAAGGCGCTCCGGTAGTTCTCCCGAACCTCCGCCAGAAGCCCCAGATCCCCGAAAAGGACGAAAAGGTAGCTCGTGCCCGCATACCCGGCCGTGACGGTCCAGTGCCCGGAAAGCTGCCCGTGAACGCTCTGGAGCACTTCGGAGGCGGCCTGAGCCGCCTGTCGACCCTGTTCCAGCCGGGTCTGGACCGCTTCGCTGAGCCGGGTCACCGCGTCCCCCGGAAGCTGAAGGGGTTCAGCCGCGGAATTCACAACGTTCTGCTGGTCTCGAGCGGAAGCGTGCGCCTGCTGAAGGATCCACGCCTCGCCCGCCAGCGCCTCAGCCTGCTCCGTCTTCAAATGATAAACCGCGTCCGAAGCCTCGCTCATCAGCGTGTACGCGGAAAACTCCGCCTGCGTCGGCGAGACCTCCCGGGCCTTCTCCGCGGCCTCTCGCAGGCGCCCCTCTGCTCCGTCAAATGCCGTTTTGAACGCCTGCGCGGATTTCTTGAACAAGCTGATCGCCGTCGCCTCAGACTCCGACGCCTGCGCATCCAGCGCGCTCAGTCGTTCCAACGCCGCCGCACCTTCGCGTCGCAGCGACGCGAGGGTGTCTCCGGCAGCCTTTTCCTGTGCCGCCCACTCCGCTTTGTCCGCCGTCAAACGCGCCTTCCGATCCGTCAGGTCGACCAGCGTCGCGTCGACCAGCTTCGTCGCCTCCGACACCCGGTTGAGCGCGGCTCGGTAATGATTCAGCCCCAGCGACGGCGAGAGTGAACCGCCGCCCCCGACCATCACCAGCTTCCCGTCCACGTAGTCCCCCGGCGGATCGACCCCGGCATCGGGATAAACGCCGAACTCTGCCGTATGCGCCGCCTTAAGCGCCGCCTGGTAGACGCCTGAGTGCCGCTCGTACTCAGCCTTGAACGCCTCAAACCCCTCAGCGCCGGAGAAGTCCTGTCCTCGGGAGAGCAGGTCGTCCATCGCCGCCCGAGCGGAGTCCGCGGCGGCTCTGGCCTGTGCGAGCTGATCCTCGAGTCGAGCGATCGACGCATTGATCGAGGCCGATTCCGCCGCGAGCTTCGCCCGCTCCGCCTCAGCCGCGGCAATCTGCCCCTGAACAGCGGCGAGTTGCTCGTCGATGCGGGACGTCGAAACAACCGAGGTCGCCGGCTGCACCGCACGCACGCGCTCCGCCAGGGATGACAACGCGGACAGCGGTTCGTTGATCGCCGCGCGGGCCAGAGCCGCCCGACGCGCCTCCTGCCGCGCCTGATGATAAAGAATCACGCCTTTAAGGCGGTTGCCCGTCACGTGCTGCGCCGCCGTTGCCCCGCCGACCTCGACCGCCAGCGCGCTTTCTACCGTATCGAGCGCCTCCTTCAGCAGCTTGCTGTTGTCCGCGAGCACTCGCTCCTGCAAAGCGACCCCCTCGCGGATCTGGCTTTCCGTCCCGCCGCGCGGCTGGTACTTGCCCTCAGGATCAAAGTGCCCGAGAGCGGCTTCCAACTCTTCACCGTAGATCGCCTGAAACTCCTCCCCGCCGATCCGCTCCCCCGCGTTTTTCAACGTCAGGTCCACGTTCGATCCGGCGAGATCGGCGATCAGAAGCGACGTCATGTGCAGCGACGGGTTGTAAGATGCAAGCAGACGACGTGCCTTCTCAACATGTCGATCCGCCTCACGATCCGCGCGCCGCTGCGCCGGTTCCAGCCGCGGCGCGACGATCGTCCCGAAACCGCACACCACCAGTGCGGCAATCAACGCGAATCCTGCTTTCGCCTGTCCGTTCACGAAGGTCTCCCCTGATGGGCCGTCGCCCACACCGCCTCAAGTCCCGCAGATTGATCCACGTTCCGGCGCCCGGAGCATCGGCAGCCGCACCGAAGCTGTATGTATGCTAGGGCAATCCGAACGCGCTGAACACGAGGCTGTTGATGACGTTTGTCACCCCCGCCGAGATCAGCCCGGCGAACAACTCCTGCGCCGTCGACTGACAACTGGCGGCCTGCATCAATATCGCGCCGCACGCCAGCGACTTAAGACCCCGCAACCAACGCACTCTCAGTCCTGCTTTCATGCTCACGTCTCCGTCCCGCCGCATGCCGGCTTGGCACAAGGCATGCGTGGTCGGAATCCTAGCGTGTCACCGGATTGCGGGGAAGCCGACGACCTCCTCAGCCCCGCCGGCGTCTTCGCGATCAACCTCCTGCGACGATGGACGATGTCGGATGCTCCGTCTCCGTGGGGGAGAAGCGATGACGGTCATCACCCGCAGGTTTTGCCCGGCTGCATCAACCCTCGTAATTTCAACAACTAGCGCCACCGGCGTCGTTTCTGGTCGCCGCCCTTTTCGGAAAAAAGGCAAGCTTATTCGGTCTTTCTGAATAATCCCAAACTAACTAGATACGCCTGAGATATTTTGCCTAATTTGCCAAATACTCCCAAATTGAATGATTGAAGCCCCCACCACGGTCCGAAGTATCTGGAATGCTCGCTTTGAGCATGACCGCCTTGGAGGGGCGGCGGGCGAACCGGGAGGGTCGTCCCGAAACGCAGGAGGGTTCCTGCATTTTTTCGATCTTTATCTTCAGTTCTTCAGGAGTCGCGCGATGGCCAAGCGGGAGGTTTCGATCGAGACGCTGTGGAAGCGCTATCTGAAAGGGAGAGACGTCGAGCTTCGCAACAAGATCGTGGTTCATTACATGCACCTGGTTCACACGCACGCCGCGCGACTTTCGCGGAAACTGCCCGCCCAGGTGTCTTACGATGAAATCTGCAGCGCCGCGTTCGACGGTCTGATCGAGGCCGTCGAAGCCTACGATCCCTCGCGTAAGGCCAAGTTCGAGACCTTCTGTCAGCAACGCATCTCGGGCGCCGTGATGGACTGGCTGCGCAGCCTCGACCCGCAAAGCCGCACCGTCCGCACCTTCGAGAAGCGCCGCACGATGGCCGTCGAAGCCCTCGACGTCGAGCAGGAAACGCCCCCCAGCCAGGAGCAGGTCGCCGCAAAGATGGGCATCTCCGTCGGACGGTATCAGCAGCTCTCGCGCCTCTCCCAGCTCGGCCGCGAGGTGCATTTCAGCGCGATGGAGCCGCCGGACGATCGTCACCACAACGGCTCCGGACGCACCTGGGACGTGCGTGACCCGCACGGACGTGAGCCGTCCACCCCCGTCGCCCGCAGCATGTTGACGGATTTCGTCACGCGGGGACTGGCCCGCGAGGAGCGCCTCGTCATTGTTCTTTACTACTTTGAGGGGATGACGATGGCCGAGATCGGACTGGTTCTGAATCTCTCGGAATCCCGCGTCAGCCAGATTCACAAGGAGATTCTCGAGCGCCTTCGCGGCCGGTTCGGGCATGAACTTCAGGAGGAGCTTGTTGCCTGACCCCCACGGTCCCGAGCGACAGCAGAATTCGCCGGAACGAGGACGTGATTGACTCACGTCCTCTTTTTTTCGGGTTTCCTTCCCGCTGAAATCCGCACCACCGGACCGATCCGCAGACTCTCGTGCCGGGGGAAACTCGGCGAGAAGGTCAGGCAGGTTCCTCGAGCCACCTTATCGCCGCGCCGGCGACACGCGGGTCGAACTGGAACCCGGCGCCGCGGCGCAGTTCACCGATCACCCGACCCACCGGGTACGGCGCCTTGTAACAACGCCGCGAGCGCATTGCGTCCACCGCGTCGGCGACGGCGAGGATGCGCGCGCCGATCGGAATCCGGTCGCCGGACAAGCCCGCTGGATATCCCCGGCCGTCAAAACGCTCATGATGGTGCAGAATGACCGGCAGCGCGGCCCGCAGCGAACTGAGCGGATTCAGAATCTCCAGCGCGGCCTCCGGGTGTCGCTGCACGACGGTGAACTCCTCATCCGTCAGCGGGCCGGGCTTGCACAGGATCGCGTCCGGGATGCCGATTTTGCCCACGTCGTGAAGAGTCGCCGCCTGCTGAAGCACGGCGAGTTGAGTCGGCGTCAACCCCAGCCTCTCGCCCAGGACCGCCGCGTACCGCGCCACCGTGTGCGAGTGCTGGCTGGTGAAAGGATCCTTCGCCTCGACGGCGGCAATCAATGCGGCGGTCGTCTGCTCAATCTGAGCCTGAAGTTCCCGGCGCGCACGCCGCAGGCACGTCGTGACGTGATCGACGGCATCTGAGATATCGTCCGTCAACTCGTCGGGAAGCGCCGCGTCGGGCGCCGCGTCGCCCGCCGGCGCGATGGCGCCCGCAAATTGATCGGCAAGAAGCCGGAGCACATGTGCAGCGGAAGGCCACTTCCGCGGATCCACGCTGACATGCGCCAGCCGTGCCTCCCCCGGCGAGACCTCGATCGATCCCGCTTCAACGACGCGCCACCCGTTTTCGGTCAACGCACGCTCGATGCAGAACTTCAGACGCGGCGGATCAGCGCCCGGCAGCGAAATGAGAATCCCACCCGACCCGTCGTCCGTCACGAGTCCGTCGCGGCCGACGGACCGGCGAAGCTCGTGAAGCATGTCTCCGGCGTCCGCCGCCGCGGAGAATCCATCCGGAAACCTCACTGCCGCGACAACCAGCAATGACGGATTCATAAAGCACGACGCGCGGACCGTCGCATAATGCTCCGCCCAACGCCGCGGTCCGCCTGCGCCAAATTCCCGCAATGTGGTGTCGCCGGACGCGCCGGAGTATTCCGGCGCTTCGGTCTGCGGAACCAGCCTGAGATGATTCTGCCGCCTGAGCATCATGTCTGAGGCAGGTATCGTCGGTTGCCCGCGGGGGAGTTAGGGGCCTGCGGGTTAAGGGAACGTCGATCGGGAAGGTTCCCCTCGCACGACGTCTGAGTAAACCGCCAGCGACGGGCGAACCCGCCGCTTCTGATCGGACCTGCCCCGGCGGAAGCGATCGCTGCGGGATTCACTCGCTCTTATTGCCCCGCGATCAGCGGCGGAACGCAGCGCACCTGCGCCGGTTCGCGGGCGTTGCTGAAGGAAACGACGGTAATGTCATGGGTCGCGAGGTTGCGGATCGCGTGCCCCGTTGCGGGCGGAATCCGGAAAAGAGCAGGATCGTCCGCCGCAATCAGTTCCCGGACGATCTCGGTTTCGCCGACCGGCATCCACGCCAGTTCCGCGGGACCGTCGCACACCAGCATCCACTCCATCGAGTCGGGGTGATGGTGGTTCCCGCGGACCGCGCCGGGTTTAAGGGAGACGACGTGCAGGCTCCCCGGAGCGAATTCCGCGTCGCCGGTCATTTTCAGCGGGTTGGTTCCCCACCCTCGCCCATCGCGCCACGTCTGCAACGGGTCGTGAACGCGGATCACACGCGGCTCCTCAGACGCCTTCTTCATGCTTCCCCCTGAATGTGTTCCCGCTCCGGTAACCCGTCCTCCGCCCCGGCATCACTCCTCAATCCACGCGCCGATCGTCACGAAGACACGGACCGTCCGACCCTGCACCGGATCGAACACCGCGCTGAAACACAACGCCCGGCGGACCGCCCGGACTTTCGGCATCGGAATACCCGCCTCCGTCGGATGTGCAAACACCCAGCCGCCCGAATCCGAATCCCGACCGATCGGCTCAAACCTGAGTCTGCCGAAGCGCTCACGATCGAGGTGGGGTTTCGTTGACGGCGTCTCAAACCGGCGGGATATCCGGCTCAGGACTTCCGCCGTCAGCACATCCGCGACCGCCTCGCGCTCCTTCTCCCACGCGGCGTGGAACGCCGTCGCCACGTCCGGCGGCGCGACCTCAGCTCCCCCCAGCTTCAGCGGAAGCGAGCGCCCCTCCGGAACCAGCGTCACCCCCGCGCCGCCTCGCGTCGGCACCTCGCGGAGGAACTCCCGCGCGGACGTGCTCACCGCGTCGTTGATCACCAGATCCGCGTACTCGGCGCCGTCATCGGCGCAAGCGCCGCCGCGCACGATGTCCGCCCGCGCGCTGTCGTCACAGGGGCACACGATCTTCAGTCGGGCGCATCTGGCCTGCCCCTCGACATGCGCGTGAAGCATCATCCCCGCCAGCAGCCCGTCATTCCCGCCGACGTCCAGCCGGGCGAACCCTCCCTCCTCGAAGGCGATGATCCTCCCGTCGATCGGCTGCTTCAGCAGGAACGCCCGCCACGCTTCGGGCAACTCCGGATCCCCGGTCACGCGACGCGAGGCATCGCCGCGGCGCAGCAGTGCCCATCCCTGCGGCCTGTCACGCGGCTCCTCCCCGAGGTTGATCGCGTTGCACAAGCGGATGATCTGCCCGTCCGGGATCAGGTACCGTCGCTCGCCCCACGGCACGAGCCTCCAACGCACCGGCAGCTTCGGATACGACTCCGTCGCCGCATCGACCTCAGGCTCCAACTCAACGAGGTCCTCCCGGATCGACCAGCGCCCTTCATAACGCGCCGCGACCTCGCATGCTTCGTCATAAAGGAACCCCCCGTCCGCCCGCAGTTTCAGAACGAGCGTTCCCTCATGATCGCACCCTCCCTCGTAGTCGCCGAGAAACCGCGACCGATCCGGCTCAACCGCCGCGCGGCACGCGATGACCGCCGCAACGGAAAGCATGATCGTCGACAATGAAGCCCTTCCGTGTCGCATGATTCCTTAAGAAGGCTCCGACGCCCTTCTGAGAACCAAGTCTAACCCGGTCCGCCGCTGCCGGCATCCGCCGACCGCCCGGAATCCGGAATGAACCCGGCTCGCCTTTGACCCCCCCTCAGCCCTTCTTATACTCACCGGCGGGTTCACCGAAGGCGCGGGCGCGGGCGAGCGTCTCCCGCACGGGAGGCGGTCACGCTTCGCGACGACCCGACGCGGCGATCCTCGGGGAGTATTGTCAGGTGTCGCAGCACGGTCATGAATCAGCGTCTACCGGCCAGAGTCTGGCGGATAAGAATTACTTCCTCGTTCGCCGGCTGCACTCGCTGGCGGGGATCGTTCCCGTCGGCGTGTTTCTCTGCGTCCACCTGATCACGAATGCGTCGATCCTCGGGGGCGGCGAGGCGTTTCAGAAGCAGGTGGCGAAGATCCACGCCCTCCCGGCCCTGAAGTTCGTCGAAGTGTTCGGCATCCTGCTTCCGCTCGGATTTCACGCCCTTTTCGGTCTGAAGATCTGGATGTCGGGGCGCTCGAACGCCCAGCAGTACCGCGAGCGCGCCAACCTCCGTTACACCCTCCAGCGCATCACCGGCGGCATTGCCTTCGTCTTCATCCTTTACCACCTCTGGCACATGCACTGGATCGGCGCTCCGCTGGGCGGCGGAAAGTTCGTCTTCGAGGAAGGGACCACGGCGTCCGCCCGCACGACAGCCGAAGCGATCCAGGCGTCGGCGTGGATCGCGCCGTTCTACGCCCTCGGCATCATCAGCTCGGTCTTCCACCTCTCCAACGGGCTTTGGACGGCGCTGATCACCTGGGGGCTGACAATCCGCCCGCGCACGCAGCAGGTCGCCGGGTATATCTGCACCGCTTTCGGTCTGCTGCTCGGCGCCGTCGGCCTGGGGGCGCTCGCCGGATTCAGGAATTTCAAGCCCGCCGAGTCCCCGTCCGCCAGCGCCGCGAACCCGACGCCGATCGTCCAGACCGCAAGCGGCGACTAATTGGACAGCGCCGCTGAGACTCAGGATGGGGGGGTCATGAGTTTTCCGGTTCGAGTCCGGAAGATATGCGCGCCGTTCAGAACCCGCGTGAAAGGCCCGAAAAGCACGCTTCCTTGACGAGGGACGTTCCCAGGGGAACCTCACAGCACCGTAAAATACTTCGCCTGGCGGTGATGGGTGACCAAGGCCGTCGTCGTCTGCTCGGGTTCGAGCTGAAACTCCTCCGACAGCGTCACGCCGATGCGCCCCGGCTCCAGGAGCGGCCAGAGCTTGAGCTGGTCCTCGAGGCGCGGGCAGGCCGGGTAGCCGAAGGAGTACCGCGAGCCGCGGTAGCGCTGCTTGAAGATCTCCTGCTTCTCCCGGGCGTCCTCGTCGCCGACGCCCCACTCGGCGCGGATCTGCTTGTGAATGAACTCGGCGAGCGCCTCCGCGCCTTCCACGCCCAGCCCGTGCAGGTGAAGGTAATCCTGATACCGGTCGCACGCGAACCACTCCCGTGCTACGTCGCTGACACGCCGGCCCATCGTCACCACGTGGAAGGCGATGACGTCGTAGACGCCGCTTTCCGCGGGGCGGAAGAAGTCGGCCAGGCACCAGTACGGCGCCTTGCGCTGCCGCGGAAACTCGAAGCGGACGATTTCGCGAAGCGGACCGGTGGGCGCCACGGTCGTGGATGACCGGCTGGCGAACCGATCCCTTGCGATGGAGGGCCGGTCCTCGGTTCCGGCATCCAATTCGCTCCTGCCGGGCGGCGCGAAGCCTGCGGGATCGTAGATCACCAGCTCGTCGCCCTCGGCCTGGCACGGCCAGAAGCCGTAAATCGCCTGAGGTTTGAGAATGTCCTCGCGCTCACAGCGCTCCACCAGGTCGCGGTACACGGGGCGCACCACGTCATTGACGTAACGGGCGAACTCCTCAGCCGTGCGGCGGTTCTTCCTGTACCCCCACTGCACCTGGAAGAGCATGTTCTCATTGATCCAGCCGAGCACGGTCTTCACCGGAATGTGCTCGACGACCCGCGAACCCCAGAAAGGCGGGACCGGGACCGGTTCGACGCGCGAGATGTCGGAGACGGGAGGAAGCGGGGCGCGCTCCCGGGGATGTCCTCTTTCCGAGAGGACATCCTCCGGCGGCTGAACATCGCTCGAAAACGGGGTTCCGCATGAAGACCGATCGCGTGTTCGCGGGCGATCCAGGGGCGGAGAGGTTTGATGGGCGTCTCGCAGAGACGTCTTGCCTGATGCGGCTTCGCCGGGGGCCTCTCGGAGCGAGGCCCTACCCGTGCGGCGCGTCGTCTCCTCGAACCGCCCTTCGACGATCTGCTCCATCAGGTGCAGGCCCTCGAAGGCGTCTTTTGCATAGGCGACGGCGCCGTCGTAGACGTTGCGCAGATCATCCTCGACGTATTTCCGCGTCAGCGCCGCCCCGCCGAGGATGACGTTCGGCGCCAGCCCGCGTTCATTCAGAACCTCGAGATTCTCCTTCATCACCACCGTCGATTTCACGAGCAAGCCGCTCATGCCGATTGCGTCCGCCTGGTGTTGCTCGTAGGCGTCGATGATCGCGGAGATCGGCTGCTTGATCCCGAGGTTGACCACCTTGTAACCGTTGTTGGTAAGGATGATGTCCACGAGGTTCTTGCCGATGTCATGCACGTCGCCGCGCACGGTGGCGAGCACGATGCTGCCCTTCTCCTCGCCCTGCACGCGGTCCATGTGCGGCTCGAGATGCTTGACCGACGCCTTCATCGTCTCCGCCGATTGAAGCACGAAGGGAAGCTGCATCTGCCCCGCGCCGAAGAGATCGCCGACGGTCTTCATGCCGTCCAGCAGGATGTCGTTGATGATGTCGAGCGGGCGATAGGTGGTCATCGCCTCGTCGAGGTCGTCCTCGAGCCCGACGCGGTCCCCGTCGATGATGCGGCGCTTGAGGCGCTCGCGGATGTCGCGGGGTTTCTCGGATTCGGCGCTTCGCGCGGGCTGAAGCCCGCGGCTTGGGTCCGCTCCCTCACGGTCGCGACTTGGCTCGGCGAACATGTTCAGCAGCACGGTGAGCGGGTCGTAATCGTCGCGGCGGCGGTCGAAGATGAGGTCTTCCGCGGTGCGGCGATGGGCTTCGGGAATCCTGAACAACGGTTCGATGCCGGCGACGTGGAGGATGGCCGCGTCGAGACCGTGCTCGCGCGCGTGGTGGAGCATCACGCTGTTGATGACCTTGCGGATCGGCGCCGCGACGCCGAAGCTGACGTTCGAGACGCCGAGGACGGTATGCACGCCGGGCAATTCCGCCTTGATGCGCCGGAGCCCGTCGAGCGTCTCCAGCGCCAGCCTGCGGTCGTCCTCGTTTCCCGTGCAGACGGTGAACGTCAGCGGGTCGAAGATCAGGTCCGACGGCTTGATCCCGTGACGCTTCACCGCGATATCGTGGATGCGCCGGGCGACTTCGACCTTGCGGTCCGCCGTCTTGGCCATCCCCTCTTCGTCGATCGTCAGCGCGATGAGCGCCGCGCCGTAACGCTTCGCAAAGCGACAGAGCGTGTCCGCCTTGCCTTCGCCGTCTTCGAGGTTGATCGAGTTAATGATGCACTTGCCCCCCGCGAGCTTCAGCGCCGCCTCGAGCACGTTCGTCTCGGTGCTGTCGATCACCAGCGGAACGGTCACGTCGGTCACGAAGCGCTTCAGCAGCGCCATCATGTCGCCCACCTCGTCGCGCCCGACGTACGCGGTGCAAACGTCGAGGCAGTGGCTGCCGTGCTTCACCTGCTCGCGCCCCATCCGGACCATCCCGTCCAGATCGCCCGCCGCGAGCAACTCGCGGAACTTCTTCGACCCGTTGGCGTTGGTGCGCTCGCCGATCGCGAGAATGTCATTCTCCTGACGCAGCGTAACGGACTGGTATAAACTCGACACCGACGGTTCGAGGGTGAAGGATCGCTTCCTCGGGGGGCGACCCGTGACGGCGTCGACCACCGCCGCGAGATGCTGCGGCGTTGTCCCGCAGCATCCGCCGACCAGGTTCACGCCGTCCGTCTCGACGAATTCCCTCAGCCAGCGAGCGAGTTCCGCGGGCGTCAGCGCGTAATGCGGTTTGCCGTCGACCAGTTGCGGCAACCCCGCATTGGGCTGCACGAGCAGAAGCTTATCCGTGCTGCGGCTCAGGTAGCGTACGTATTCGCTCATCTCCTGCGGACCGGTGGCGCAATTCAGCCCGATCGCGGCGACTTCGTCATACGTGTTGAGCATCGTCACCGCCGCGGCGATCTCGGTCCCCAGCAGCATTGTCCCCGTGGTTTCGATCGTGACGGTGCAGAAGATCGGGACGGCGCGCCCCGTCCCGCGCCTCGCGTCGAGACATGCCACGATCGCGCACTTCGCCTCAAGAATGTCCTGGCACGTCTCGACCAGCAGCGCGTCCACCCCGCCGTCGAGCAGTCCGCGCGCCTGCTCCGTGTAGCTGTCGAGCATCTCGTCCCAGTGCGTCTGTCCCAGCGTGATGAGCTTCGTGCCAGGTCCCATCGAGCCGACGACGAACCGCGGCTGCGCGGGTTTGCTGAACTCGTCGGCGACGCGCCGGGCGATTTCCGCCGACGCCCGGTTCATCGCGTAGGTCTTGTCGGCGATGCCGAACTCGCCGAGGGTCAGTTTGCTTGCGCCAAACGTATTCGTCATCACGCCGTCGCATCCGACGGAGAGGAACGAGCGGTGGATGTCGGCGATCACGTCGGGCCGGGTCAGCGACACAACGTCGACGCAGTTCTCATGCCCGTCATAATCCGCCAGCGTCAGCTCCCGGGCGTGGATCGACGTGCCCATCGCCCCGTCAAGGACGAGGACACGTTCGCGTGCCGCGGCAAGAATCCTGGACTCCATCGAACCTTCCTTGTGTTTAAGAAACCGCCCTCGGGACCAGCCCTGGGGGGGAGAGCCTACTGATTATCGGTCAGAAAGGGGGTCCGTCTCGGCCCGCACGGGACGGCGGACCCGTCACATAGACATCGGCGGCGAGATGAAGATGACGATGACATTGAGACGCATGATCGCGGGCGATTATAATGCGTTCTCAACGTTACGTCCACCTGCGCGGCGGTCCGCGCGGTCGGGCGGATCATCTCATTAAACGCGAGAGGCACGGAGATGGGGAGCAAACAACGGGTTCGAGCGGCTTGGGGGTTGGCGGCGGTGACGGTGGTGGTTTCGTGGCTTTCGGGCGCGGCGCGGGCGGCCGTGGTCGGCGTGGAAGCGGACATCACCGCGTTGGACGGCGCCGACGGGGGGATTGCGCTGATCATCGATTACGACGGCAATGATAACCTCTACGCCAAGGTCATCGTCGATCCGAACACCGGCGAATTCGCGGGCGCCCGGATGGGACACGGCAACGACCAGGCCGGTTGGCCGGGAATGACCGGCGGACCCTCGGTCTTCGGGTTTTCAGAGCGATTCCGTTCCGCACATATGATCTTCGAGTGGGACACGAACACCGGCAGGGTCGCCCTTCGACTGCTCAACCTGGATGGAGATTCGAATCGGCGTCTCGATTTCCTCCGTGGCGGGTGGGTCAACACCCCGGGCGGGTCGGACGTCGGCTTCGGCGGCGACACCAACAAGATCGCGCTGGACGAATTCCAGTTCGTGGACACCAACGTTTGTGATGCTTTCGAGCGCGCCAACGGCGACATCGGGCGCATGTGGCGCATTGATCACGGCACGGCGGTCGTCCAGGGCGGGACCGCTCGCGCTGACGGGGCGGCGATGGTCATCTGGGTCTGCGAGAACTGCGGCGTCGCCACCGGCGTCGAGAAGTTGAACGCCAAGTGCAAGGAGCGCAACGGGAGCAACACGGTCACCGCCAAGGTCACCAAGGGGCTTTCGGGCGAAACCATCCAGTTCTCCCTGGCGGGTGATTCCCGAAGCAGCGAGGAGACCTTCAACACCCGGGGCAAGGCGAAGTTCAAGTGGACCGACGTGGACAGCGGGCTGCAATTCGTCTTCGCCTCCTCTCCCTGCGGATACACGCTCGAGTCCCGGCCGACCTGCCCGTAACCGACGGGCGAGACAAAGCCCGTCACGGCGGTGGTTGATCCCACGGTCCGGCGTGCGCAGAAACGTCAGGGGCGGGCGGGTTGGGAGAGAGGCGTCGCCGTGCTCGATCCGGCGCCCCGAATTCGCGTGAAAAAAGAAGGGGCCTCCCGCTCCGGTACATGTGCAGATCGCGTGGTCCGCACATCCGCCGGGCACGGGAGGCCCCGTTTTCCTCAAATCGACCGCGCGAGAGCGCGCCGGCCGTCCGGAGCGTTCTCTCGCGGCTTAGACGTTTACGTCACGGGCAGTCCACGTTCGCCGTCAGCCCGCACGACGGGACCGACGCCGTACCGTCCTGCGACGGACGCTCCTTGACCACGACCTTGCCGCGGGCGTTGGCGGCCTTGGTCGTGCACTGTCCGGTCGACGAAACGACGCCGTAAACCGACCCCGGCGTTCCCCGCTTCATGATCAACTTCGCCTGGCAGTCGCCGCCCTTGAGCTTCGTCTTGGCGTTGAGCGACTCGTTGCCGTTGCAGGCGTCGCTCGGGCACGAGTCGGCCGGACCCAGCAGCAGACCCGCCGGACCCGTATTGCCATCGCCGCTCGGGCAGACGGCGCCGCCAAACACGCAGTCGGCCGGATCCGCAACGCAGTCCCGGTTACCGTGGTGATCGCTGACCCCGCGGGCCTCATCCTTGCCCATCACCGCTTCCCAGCCCGTCTTCGTCGGCCACAGACCGTGATAGACGTTCGGGTTCGGCGTCTGCGTGTCGAACTCGATCCAGTGAACCTGGTGGAACGCCATCCGGCCGGCCGTCGGCATCGCCACGCCGCCGTCCGGAAGGACCGACAGATCCACCGTGGTCCGGAAGAACGAATTCGCCGCCGGCGGGTTGAAACTGTAAACCACACCGTCAAGCTGATCGCTCCCCGTATTCTCACCAGGACACGTCGTCATGCGGTAGGTTCCGAAGAAACGGAACTCGATCTCCAGCGCCTGTCCGTTCGGATACGCCGCATCGGTTCCCCACAGGAACGTATGCACCGTCGCCAGTCCGGGGGCGTTGGCCGCCATGTCCCCGCCGTTTCCGCTGATGCACGCCGGCGTCGCGCGGAAGCCGCAGCCGTTATTCTGGTGACACCAGCGATAACGGCGACCGTCGCACGGCCCGAGGCAGAACGCCCCGCTGCCCGGCGGAAGGTCGTAGACCTCGCACGCCACGTTGTCGACATTGTTCCACAGCGCGGGGTCCGCCTCGTAACTGTCCCAGATCGGCGAGAATCCCGCCACCTGCTGGAGGTTCGGGACCGTGTATTCGATCCACGGACCGCGCGTTCCGTCGGCGTAGACCTTGGCGATCTTCACCGGCCACACCGGTTCCGTATACGCCAGATCCAGCTCCTGCGCCGCCGCCGTCACCCCCAGCAGCGCGCACGCCAGCGCAGCAAGACCAAACTTCTTCATACGACATCCTCCTTTTCACCCTGACATGAACGGGCGCCGCCACGCGGCGGCGACCCGCGGGAACTCCTTACAAGACCGAAGCGAATCCCGTGGCCGAAATGACATTCACTGTCATCAGCGATCGCGACGGAGATGATTGTTCGGGCACCGCTCGACACGCTCCTCGATGACTACGCTGCTCACGCACAGCCGCCTCGTTCGCCTGACCGGACCCTCTGAACGCCCGCCGGACAACCCTGACAACCCGGCAAGACCCGTTCCGGAATTCCGCGTTCGGACTCACTCGCACCGAAACCATCACGGACTTCTACGCCTGCACACGATGAAGATATGAGTGTGCGCCCGCGCAATGCGAGGCCCGGATCCGCGTTCTGAAGACGCCGCGTGCGCTCAGGTCATCGCCGATGCGTCATTCATGCGGCCGGAAATCCCCAAATCCAACCGCATGTCTCACAAAGGTACGAAAACCCCAACACCGCCGTCAACGAAAATCCAACTGAAAACTGTCAGACTTCGTATTGACGGATCGCGAAACTTCCGACCGCATCACATGACGCCGTGAGCCGCACGCCTCCACACCGGAAAGGTTTCGGGAAATGAAAAAAGATTCACGTTTCTTGAGTGAATCCTTCCCGCGAGGCAAAACGATTTCCGGGCAACGGTCGAACCGCTCCCTTCAGTTGCAGCGACGTCAACAAGGCGAGCGTCCGGCCGGCCTCCAGTCCGGCTTGGGCGTGGATCGCCTCCACGCTTGCGCCTTCTCGCGTCACGACTGCGAGAATCCGCGCCTCATCCTCGGAGAGTCGGGACCACGGCAGCCCCGCTGAAGGCGCCGGCGTCAGTGCGTTTTCCTTCGGACCCTCCAGATCAAGCTCCTTCTTAAGTACCCGTCCGACTTCCTCCAGACCGTCCAGCACGTCCTCGACGCTGGTCACCAGTTGCGCCGATCCGTCGCGGATCAGGCGGTTCACCCCCGCGCTGTACTCCGCCTGATCCACGCGCCCGGGGACCGCAAAGACCTCCCGGTTGTAGTCCGCGGCGAGGCGGGCGGTGATCAACGCGCCGCTTCGCTCGCTCGCCTCGATGATCAGCACGCCCAGCGTCAGCCCGACGATGATCCGGTTACGCGGCGGGAAAAGATGCGCGTCGGGGGCGGTGTCCATCGGAAGCTCGCTGATCAGCGCCCCCTGCGTGACGATCCGCTCCGCCAGATCCTTGTGCTCGGGCGGGTAGACGTGCTTCAGTCCGTTCCCCAGGACAGCCAGCGTCCGCCCGCCCGCCGCCAGCGCCCCCAGATGCGCCGCCCCGTCGATCCCCCGCGCCATCCCCGAAACGATCGTCAGTCCCGCGCGGGCAAGCCCCTCCGCAAAACGCCGCGCCTGCTCGACACCGTAATGCGAACACTTCCGCGCTCCGACGATCGCCACGCCCAGCGCGTCCTCAACCTGGACGGTCCCGCGCACATAAACGCACGTCGGAGGGTCGCTGATGCGACGCAGAAGCCAGGGATACTCCGGGTCGTACCGACAGAGGATCCTCGCCCCGCCCCGAGCCGCCTCCGCGATCTCCTGTTCGACGGACGCATCCTCCCGCGCAGCGCGCACCGCAGCGGCGACCCGGCGCCCCACGCCCTCCACCCGCTCTAGCTCCGCCGGCGACGCCGCCAGCACGGCGTCCACCGACCCGAAGTGCTCGAGCAACCGCTGTGTGCGGATCGGTCCGACGTCTTTCGTCAGGTGCAACCGCAGCATCTTCCGCCCCAGTTCCGAGATGGAGTCGGCTGACGCAGGTGTCGATCGTGCCGTCATCACATTCCCTCTTGCCGCCTCGGGGGCAACGCCGCGCGTGGACGGAACCAGCGGATGGCGCGGCTCAGCCCCCGCGCGTCCGGACTTGACCGAAAAGAGTACGAACAACGCGCCGCCGATGCAAGAAACGTTCTGAGTCTCCGCTTGACTCCGGTTGGCGGGTTTCGAATTCGCATGAACTTACGATCATGCCCGGGAATCGACGGGATTTCCTGTGCCCCGGAGGATCATCCGACTGTCTTGGCCCCGGAAGATCATCCGACAGTCCCGGCTCCGGAAGATCATTCCGAAGTCCTAGCCCCGGCAGGAGCGTCAGAAACCAGCCCAGCACGCCAGTGCTGGGGAACCCCGCGCGGGGAAAACGAAGTCCCGGAGGGACGGAAGAATCGGACAGATGACACATGCTCGCTGCGCCGCCAGTCCGCCGTCTCTCCGGGACTGCGCGGTCTAAATCAAGATTCACGAATGTGGAACGCCCTCCGAGCCGCGGGCTTCAGCCCGCGCGAACGCTCGTTTCGCAGCGCGCCGCGGAACCGAGAATGACGATTTAGGGCTGCATGTAGAGGATCGAGTGACGGATGCCCCAGAGACTGATGAGCGCGCCGTCGTCGAAGTCGCGCATCGGTTCAGGGTCGAGGCCCAGTCCGTTGTGGCACGCCAGCAGATGATTAACGTCGTAAGCGTGCTTTCCGGCGTCCCAGCGAAAGGCGAAGACCGCGCCCTGCGGCGACAGCTCGAACGCGATCGGCCGCCGCGTCAGCGTCCAGACGTCGTACAACATCGTCACCAGCCACCCGTCGCGCAACGCCCGGTTCTCGATCTGCTTCGTGCGGTACATCAGCATCCAGCCGTTGGCGTGCGGAAACCCGGTGTGAAAGATGACCAGCTCTCCCGCGTCCGTATGTCGCACAACCGGTCGCGTCGAGCAGGTGACGCCGCCCTGATCGCCGCCGATCCAGCGCTGCTCGACGCGCCGCCAGCTTGACTCCGACTCGACTTCAAACCACGCCGCCCGCATCCACATCATCGGGCGGTCCGGCTCCGGCGACGCCGCTCCGACGACGACGACGCGCCCGTCGCGCGGGTCCACCGACCAGTCCACCGGCACTACCGACTTGAAGTCGATCGCCGGTCCGGGCGCCAGCGCGTACGACACCGCCCCGGCGGTGTCGCGCGGCGCCTTCAGCCACCACGCCGTCAAGCCGTCGTCCTCGCGCCGGGCGACCAGCAGCACGCGGTCCTTCACCGTACCAGCCGAAAGCTCGGCGGCGGGAAGCGCGTCCAGCCGGCGCGGCTCGTCGATCGTCGTCGCGTCGAAGCGCGCGATCCACCAGCCGTCAGGCCGGCGGAACAGCAGATACCCCACGTCTTTCGTACCGACGAGAAGCGGATCGAAGTTGGAGCTGGCGTTGGGGGCGGTCCGAGGTTCGCTCCACTGCGCATTCCCGAGATACGTCCGCAGGCGGATCTCGCCCTGATCCTGCGTCAGAAACGCCAGGTGAAGCGCGTCGCCCACGCGGGCGAGCGCCGGTCCGGAACCGATCAGGTCCAGCCGGACGCGCTCGCCGCAATGCGTCGAGCTTCCGTAATTGATATCCGCGGAGACCGGACCCTCGTCGAAGCGCCCGTTGTGGTTCCAGTCGATGAGCGTCGCGCCGGCGCCGTCGGCTTTGAGCGTGAAGTAGAAGGGATCCGCTTCGAGATACTTGAGGTTGTCGTACGCGAAGGGCAGGCGCTCGGAAAGCGCGGACTCGCTCAGCACGACCTCGCGGAACTTGCCCGGCGAGAACTGCACGCGGCTGCCGTCGCCGCCGAGACTGTAATTGAACGCGTAGTTCATCAGCGACGGATACAGCGGGCACCACGGCGGAGCGGAGTCGCCGGTGTGCCCCAGGGCGAGCTGATGACCCAGTTCATGTGCGAATGCCGCCCAGTTGGCCCCTGCGCAGCCGAGGTCGCCGAGCTGAGACGACTGCCCGCCGCCGCCCAAGCCCGTGACGAGCATCCAGTGCATGATCCCGCGCTGCTTCACGTCGAAGAACTTCGCCCCCACGTCCGCCCAGTGCCCCTGATGCTCGGCGGAAACCGGCGGATCGAAGCGGTAGTGCAGGTCGATGCCGCGGCTGCCGTCCGGGTTCGTCGAAGGGATGGCCCGGTAGAGGCGCTTTGCGTCCTCGAGGCTGACGCGGGCGGCCTGCATGTCGAGGCCTTCATAAGGGGCGATGACGACGATGACGTCCTGCCGACGCGGGTTCAGCGGCGTCTCCGGTCCCGCGACGCCGCGCGGCAGACCCCGCACCTCCCAGCCGTCGAGCAGTCCGTCGCCGTCGGTGTCGCGGTTGAGCGGATCCGTCCCGAGCGACTTCTCCTCCTCGCCGGTCAGGCCGTCGCCGTCCTGGTCGTCAGATTTCGGATTCGGTCTCAGCGTGACGCGAACGACGCGATGCACGTGAGGCCGGGTGCAGGTGTAAACGGTCGCGGTGTCCGCGACTCCGTCGCCGTTGAAGTCCGCGGTGAACGAGGCATGTACGGCCGCCTCGGGTTCATACGGCGGCGCCGAGCCGCGAGCTTCAGCCCGCGCGACGCCGGATTTCGGATCCGCCGCCTCCGTCGCCGAATTCGATCCCCCATCCGAATTCCCCCATCCGACATTCCCCTCGACCCGCTTTTCCTCGGCGAACTTTCCGTCCTTCCACCCGCCGAAGACGACGCGCTGATCGGACATGACGAGCACGACCTCGACACCGGGGATCGACGGATCCGCGTCCGCGACCTCCAGCCGCAGCGCTCCGTCAGCCTTGACCCGATCCGTCGCCACCTGCCACGGCGTCGCCTTCCACCCGTTCAGGCTCAACGACACGCACAGCTTGTCCCGTCCGCTGATCGTGACCACATCGGCGAACCCGTCGCCGTCGAGGTCGCCCCCGGCGAAGAACTCGCAGTCCAGACCGGTGGTAACCCAGTCGAAGGAGGGAAGCGAAGACGGTGATGATTCAACCTGAATCAAAGCGACTACGAACCGAACAAGCATGCCTGGCGCCATCGAGTACTCCTGACGTTTGAACTTTCGTTCGCCCAACCCCCGGAATCGTAGGATAACCCTTTCTTGACAGTCCGGTGTCGTCAACGAAAACTGCGCGGATTATGATGGGTTCGAGCAGCGCCTGCATCCTCACCGCCGATGTCGTCTCGAACGTCGTTCTCTGCCGCGAGCATTTTCGGCTGACGTTGCGGGTTCCGGGGTTTCCGGAGGCCCGACCGGGGCAGTTCGTTCATCTTTGTCCGGCGGAGCGGGAGACCGGGGAATACGGGGTCTGGGATCTTCAGGAGGATGAGGTCGCGTGGCGGGGGAGGACGGAGGCGTGGCGGGAGCGGCTGGGCGAGCCGATGCTGCGGCGGGCGTTCAGCATCGCCGGTCTGAGGCGCGCCGAGCGTCGGTCGCCGCAGATCGAAGAAGAACCCGGATCGTTACGCCGCGGCGATCGACTTGGAAACCCGATCCCCGGAACCCGATCCCCGGAACCCGACGCCCGAATCCTGAACCCCGAACCCTCCTGCGAGCTTGACGTGATCTACCGCGTCGTCGGCGCCGGGACGCGCTGGATGTCGACGCTGACGGCGGGGGACCGCGTGAGCGTCCTCGGCCCGCTGGGCAACGCGTTCCCGATCCGGACGGACAAGCGTCATGCGTGGATGATCGCCGGCGGCGTGGGGTTGCCGCCGATGTTGTGGCTGGCGGAAGCGCTTCAACGGGCGGAGCGAAGCGCCGTGGCGTTCTGCGGCGCGCGGTCGGCGGACCTGCTGGCGTTGACGTTCACTTCGCGCGCCGTCGCTCGGGAAGGAGGGGAGGAGAGGCCGCACCGGTCCGCGACCGGAACTGCGTCCGGGATCGTCCCGTCCTCCGACGCGCGCACGGCGACGTTATGCACGACGGAATTCAACGCCTTGAACACGCCCGTCGTGATCGCCACGGACGACGGTTCGCTGGGCTTTCACGGTCACATCGGCGCCGCGATGGCCGCGTATCATGACGCTAACCCGGTCTCGCCCGAGGATCTGGTCATCTACACCTGCGGACCGGAGATGATGATGCGCTTCGTGGCTGAGTTCGCGCTGGCCCGCGGGATCGAGTGCCTCGTTTGCATGGAGCGGTCGATGGCGTGCGGGATGGGGACGTGTCAGTCGTGCGTCCTGCCGGTCGCCGAGCCGTCGGACGCCGCCGGGTGGCGGTACAGCCTATGTTGCACGGAAGGCCCGGTGTACGAGGCTTCGCAATTGTTGTGGGTCACGCCGGATCGGGGATGTCGGGTATGAGATGGCGGACTCCAGGAGGCGGAATTTCGGATTCAACCTTCGGCTCGGAGCCGCTCCAGCGACATCTGACACCCTGCATCCGAAATCCCAAAACCGCCTCACGGGCGCGGCACGGAAGGACGCCGCCGTTTTTCTTAGCGCAATCTTAACCGTCTTCACACACACTCCGCACCCGGCAGGCGGATCGTTCGGTCGAGCTTGAGGAGGCGGCCTCCAGCCGGAACAGTCCCTTCCAGGGAGATAGACAAGAATGACTCGCAAAAAGATGCGACAGAACGCGGCGACTTTGATTTTTCTGGGATGGTTCGCGGGCGCGGCGTTCGGTCAGGCGCTGGTGCGGATCGACGGATCGAGCACGGTGTACCCGATCACCGAGGCGGTGGCGGAAGAGTTCATGTCGGCGAACCCGGGCATGCAGGTGGTGGTCGGGATTTCGGGAACCGGGGGAGGGTTCAAGAAGTTTTACCGGGGCGAGACGGACCTCTCGAACGCCTCGCGACCGATCCAGGTGGCTGAGATGGAGGAGTGCAAGAAGGCGGGGATCGAGTACATCGAGCTGCCGATCGCGTTCGACGCTCTGACGGTGATGGTGAACCCCGCGAACACGTTCGTCGAGTCGATGACGATCGAGGATCTGCGCACAATCTGGTCACCTGAGGCGCAGGGCAAGATCCTGAAGTGGAATCAGGTGCGCTCGGAGTGGCCGGATCAGCCGCTGGCGCTTTACGGCGCCGGGACGGACTCGGGCACGTTCGACTACTTCACCGAGGCGGTGACGGGCAAGGCGAAGAGCAGCCGGGGCGACTTCACGGCCAGCGAAGACGACAACGTTCTCGTGCAGGGCGTCTCGAAGGACAAGAACGCCTTGGGGTATTTCGGTTTCGCGTACTACATCGAGAACCAGGACAAGCTGAAGGCGGTTCCGATCGTGAATCATGAGAACAAGCCGGTCTTGCCGTCCGAGGCGTCGGTGATGGACGGGTCGTACACGCCGCTGTCGCGGCCGATCTTCATCTACGTCAACCGCAAGTCGCTGGATCGTCCCGAGGTCCGCAAGTTCGTCGAGTTCTATCTGAAGGAGGGTCCGGCGCTGACGAGGGAAGTGCGCTACGTTCCGCTCCCGGCCGGCGCGTACAAGGCGGCGATGGAGCGCGTGGCGAAGGGACAGATCGGCACGGCTTACGGCGGGCACTCGGAGACGGGTCTGCACATCGACGAACTGCTGAAGCGCCCGCTGTCGACGGAGCCGCGGAAGTAGCGGGGTGGGTTGCAATTCCGCTGCTTAATCCCGGATCGCGGACCTCCGGTCCGCTCTTCACTCGAACGCTGACCGCCGATGTGAAGCAGAGCTTCGCGATCCGGGCATGGTGCGACGAACCCGCAACATGGAACCGCGGTCCATCGCGGCAGAAGAGTGAACGTGACGCGCGGCGGCCTTCGGGTTAGAACCCGGAGATCGGGGCGCCTTGAGTCGGCGCAGGAGCGTGTGCGTGGCGTCGGAACCGATTGCCGGTGAAGAACTGAACCTCGAATTCCGCCTGGGTCTGACGCCGGTGCGGCGCGTGCTGCGCCGAGTCAAGGAGCGGGTGATCGAGGCAGCGCTCTTTCTGGCGGCGGCGGCGTCGGTACTGGTGACGCTGGGCATCGTCGGGGCGCTGGTTTACGAGTCGAGCACGTTTTTCGCACACGTTTCGATCATCGAGTTCCTCACCGGCACGCAGTGGACGCCGCTTACCGCGGACGCCCGCTTCGGAGTTCTTCCGCTGGTCAGCGGCACGCTGGTGACGACGGCGGTGGCGCTGGCGGTGGCGATTCCGGTGGGGACGATCTGCGCGGTCTGGCTGAGCGAGTACGCTTCGCACCGGATTCGCGAGGTCGTCAAGCCCGCGCTGGAGCTGCTCACCGCCGTGCCGACGGTGGTCTTCGGATACTTCGCGCTGCTCTTCGTGACGCCACTGCTGCAGCGCGTGATCCCGAATCTGCCGGGATTCAATATGCTCAGCGCCGGACTGGTCATCGGCGTGATGGTGATTCCGTATGTGACGTCGCTGAGCGAGGAGGCGATGCGGGCGGTTCCGCTGGCGCTGCGGGAAGGGGCGTACGCGCTCGGGGCGACGCGGATTCAGGTTGCGTGGCGCGTCGTATTTCCCGCGGCGCTGTCGGGGATTTCCGCGTCGTATATTCTGACCGTCTCGCGGGCGCTGGGAGAGACGATGATCGTCGCCATCGCCGCCGGCATGCAGGCGAAGCTCACGCTGAACCCGACGGAGCCGGCCGCGACGATCACGGCCTTCATCGTACAAGTGAGCCTCGGCGACCTGATTCACGGAAGCATCGGGTATCAGTCGATCTTCGCCGCGGGACTGGTTCTGCTGCTGATGACGCTGGGCCTGAATATCCTCGGCTTTCTGATTCAACGACGTTACCGGGAGGCGTACTGACGATGCTCGCCGCCGCCCATCCTCGAAGGCGCCGCTGGCTGGACGCCGCGTTCCTGCTGCTGGGGGCGGCGCTGATCGTCCTGTCGCTGGGGACGCTGGCGGCGTTGCTGCTGGATCTGCTGCGCGACGGGCTTTCGCGGCTGAGTCTGGAGTTCCTGACATCGTTCCCGTCGCGCAAGCCGGATCAAGCCGGCGTGAAATCGGCGATCGTCGGAACCTGCGCGGTGATGTTCGTGACGGCGGTGACGGCGCTGCCGCTGGGGGTGGCGTCGGGGATTTACCTGGAGGAATACGCCCGGAAGAACTGGCGCACGGCGATCATCGAGATCAACATCGCCAACCTCGCGGGCGTTCCGTCGATCATCTGGGGCCTGATGGCGCTGGGGCTGCTGGTGTACGCGCTGGGGCTGAAGCGGAGCATCCTGACCGCCGGGCTGACGCTGGGGCTGCTGGTGCTGCCGATCGTCATCGTGGCGACGCGCGAGGCGATCCGGGCGATTCCGCAAGGCATCCGCGAAGGCGCCTACGCGCTCGGGGCGTCAAGGTGGCAGACGGTGCGGCATCACGTGCTGCCGTATTCGATGAGCGGCATCCTGACCGGCGCGATCATCGCGATGTCGCGGGCGATCGGCGAGACGGCGCCGCTGATCACGATCGGCGCGCTGACGTACATCGCCTTCCTTCCTCCATCGCCGGTGACGCCCTCCCCGCCCTTTGTGTCGCTTTCGTGGCTGGATTCTCCCTTCACGGTCCTGCCGATCCAGATGTTCAACTGGGTGTCGCGCCCGGACCCCCGATTTCACGCCAACGCGGCGGCCGCCGGCGTCGTCCTCATGTCCATCACGCTGTCGATGAACGCCCTGGCGATCCTCCTGCGCTACCGAAGTCGCCGGGTGATCCGCTGGTAGACCGCGCGGATTCAGGATACGGGCGGCAGGCGCGGGCGGAACATCCGGCAGTTCAAACTTTGCGGTGCGGTGGTTACGATCTGACCCGGTGACACGGGCGCCGTTTCCGTCCCGACGCCGTGCATTCCGGCGCAGGAGCGGAGCAGAATCGTATGAATGAGAAAGTCAGACGCATTGAACCGCGCCGTCTCAAAGGATTCCGCGACCTTTCCGGCGACGTCGTTTCCGCGCGCGAGCGGATGATCGCCGCGGTTCGCGCCGTTTACGAACGCTACGGGTTCACCCCGCTGGAGACGCCGGCGCTGGAGTTCGTCGACTGCCTCGGCAAGTTCCTGCCCGAGTCGGATCAGCCGGACGCCGGCGTCTTTTCCTTCCGCGACGAGGACGAGGCGTGGGTCGCCCTGCGGTATGACCTGACGGCGCCGCTGTCGCGCTACGTGGCGATGAACCTCAACGACCTGCCGATGCCCTTCCGGCGGTATCAGGTCGGTCCGGTGTGGCGCGTCGAAAAGCCCGGACCGGGGCGCTTCCGCGAGTTCTACCAGTTCGACTTCGACACGGTGGGCAGCGCGTCGATGCTCGCGGACGCCGAAGCGTGCATGATCATGTCTGAGACGCTGGAGGCGCTGGGCATCGCCCGCGGCGACTACATCATCCGCGTGAACAACCGCAAGGTGCTCAACGGCGTGCTGGAGCGCGTCGCGCGCGGAGACGCGGACGGCGGCGGCGCGCTGGACCCGGCGGCGGCGCTGGCGATCCTGCGTTCGATCGACAAGCTGGACAAAGTCGGGATTGAAGGCGTGGAGCAGTTGCTCGGCCGCGGGCGCAAGGATGAGTCCGGGGCGTTCATCAAGGGGATCGAACTTCTGCCTGAGCAGATTCGCCTCGTTCGGGATTACCTGGAAATCCGCTCGGACTCTCGGACCGGGCTGCTGTCCGCCCTGACGGGGCTGGTCGAGGCGAGCACCGTCGGGCGCGAGGGGCTGGACGAGCTGCGGCAGATCGACGAAGCGTTGACCGCCGGCGGGTTCAGCGCCGACCGGGTGACGTTCGACTCGACGGTCGTGCGCGGGCTCGAGTACTACACCGGTCCGGTGTTCGAGGGGGCGCTGACGTTTGAGATCAAGGACGACGACGGGCAGGTGCGGCAGTTCGGCAGCGTCTTCGGCGGCGGGCGGTATGACGAGCTGGTGAAGCGCTTCCTCGGGCGGGAGATCCCCGCGACCGGCGCCTCGATCGGCGTGGACCGGCTTCTGTCCGCCCTGACGCACCTCGGCAAGGTGAGCACGCGGACCGCGACCGCGCCGGTGCTCGTCACCCGCCTCGACAAGACGTTGACCGCGGAGTATCAGCGGATCGCGTCCGAATTGCGCGACGCGGGGATCAACGCGGAGCTTTATGTCGGCACGCAGAACATCGGGAAGCAGTTTCAGTACGCCTCCCGCTCGGGCAAAGTCGCCTGCATCGTGATGGGCAGCGACGAACTGGGCCGTGGGGAGGTCTCGATCAAGGATCTGCGCCTCGGCGAGGAGCTTTCAAAAGACGTCGGCGAGGACCGCAAGCGCTGGCTGGAGCAGCAACCGGCGCAGGCGACCGTTCCGCGAACGCAACTGGTCGAGCATGTGCGCGGATTGCTGCGGAAGTGGGGGTAGCCGCCCGGGCGGCGCCCCGACCCGGACCGGGGGAAAACTGGAGACGACCGGGATCGAACCGGCAACCTCCGCATTGCGAACGCGGCGCTCTCCCAATTGAGCTACGTCCCCTGACCGACGCGGAAGCTTACCCCGCCGTCAGGTTCGGTCAAGACCGCGCGACGAACACGAAATGCGGGTGTGAGCCGGATCCGGCGCGTTTGCGCTCGCGGGAAGACGCGGTGCATGCCCGTCATTCATCCTCTCTCCTCGGTGCGAATGAGGCTAGAAAACCCTCCGGCGGCGGACCGCTCTCGTCGGTTGTCGCCGCTGCGTCACGCTTCGCTGCCGCCGGGGTGCGGGATTCCGACGCAGGCGGCTGACCCGGGGGAGCGGCTTGAGAACCGCCCTCAGCGGCGTCAGCGGCGGCGTAACGCGCCGCACTGTCGTGGGGACTTCCGGAGCGGCGGCGGAGAACTTCTCCCGCCAGATTTGCGTCGCTCGTCGGGCGATGCAATTGCGGCACGGGCGGAGGCTGGGCGTGGGGTTGCGGAGGCCGGCCCGCCTGGCGCAACCGACCCGCCGCCAGCGCCAGGCGCCCGTTGCTCACCCCGGCTCGGATGTACATGACTCCGAAGATCAGCAGCAGTCCTGATTGCAGGGCATCTCCGCTGCCCATCAACATCAGCACGCCCGACGCGATCAGCATCGCGCCGACCGGGATCGAAGCGAGGGCGTCCGCCGCCAGCACCGGCCAGCCCCCCGTCAACGATGCCAGCGCCACCAGACCGAGCACGACCCCTCCGACGCGCATCGTGTAGAACAGCGCCGCATGACCCGCGGCGAACCAGTTCTGTGCGGACAGGGCGTCGCCGAAACTCATTCCTGGTTTCGCCAGATACAGGAATCCGAAGAAAAGCAGACACGCGGCGCCAAGCCCGGCGGAACCGGCGTTCATCCGAACGCGCGCCGAAAAGTCGTTCGCCAGTTCGCGCCGCGGATCGTCCTGCGTTTCAAAACGAGCCATCGATCCACCTTTCTCGACGGAACTGCCCGGGCGCGTGCGAGGTTACCGGTCGCACATCGCCGACGATATCGCTTGTGACGGACGGCGGGGCTCATTGTACGGGCGAGGAGAAACCGGAAAAGGGAGCGGACCGGGCGCGCGCACCGGGCCCGATCGGGGGCGTGGTATCCGCCTCTCCACGACACCCTCGACCGGAACCCTTTGGCGCTGATCGCCTGCAAGGTGCATCGGATCCACCGCTCTGGAGGTCAACCAGAGGCAGCGCCGTACACCTCACGGCGCAAGGTTGAACCCCGCTCCGGGCCTTGCATTGGAGTCCACCGGGTCGGAGTCCGCCGCAAGATTCGACCGCACCACGTGGCCGGGCAAGCGAGCGCGCGCCCCCGAAGGCTGGATGATCCGCAGAGGGCGCAGAGCACGCAGAAGAGGAGTTCAAGCGAGCGTTCACAACGCCCGCCCTGAGTCTCCCTCTGGCTCCGGTTGGGGGGGGTGGAATCGCATGAACTTACGATATGGCGCAATCCTGCGGCGAGGGAGCGACGGGAGGTGTTGTGCCTCGGAAAATCATCCGGCGGTCTGAGCCTCGGAGGATCATCCGCAAGTCTCAGCCCCGGAGGATCATCCGAGCGTCTCAGCCCCGGCAGGGGCGTTAGACAAAAGCCCAGCCCGCCAGGGCTGGGAAGCCCGCGCGGAGAAAACGAAGTCCCGGAGGGACGGAAGAATCGGGGAGATGACGCAAGCCCACCCGCGCCGCCTCGGAAGTCAGCCCGGTGACAACGCCTTGCGCCAGGCTTGCGCCAAGGCCGCCACGGACCATGTGATCTGTTTCCCGGCGCCAAGCGTCGCCGCCAGAACCGCATCGGCGGTAACACGGCCCACGACGGGCAGTCCGGCGCTTCTCGCGTCCGCCTCGTTCATTTCAAGAACGTACGTCGTCGGCGCCGGCTCCCAGAGCATCGCCCGCCAGGGGTCGCCGGAAAGATCGACGCTTAAGCCGAGATTCGACGCGATGCACATCTCCGCCAGCGCGACGAGCAGCCCGCCGTCGCTGACATCGTGCGCCGACCGGACTTTCCCAAATCGGATCAACGCCGCAACCTTCCGGTGCAACGCGATCGCCGCCTCAAAGCCTGCGGTCTCCACCGGCGCGGATGCCGCAACGACGACGTTTCCCGGCGTTTTCAGATCCATCGTGACGCACCGGCGCACATCGTCGATCACGCTGATCGCGCTGACCAGCAACGTCGGCGGGATCGCCAGCCGTTGCGGCAGGCCCAGCCGGGCGGCCTCGGCCGGGGGCATCGAAAACTCGTTGCTCAGAGAGTCCTTCCCGGAAATGAAAGGAAGTCGGTAAGCGATCGCGGCATCCGCGGCGCCGCGACAGGTCCGGACCAGCGCGCCGAGCGTCGGCTCGTTGTCGCACTTCGGAAAACAGAAATTGTCCAGAATCGCCGTGTGTTCCGGGTCGGCGCCGACGCAGATCACGTTGCGCAGCGCCTCGTCCACCGCCAGCACCGCCATCCAGTACGGATCGCGGTCCGAAACCTGCGGACACAAACCGCAACCCAGCGCGACGCCGCGCATCGAGTCCAGCCGCGGGCGCAGCACCGCCGCGTCCGACGGACCCGACGCCGGTCCGCAAAGCGGCTTGATGACGCTGCGCCCCTGAACCTCGTGGTCGTACTGGCGGATGACCCACTCCTTCGACGCAACGTTCAGCGAGCGAAGTTCGTCGAGCAGGCGCGTGTGTGCGCCGTCATGCCGGTCGCCCGGCTCGGAGCCGGGATCGGCGGCGGGCGTAGCCCGCCCTACGTGAGGCGCGTGCGGGACAACCGATGCGGGCGGCGCGGTCCACGTCGCTCGGCGCGTGCTTCGCGGCAGACCCTCGTGAAGAAAATGCACGTCGAGATCGCCGACGACTTCGCCCCGGTAGCGCACCCGCAACCGTCCGTCCCCCGTGAAGCGCCCGATCACCGCCGCCTCGACCTCCTCCTCCGCAAACACGGCTAGAAAGCGATCGAGCGCAGACGGCGGGACGGCGAAAACCATCCTCTCCTGGGCCTCGGAAATCCAGATCTCGTCGTAACGCAATCCCGAGTATTTCAGCGGAACCTTTTCGAGATCGACCTCCGCCCCCAGTTCGGCGCCCATCTCGCCGACGGCGCTGCTCAGCCCGCCCGCGCCGCAGTCCGTCACGGCGGAATACAGGCAGCCGCCGTCGGCGTCACGCGCCCGCAGCAGGGCATCGAGAACCTTCTTCTCCTCGACCGCGTTGCCGATCTGCACCGCGTGCGAGAACTCGTCCACGTGCGTCGATTCCAGCTCCGCCGAGGAGAACGTCGCGCCATGTATCCCGTCGCGCCCGGTGCGTCCCCCCGCGACGACGATCATGTCCCCGCGCCGCGCCGCCTTCTCGATCCGGTTGCGCGGGATCAACCCGACGCACCCGCAGAACACCAGCGGGTTGGCCAGATAGCGCGGGTCGAAATAAATCGCGCCGTTCACGGTCGGGATGCCCATCCGGTTCCCGTAATCGCGGACGCCGGCGACCACGCCCTTGAGCACGCGCCGAGGATGCAACACGCCCGTCGGCAGGCGATCCGCGGGAGTGTCCGGCGGCGCCAGGCAGAAGACGTCGGTCGACGCGATCGGCTTCGCGCCGAGTCCGCACCCGAGGATGTCCCGGATGCACCCGCCAACGCCCGTCGCTGCCCCGCCGTAAGGCTCGATCGCCGACGGGTGATTGTGCGTCTCCACCTTGAAGGCCACGCCGTAGTCGTCGTCGAACGCAATGACGCCGGCGTTGTCCACAAAAACGGACAGACACCAGTCCCGCCGCGCCTCGCGCGTCGCGCGGACGATCGTGTCCTTAAGGAGATTCTCGAAGCGGACGCGCACCCGGCCCGGCCGGCCGAAATCCTCGCCTTCATATTCGACCGCGCTCTTCAGCGTCTTGTGGACGCAATGCTCCGACCACGTTTGCGCCAGCGTCTCCAGCTCCAGGTCCGTCGGGTCGCGCTTAAGTCCGGCGTAATGCGCCTGAACGGCGCGCATCTCGTCCAGGGAAAGAAAAAGATGTCCCTCCCGCGACAGCTTCATCAGCCCGGCGTCGTCCAGGCTCCGCAGCGCGACGCGGCGCAGCTCGAACCGGTACTGCGGCGGCTCCGGAAAGCGGTCGGGAAGCCGGTCCTCAGGGGCGAAACCGGCAAGGTACACCCGCTCGATGCAGTCGTTGGCGAGCAGCCGGCGGGCGACGACCTCAAGTTCGCCGCGGGATTGTGCGCCGACGATCACATGGCGCCGGCCTGTGCGAACGTCGTCGATCGCTCGCGGATCCGCGCCCACCTGCGCCAACGCCCGCCGCAACGTCCGCAGGGTGGTCAAGGCGGCGGGGTCCATCACGCCCGGCAGATAATGTACTTCGATTGCCGGCGCCCCGGCGGCGCGGCGATCCAACCCTTCGACGACCTCGAACGTCTCCGTCACCGGGTCGACGATCTGCGCCGCCGCCAGCGCTTTCACCGTCTCGGGCGAAACCTCGCCCTTGATGAAGTACATCCGGTCGATCTGAATCTCGCGGATGTGCGGCAGCCCCAGGGCGCGGACGTCGGAAAGCAGTGCGGCGGCCGTCGCGTCGAACCGCGGCTCTCTCGCGCGCACGATCACGGTAACATACGTCCTCATGAATCCGATCCGCCCGCCTCGCGCCGCTGGCGCCGCGGCGACCCCCGCCGCAACGCCCGGCGGCAATCTACCGGAATTTGAATCCGTTGACACCCCTTCCTATGCTGTTATGACGCTCCCGACGCACTGCTTTTTGCCTGCTTCGCGCGGCGTGGCGCGGGCGGTCCGGAGGCGGATGCGCGGTTTTGTGCGTTGCTCGGATCCCGAAGATGTCGAGGGAGATGACCTTTGCGGCGTCGGTTCAAACCGTGCATGAAGCCGGTCCGTGCGTTGACGCGCTGCTGGCGCAGACGACGCCCCGAATCGGTCCGGACGACGGCGACCTGATCACCCTTTTCCTCACGGCGCACTACGAGGACGAACTTTCCGATATCGTCGCACGCCTTCGACAGTCTTACCCTCGCGCGGTCCTGATCGGCTGCACGGCTGAAAGCATCATCGGAAACGCCCTCGAGATTGAAGGGCGCCCGGCGATGTCGATGCTGGTCGCGTCCTTGCCCGGCGTGGAGGTGCATCCTTTTCACGTTTCGCATCCGCAGCACGCCCGGGCCCGCGCCAGTCAGAACTGGGAGCCCCTCCTCGGTGTCTGCGGGGAAAGCGAGCCGGTGATCCTGGGGATGGCGGATCCCTACCGGTTTGACGTGTTGACTTTTGTTGAGGACATCAACGAAGCCCTGCCCGGCGCGCCGGTTCTCGGCGGGATTGCCAGCGCGGCGGACGGTCCGGGACAAAACGCGCTGATCCTTGACGACGCGATCCACCGGGAGGGGCTGGTCGGCGTCGCGCTGACCGGCAACCTGCGGGTGGACGCCGTCGTGTCCCAGGGCTGTCGCCCGATCGGACGCCCTTTCATCGTCACGAAGTCGCAGGATCGTTTCATCCGCGAACTGGGGGGCAAGGTGGCGTGGGAGCGGTTGCAGGAGGTGATCGCCGAGCTTCGTCCGGATGAGGAGCAGGCCGCCCAGCAGGCCCTGTTTGTCGGGCGCGCGATCAACGAGTACAAACCGGACTTCAAGCGCGGCGACTTTCTCATTCACACGCTGCTCGGCGTCGAACGCAACACCGGCGCTCTGGCCATCGCCGGCATGCCGCGGATCGGTTCAACCGTGCAGTTTCACATCCGCGACGCCGAATCCGCCGATGAGGATCTTCGGCATATGCTGGCTCCGTTCCGCGGCCCGCAGGCACCTTCGGTGGCCGGAGCTTTACTTTTCAGTTGCAACGGTCGGGGGTCGAGGATGTGGCCTGGCGTCCCGCACCACGACGCCGGCGTATTGCGGGAGCACCTCGGCGACGTGCCGACCGCGGGGTTTTTCTGCGCGGGAGAATTCGGACCGGTCGGCGGACGCAACTTCGTCCACGGTTTCACCGCCAGCATCGCCTTGTTCCGCCCCCGCGGCGTTGAGAGCGTGCCTGTCACCTGATCCGCCTGGTTCCTCGACAACAATTCCGAGAAACCCCCAACCCCTGGCTCAAAACCCGATCCCGCATCGTTCCGCCAACAAAAAATCACGGATCGAGGGCGATTTCTGGCACAAACAAAAAGCCGTTCGGGTTGACACAGACAAGGGATCGCTTATGATGGCGGTTCTCGGACGTGGGCAACTTCTTGTGGCGCAATGACTTGTGCCGAGGATGGGTTCGGATTTGGCTCGTCGGAAACCCAGGAAACCAGAATCGGTGCAGACCCCGGCGGCGAAGACTCCTCGGCGGTCCAAGGCGACGTCCGCGAAACCCTTGAAGACGAAGGATCGCGGCAAGTTGCAGAAAGAATCCTCCGTGAAGGCGGTTCGACCTGCTGCACGCAAGGCAAAGGGGGACAAGAAGCCCTCCGTCGCTAAGAAGATCGAGCCGGCAAAGGGGGCGGACCGCACACGGACCGGCGTCACGCGGGAGAAAAGCGGCGCAAAGCCGCGGACCCTCTCGCAAACGCCTCAGAAGCGGACTCACAAGGCGGAGGCTCGGAGCCAACCCAAGGCCTCGCGCACTGCGACCCCGGAACCGTCGCGCAAGGCCGAGCTAGGAACCCGTCCGCCGGTGGGGACTGCGGCGATCGAGAAGAAACCCGGACCGCCGGCAGGATCCGCATCGACGCGCGCCGTTGCATCGCGGGCGGAAGGACCGGTTCGCGCCGCATCCGGGAATTCGGCTCCCGTGCGCCCCGCGGTTCCGGCGAAAAGCAGCGTCGTCAATCGCGCGGGGCGATCGGCGTCGGCGGTCAACTCGCCGCCGTCCGCAGCGCCTGCTTCGCAGCCGACGGTGCGCCGACCCGCGCCAGTGATGACGTTTCCCGCGGACGATGGCGGCGGGCTGATCCGCATCATGCCGGATGACGCGCCGTTGCCGAAGTCGCCGCTTTCGCGCAAGGAGTTGACCCGGTTCCGCAAGCTCCTCCTGGAACGGCGGGCGACGCTCAGCGCTGACATGCGTCAACTCTCCAACGAAGCGTTCGACCGCAACAGCGGTGTCGCGGCGGACCGCTCCGCGGTTCCGCTGCACATGGCCGACGTCGGCACGGACAATTACGAGCAGGAGTTCACGCTGGGCCTCATCGACAATGAGCGCGCGCTGGTCCGCGAGATTGATGACGCCCTCGAGCGGATCGACGACGGCACTTACGGCATCTGCCTGAAGACGCATCGCCCGATCGGCATCGCCCGGCTTGAGGCGAAACCGTGGGCGCGCTACTGCATCGAGTACGCCCGCCTGCGCGAGCAGGGGCGCGTGCCCTGACGCCGCTTCTCCGTGACCGGCGGGATCCGCGATGGAATACGTCTACGCGACTTTGCTTGGTCTGGTGAATCTCGCCTTTCTGGCCTCGGTCGCCATCGGCCTGCCCGGCAACTGGCTGATCGTGGCGGCGACCGGCGCATTCGCGTGGTGGCGATGGGACGAGGGCAGGCCCGCCGACGAGCAGGTGATCGGAGTCGTTCCGCTGATCGTGATGGCGGGACTCGCCCTGATCGCTGAGGGGCTGGAGATGTTCAGCGGACTGGTGGGGGCGAAGAAGGCGGGCGGGTCGAAGTGGGGGGCGCTCGGCGCGCTGGCGGGGACGATCGTCGGCGGAATCGCCGGGACGTTCCTGATTCCGGTTCCGATCGTAGGGTCGATCGTCGGCGCCTGCGCGGGCGCGGCGGCGGGAGCGGGCGCGATGGAGTACGCCTCCGGTCGTTCCGTGGATGCTTCAACGCGATCCGCGGCCGGCGCGGGCGTCGGGCGCTTCGCCGGAATCCTCGTCAAATTCGGCCTCGGCGCCGTCATCTGGTGCGTAGCGACCGTTGCGGCATTTTGGAACTGATGCCGCCCCTCGACGAAGCGCGGTCCGGGCACGCATTCAGCGGCTCGAAGTGTCAAAACATTGACACCTCGCGGCGCCCGAATCCTTCGAGGATGCCTCGGATCCCCTGTTTCAACCTCCTTGCAAGCGGGGGAACTCAAAGCGATCCCTGACCTTCGCGGTCAGGATTTGCAGGGGTATCCCTTCCGACCGGGGTCCGATGAAGACTCGAGTCTCCGGAGACCCCTTGACAGAACCGGCGGGCGCGATATCATCAGCATGTTCGGTTTCGTACGCACGGGAAACGCTCATGAACGCCCGAAGGAGACCCGTCGTTTCGAGAGTCCGCAGGCCAGGCCAGGCCAGGCCAGGCCAGGCTAGGTCATGAATCCCCCTGCGCCTTCTGCACACCGGTGAGTCCGATGCGCCGGACCGAGCGTAAAGCTTTCTCGCTCATCGAGTTGCTGGTCGCCGTCGCCCTCATCGCCGTGCTGGCGGCGTTGATCGTTCCGGGCGTCCTTCGGAGCCGCCGGCAGGCCGCAGCCGTCCAGTGTCTTTCCAACCTTCGTTCGCTGGCGGCCGGATGCGCAGGGTACGCCGTCGACGATCCGCTCGAACACCTCCTCCCCGTCCATCCGACCGCCCACGGAAACACCCGCCGGGACGACGGGTTCTACGACTACGGCGGCGCGGACGGGGCTGCCAACGCCTTCGACGGCGAACTCGCCGCACCAGGCCCGCGCGCCGGCGACACCCGCCCGCTCAATGCTCATCTCGGCCTTTCCGGACCCGGCAGCAACGCCTTCGAGGTGTACCGCTGTCCGCGGGACACGCGTCTGGACGCCCCGATGACCTACCCCTCCTGGCCGGTCTGGGACGCCTCTCTGCATAAACACAGCGCCTTCTCCGTCGTCGGGACGAGCTACTGGGGGAACGCCGTGCGGTCCGAGGAGCGGGTTCCACCCTCCAAGGACGCGGCCGGCGAGCCGCGGAAACGCTATCACTCCTTCGGTCCGTTCCTGCGTCCGGCGTCGCGGGTTCCGGCGCCGGGCAGCACGGTGCTGCTGATGGAGATGTCGGCGCTGTTCAACTTCGTCCTGTTTTCCTCGGAGGGCGGTTTTTCCCGCTTCGGAAGTCTGGGCATTCCCGGATGGCACGAAGCCGGGCCGCGCTTCAATTTCGCCTTCTGCGACGGCCACGCGGAACCGTTCCTGCTGCCGGCGCGGTGGATTTCGGAAGGCGCGGGCGACGAGAAGCACCACCTGCGCGAGAACGGCGTTCGACTGGATTGTTACCCGGACCCGCCGGTCCCGGACGCGCCGTTCGGTCCGGACCGGTGAGGGTCGGGGGATGTGGGATGTTTGAGGTCTGAGGATGAAATCGGGGCTGATGAGGCTGGCGGCGGTGATGATGATCGCGGCGGGCGCGCTGGCGGCCTGGGCCGACGGCGGACCGACCCCGGGCGGCGGGGGAACGATCCAAGGCATGAAGTGCCAGTCCCAGCCCTCCAATTGTACAAGCACGACGCAGGCGCAGGACTGCGTGGGAAAAAGCTCGGGAGCAGGATGCACGTTCTGCGACGGCGGCAACTGGTTCAAGACGTGCGTGTCGAGCGGAAATGGATGCGTGACTTCCGGAAACGATGGCTGCGGCGCGAAAATCAGCGGAACCTGCCTTGGGAACCCTTTGAATTGTCAAGGCAACCAAGTGCTTGATCCCAGTTGCAGTCTGGTGAAATGCCAATGATATCCTTCGGCCTTGGGAGCACCCTGTGCGGAGCGAACCTCGTCCTGGGCACCTTGGTTTTCCAGGCGATGGATGAGAAGATGTTTCTCCAGTGGATTCAGCGCACGGCCCGGGTCGATTCTCTGTTTGTCGAAGGTCGATTTGAACATTATCACTCGCCCATTGCGGCCGACATCGACGACCAAGCTCAGTGGATCCGCCGGCAAGATCTGACCGAGGCCGAATTTCAGGTGTGGCTAAGGCGGCCGGATTATCGCGTGCGCCTGCTCAAGCCGCCCTATCGGGAAATCGAGGGTGATGTGCAGGAGTTCGCCTGGGTCGACCGACGGTTAACCGCGGTCGGCGACTTGGAGAACGTAGACCCGGCCCGTTGGGGAGCGGACATCCACGGCGTGAGTCGGCGCGGGCGGTTGAGTCTGTGGCCCGTCCTGACGCCATTGGAGTATCATTTTTTTGATTGGGAGGTCGACAACTACCCACCAGTACTCTCGCAAAAACCCCGTCGGACTGAAGAGGGCGCCACGGTTGTGGAACTCACTCGCATCGAGAATTGGGGATCCATGATGGCACGCATCGAGCTTGACCCGGCGAGTGGGGCGCCCAGACGATTGACCTCGCTGAGCGGCGACGATCCGGCTCACCGGATCACATGGGACATGCTTACACTGGAAACACAAATGGTGGATGACGTGCCGATCATTCGATCAGCAAGGTTCGCACTCTACAACCCAGGCGTCAGGCGCGATCATCGGGTCATTTATCTTTACAAAGCGACCCGGATTGAGAAACGGCCCATCACCCGCGCTGATCTTGAGATTCGGATTCCGGACGGGGTCCGGATCCACGACTTCGTCAACGAAAAGGTCT
>JABWBH010000072.1 GCA_013360585.1 Phycisphaerae bacterium | reverse complement strand
GCCTGCTGACGGACGTGATCGGAGGCATTCAGTTCGTCAACGGACTCAGGATGGACGCCGCCTGAAACAGGACCGTCCACAGGATTTGACAATACCTCGGCGCAGCGGCGCTTTCAAAATGAGACACCACCCCCTTCGCCTGTTTTCCCCTCCCATCGACGCCGTCTTGCGGGCGGCGGGCGGAGTCGCTACATGTCGATGGTGAAACCAGTGCGCTCGGCGTCGGGCGCGGGAGGAAAACGTGATCGACCCGATCCAACCGCCTTCGGAGCAACCACCCTCGGGCGCGGATTCTTCCGACCGATCCATCGAACCTGCGCCGCAGGAGAATGACGAATCGGCTCTCGCGGAATCCGACGACGTCACCGAACCCGGTACGACGGACGCCGCCGAAGCGGGCGAGGGCGTCGGCGGCTGGGAGCCGAACGTCCGGGCCCGGACGCTGTCCGTCGAGCTGCGCCGCATCGAGTTTGAGATCCGCGAACTTCTCAAATACGGCGACATCAAGCGAAAACGTAAGTACGAAGGCACGCGCCGCTGGATGGAGCTGCTCGAGGACGTCGTCGCGATGCGTTACAGCGGTCAGGTCAGCGACGAAGCCCTTAAACGGGTGGCCGAACTCGTCGCCAAGCGCCAGCAGCTCTTCCGCGAACTCAACTTCGTCGTCGCCACGCGCCATCGGTGGAACACGTAGCCGCGACCGTGCTCCCCATCCGAAAGGAGAACGTATGTCCACGCTCGCATCGAAGACCTGCGTCCCCTGCCGAGGCGGCGTTCCGCCGCTCAACGGCGACGAACTCCGCGCGCTGCTGGCGCTGGTTCCCGGATGGGAAGCCGTGAACGAACATCACCTCGCCAAGACCTTCGCCTTTCCCGACTTCGTCAGCGCTCTGGCGTTCGTCAATCGCATTGGCGAACTGGCCGAGCAGCAGGGCCACCACCCGGACCTCACCCTCTCCTGGGGCAGGGTCGGCGTGACGATCTGGACCCACAAAATCGACGGCCTCACCGAAAGCGACTTCATCCTGGCGGCCAAGATCGACGCCCTGCCGCGATAGAGGGGGCGAATGCTGGTGTCGTGTGAGTGGCAAGGTCGTTGTAGAAAGACGGATCGCCGATCTCCGCGTCGTAGACGAGGCTCTGGTGCAGAAAGATGTTGCCCACGGGCGAGGCTCGTCGCGCGTGGTGGACGCGGTTGGTGGGGGGGGAGGGGGCGGCGCTGACCAACGCGTTAAGCGTCGTGTAATCCGTTCCGTCGACGTCGCCGTCCTGGTCGGTGTCGAGGACGCGGCACGAGCCAGTCGGAGAGGAACCTCGACAGGCGCCGGCGGTGTCGGTTGCGGCTGAGTCGGTGGTATCGAGGTCGCCGTCGTAGTCGCCGAAGCACGATTCGACCTCGATGATCGGCTGGCCGTACTCGGTGTAGAAGACGCGTTCGAGCACGCGGCCCGCGAGGTCGGTGAGCGTCGTCGCCTTGTAGTTCGCGTCCTGGGATACGGTGCAATACCCGTGTTCGAGCTTGAGCGTCACCGGCTCGTCGATGTATTGCGTGCCGTAATAGGCCTGGAGCAGCACCCTGTCCGAGCCGTCGCGCATCTGGATCATCTGCCGGTCAAGGTACCAATACCGGAACCTCCCGGCGAGGTCGCCGCTGTGGCTGACGATCTTCTTGATCCACCGGATGTGCTCGCCCGTCACGAAGACGGGCGAGCACGTCGCCGGGGGTGCTGGCGGCAGTCGCGGGTTTGATGTCGGCGCCGACGGTCTATCTCACCTCCAGCCTCGGCTCGAAGCGGATCGGGCGGGTGAGGTTGTAGTAGTTCGGCGAGGTCTCGCGCACGGCGGCGAGGATTTCCGCGAACTGCTCGGGCGTCGCGTCGCCGCGGACGCGGATCGTGCTTTCCACCCGTTCGTATCCGGGCGGGACGTCAGGGCTGACGCCGAGGAAGCCGCGAAGGTCCAGGCGCCCCGTCGTCTCGAATTCCAGCGACTCGAGCCGGATCCCCCGCACGGCGCACTGCGCGACGAAGCCGACCATCATGCAGGCGTTCACTGCGGCCATCAGCATCTCCTGCGGGTTCGGCGCTTCGGCGTTTCCGAGCAGCTCCCTCGGTTCGTCGATGACGATGTTGAACCCGCGCCGCAGGGTCTTGCCGCCGAATTCCCACGCGTCCACCGCCGTCTCGCTGCGCGTCCCGCCGCGCCAGCGGCTGGTCGCGGTGAATCGCGCGCCGGCCTTGGCGCCGTCCTCGGCCACGGCGCCGATCATGTCCCGCAGCCCCTCCACGTCGATCCCGTTGATCTTCCCGCTCATCGTTAACATGGGATTGCTCCTGATTGCTCCGGCCCGTCATCCGGGCGAACCTCGTGTCGTCACCGGCCCGCGCCCGCGAGCCGTCATGTGCGACCCATCGGATTAGACGGCGGATTGACGACCTCGCACCTTGACTTGCGGTGCAGGCGGGATTGACTTCCAGTCAACCCGTGGCGTGAATGAAGACGATGACCGCCTCCCCTTTTCGTGCGGAGCGAGGGGGTGTACCCGGCAGCGGGGGATCCGGAGAATGCGCGGCGTCAGCAAGAACGTCGAACCGGCGGCAGCGACGACGAGGCGTCGAATGTACGCGCAAGCCGAGGAACCCGCCTTCCACGGGTGCGGCAGGAGGAGCGGGCGTCCCCTTGATCCGAGGCCAGAGATGAGTGAATCAACACGTGACCGTCTGATCCGCGCCGCGCACGATCTGTTCTACCAGCGTGGATTCCACGCCGTCGGGCTGGACGCGATTCTCGCGGCGGTCGGCGTTACAAAAACGACGTTCTACAACCACTTCGAAAGCAAGGACGATCTGGTCGTCGAGGTTCTGCGCTGGCACGACTGCTGGTGGAAGGACACGTTCCGCCTCGCGCTTCGCAAGGCTGGCGGGGATACGCCGCGCGGGCAGCTCGAGGCCGTCTTTCCCGCGCTGGAGTCCGTCCTCTCGCTGGACGACTTCAACGGCTGCTTCTTCGTCAATGTCGCCGTGCAGTTTCCGCTTCCGCACGACCCGGCGCATCGCGCCGCCGCCGAGCACAAGCGGGCGATGGCCGACATCATCCGTGAAATCGCCGGTTACGCAGGCGCCGCCGACCCCGCCGCGCTGGCGGAGGAACTCTCCCTCCTGATGGAAGGCGCCTACGTGACAATGCAGATCACGCGCGATCCCCGCACCACCCAGATCGCACAACGCATCGCCAGACCGCTGATCGGGAGGCATCTGGGCGACGCGAAACCCTGACCTGCGACGGCCGCGGAAGGAGGATCGGGATGGCTTGACGGGGATTGGGTATGTATTGCGGACGGGCATGCCGTGGAACCTCATTCCGCAGGGGTTGGAGGACGGGCGCCGGTGGTTTTCCCCGTAAACTTCTCGAACGTCTTTCCGTTGAAGGTGTACGCTCCCGCTTCGTGCGTCCCGAGCCAGAGACCGCCCTGGTTGTCTTTGTAGATGGAGAACAGCGTGATGGTCTCTTCGCCGTCCCTGACAGGGTAATGAGAAAGACCTGTTCCGTCATAACGATACACTCCGCCGCCCCACGTCACGATCCATAAGACGCCATCATGATCCTTTGCGATGGACATATACTCGAAGCCGCCGCCGTCCTTCGGACCATCCGGATCGCTTATTCCTTTTTCTCTTCGGTAGGTCATTGCCGGATCGCCCTGACCGTCTCTACGACCGTCCGGAGCGCTGCTCTGATAGACGTCGTAGAGATACGACGTATTGCTGAACCAGAACTTTCCATTTTTATCCTCTATGATGGAGCGGACCCCATTGGCGGGACCGTGATGGAGCTCATTGACATCACTTCCGGAAATCCAGGCGAACGATTTTCCATCGTAACGACATACCCCCAAGGCCGCCGTGCCGAACCAGATATTACCCTTCCTATCTTTATAAACGGTGTATACCCCGTAAGGGTTGGATCTGAACGGATATTTTTCAAGGGGGTACAGGGATTCAAAATCGTCACCAAGTTTTGTTTTAGGCAGGTCCAATCCGTATAGCGATTCTCCGTCATAACGACAGACCGCGCCAGCGCCTTGAACGCCCTTGAACCATAAATCACCCGGGTTCAACTTCCAATTCATATCGAGGGGGTTGCTTTTGACCGGGGTCAAAGTGCGAAACGTCTGCCCATCAAACTTACTTATGCCTTCTTCTGTCGTGAAGAAAAGATTCCCGGATGGGTCTTCCTGAATTCCTTCAAGCCTGTTGCTGGGCAGCCCGTCTTTCGTGGTGAACCGGGTGATGGTCTTACCGTCATAGCGATACACGCCCTGGACATGGCTTCCAAACCAGAAGTTGTTCTTCCTGTCTTGAAAAACCACCATGATATTCCTGCTCATTTCGGAGGCTTTGTGGTGAGCGTCGAGCACAGGCGTTCGCTCAGCGCCTTCGGCTGACCAGAGGCGATGGCGCAGCGTCTCGTTCTCATCGAAGTCAAGGCGCGCGACATATGGGACGACGCGATCGCCTTCGTATCCTGTCAAATCGAATTGCAGGGCGCCGCCGTCGAGCACCGTCGCATCCCCCTCGTACACGCCGCCCAGATGAGACAGCGCGAGGCAGCGCAGCCGGCCGGTTCCGGTGTGGTGATAGAAATAGGTGTCGAGCAGATGCGTCGGGGAACCGTTTCCTCTCAGCCCGAATGAGCGTGCGTAGATCACGTTCGCGAGGGGAATCCACTCGAACGTGGTCTCAATGTGGAACACCCCCAGAGTATTCCCGCCCCAGTCCCCCCTGGCCTGTCCCTTGGCGTTCCAGGTGCGGTCCAGGAGCGGCTCGAAGGCCTTGAGGTGATCCGGAAACTTCGGGGACTTGTCGGCTGGAATCGGGCGCTGCGGTGTAAACGTTCTGGAGCGGACGCAGTTCCACTGATTGAGGGGCGAGAGTTGTCCGGGAGCGGTTTCCTCCAGCAGGAGAGTGCTGTACTTGTCGGGACCGTCGAAGGTGGATCGCGAAACCATCTTACGGTGAACCCCGTTCTGGTAAAGGTCGCAGACGCCTTCCCAGGTCTCGCCGACAACCGTGATCGTCTCTTCCGACACGGTTCCCTCATAGGGATTCAGGCTCAGGGATCGCAATTGTTTGCGGCCCGGATGCCAGTACACGACCCCAAGACTACGCCACGGATTGCCGCCGCCGTCTTCGCCATGAGTCATGACGCGCCCTGAGTGCTTGCCCGGACCCCAGTGACAAGTGTCGACCATGCTCGTTCCGCTCTGCGCCGTCGTTTTCCACTCGCCGCCGACCAGGCGCGCGAAACTCGCCATCGGATCGTGCGGAAGTGATTCTGTGGTTTTCTTCAGGCCGTCCTGCGGGGCGGTCCGTGTTGGCGCCGGATCGGCCCCCGCGGCGGCGACTGGGCCCGTCGACACGCCCACCAGCAGTACCGCGAACCGCGCCCGCCTTGTGAACGAACACCCCCCCCGCAACAGCGAGGCCTGTTTGAAAACGTAAATCATTGCGAATTCCCTTTGCGAACCAGAACTTCTTTGCGTCCGCTCCAAGCCGCCGTGGAGCGCTTCGCCAACGATGACACGTGCGTATCTTACGGCAATCTGGTGTCGTTGATGATCACGAAGCTGTAACAAGCGATGTGCGAGTGTTCCGGGGTGAGAGAAGACCATCAGACTCAAGGCACGGAGCTGGGGTTCACGGCTCGTCTTAAACAAAGACTTCTGGTTCGCATGCAGAGTGGACGCGGGGTCGCAAGTTCTGAACGCGAACCAATTTGCGGCGCGATCGACCGGCTCACGAAATGCAAAGCAGGATCTCGCAGTCCCGGGACACGGAGTAGTCGGCACAAAGGCATCGGAGAAGCCTGGCGGCGCGAATACTCATTTGGCGCCCACGCCGAGGGAAGGAACGATCTTAGGTTGCGCTCAACAATAACATGAACAATTTGTTGTTGTGATTTGTTCTGGGATGTCGATAATGATGTGTGCAGCACACGCAGGCGATGGCCCAGGTTCGTCGG